>SKNW01000008.1 GCA_007120305.1 Gemmatimonadota bacterium | reverse complement strand
GACCTGCTCGCCGATGCGCCCACAGATCGCGCTTCGACCCTCGAGGCAGGCGAGGCCGTTGAAGGCGAAAAGGCCGAGGTGGAAGATCGCGTCAGCGACGGCCGGAGGTTCGAGGATCACGTCCCAGCGCCCGGGTTCGATGGCCCGGGCATTCACGCTGAGCAGCGCCTTCTCGCTGGCCTTCCGGGTCAACGCCTCGGCATCGATCATGGAGAGATCCTTGATCCCGGTGGTTCCCGCCCACCCGGAGCCGCGTCCGTCGGGCGTGCGACAGGTCAGAACGAAGCTGGCCTGGGCCTCCCGGTGGTAGGCGAAGAGGCCCTCGGAGGTGGCCCGGCAGGTGGCCTGGTCGTTCTTCGGGATGTACCCGTAGCCCACCACTCCCATGGCCTCCGACAGGTCGAGACTCTGGCGCACCAGCTCCGCCCGTCCCCCGGGACCGAACCCGACCATGTCCGGAAGGGCCGCATCGACGGGGATGTACTCCTGCGGACCCAGAAGTTCGGGGAGGGACTCCCGCTCCTCCGAGGCTTCGGCATCGGCCCGGGCCTCGGCAAGGAGCGCCCGGAATCCGGACTCGCTGAAGTCCCGGGTGGAGGCCGTTCCCACCCGCATCCCCCGGTGGAGGGTCACCGAGACCTCGCGGTCGTACTGCACCAGGTTCACAGTGATGGAGGAGTTGGCCCACCGGGTCCCGGAGCGTTCGCCCCCCCGGAGGTTCACCTCGATGGGGTCGGGGGCGGCCATGTCGATGATCTGATCGGCAAAGGCGCGAAATTCGTCGCGTGTGTACATGGACCCGGAGGCAAGGGTGAAGAAGGAGGTGACGGAGGCGCCATGGAGCCCCGGACAGCCCGTGCAGAGGCATGGAGAATGGCGGGCGCATTGCCCCCCGGCTGAAAGGTGCGCCGAGGCGAGGGGTGCACCGTACGGCGGCGGGACGATTCCTGTCAAGCGGATCCCGGCGCGCATGGGTGCCGGACCGCCAGACCCGGACCTCTCTCCGGAACCCGTTCCCCGGGCGGGTCAGGCCAGCCCGCGCCGGCGCCGCCAGCTCCACTCGCCGGCCAGCGCCAGCGCCAGGGGGAGGATCCACCAGGGAGATTGCAGGGGATGCCAGGGATCACGGGGAGCCGGATCTCCCAGGGCGACGCGGATCTCCTCCGGGAGTCGGGACAGCTCTCCGGTCTCGAGGACCCGCCCGCCCCGGGTGGCCACCCACCCCGCCATGAGCCCGGGATCATCCGGAGGCGGAGGCCCCGCCGCCGCCGTGGTCACCAGGGGGAGCCGGACGGTCTCGTCCCACCCCTCCAATGCGTCGGTGATCCCCTGGGGAACCTCACCTGGACCCCGGTCGGAGGAACGGAGGTGGATGCGCAGGAGATGGGCACCCTCGGAACGCGGAGCCCTCAGCCAGCCCTCGAAGCGGCCGGGGTGTCCGGTCGGCCAGAGTGGTACGGGCCCGGGACTGGGGCCTGCCTCTCCCGGGCCCTCGAGCTCCAGCCGGGCCTGGATCTCCACCTCGACGCCAGGAGGCGCAGGGGTCCGGAGGGTCACCTCGAAGCGGAGGAGCTCCCCGGGACGCGCCACGCCGTACCTGGCGCCCGTTCCCCGGCCCCGCCCTGCCGGGGTGCCAAGCCAGCTGGCCTCCACCGACCGGGGTGCCCGTTCCGCTGCCTCCGCAAGGAGGATCGTCCAGAACTCCTGGAACCCGGTACTCTCGGGATCCCGAAACTGCCAGCTGTCGAGGGCTCCGCTCACCACCAGCCGCCCCATCCCCACCGGGCGCTGCCAGACCACCGGGTGCCCGGCCCGGGTGGTGGCCACGGGGGTCGCTGCCGGGGGGAGAGTCGACGGCCAGATCCACGCGCGGGCCTCCAGACCGGCCCCCCGGGGTGACGGCCACGTCCGAACCAGGGGCTCGGCATCCTCGCTTCCACCCCGGGACCACCCCGCCACCCCGCCGAGGCGGTCATGGGGACCGGGGGCCTCCCGGTCGGGGAGGAGAGCCACGCTTCCCCCTCGCTCCCGGAGAAAGTCTTCCAGCGCCTGGACGTGGGCCTCGTCCAGAGCTTCGGGTGCTCCCACGACCACCAGGTCGAAGGAGGCGAGTCGTCCGGGGTCCGAAAGGTCCGGAGGAGGCTCGCCGACCTGGATGGCCAGGCCTGGGGCCGTGAGGGTTCGACTGTGGATCTCGAAGCGAGGATCCTCCTCCAGGGCCCGGCGCACGAAGGTGGTCATCCACGAGGGACGAGCCTCGAGGAAAAAGACCCGCCATCGTCGGGATTCCACCTCCACCAGGAGGTCGGCCACGGACACGGCGGCTGGGTTCGCGCCCCCGGCCTCGCGGCGCGGGCTCCCCGGGGCCCGGGCGGTCGTCACTTCGAGCCGAAGGGGGAGAACGCCGGCTCGGGGCGATGCCACGTCCATGTCGAGGCCTCCGGCCAGCTCTCCGATCTGCACGGTGGTGTCGGCCAGGAGAACCCCGCCGGAGCGGAGCGTGGCACGAACCGGAGTGGTGGGGTCGCTGCCTCCGGGATCAAGCCAGGCTCGCACCGGGATCCTCGAGCCCTGGGGAACCCGGCGAGGGCCTTCCACCGTGAGACGATGGAAGGCAGGGGGGGTGGCCCCGGGAGGCGTGCGAACCAGAAAGACCGGCCCTCCTTCGGAGGCCATTCCCTCCCAGACCTCTGCCGGAAGATGCCGTCCCACCCACACCGTGGCGTGAACGCCAGGATAGGCCCCACGGGTGACCCCAAAGGTTCGGCCCAGGTGCTCGGCTACGCGGTCGACCCACTCCGCTTCGTCCGACGCTCCGACCTCCGCCTCCCCCACGGGGATCACGGCCACCAGGCGCGTGCCTTCCCGTCCCGAGGGGAGGGACGGGTCCACGATGGCCAGGACCACGATGGCCACGGCCAGGAGGCGAAGCAGGCGGGGGAGCCATGCTCCTGCCTCGGGAGCCCCGGTTCCCCCTGATGGCGTCGTCCCCCCTGGTGTCCGGGTCTCCCTCCCGACATCCTTCGCGCTTTCGGGGATCATCGCTGCCCACCCTCCCCCGCAGCGCCGCGAAGGGCGTCCGCCCAGGCACCTTCCAGGTGGAGCAGCTGGGGAGGGGCACCGGCCCCCGGGTGAGCGAGGTGACGATCCCGCAGGTACCTCCCCAGTTCCACGATGACCTCCTCCACCCCCACCCTCCAGCTCTCCCCTGCCTCGCTGGCCTCCCCGGCCGCCCGGGCCCCCTGGGCCTCCCGGGCCTCCCGGGCCTCCCGTGCAGGGGCTCCTCCTCCCGACCACGACGCGTCCAGGTCCACCAGCCGGGATGCGAGATCCCGGAAACGGGGTGAGGCAGGATCGACGGCGAGGAGACGGGCCGCCCAACCCGCGGGACCGCTGGATTCGGCGGGACCCGGGGGCTCCGCGGGACCGGTGGGCCCGGGGGGCCCCGGTGAAGCCGCAGGGGTCGGCGCCAGCGCAAGGCGCAGCAGTCCATCCAGGACCAGCCGGAGCTCAACCTCGACGGGATCGGGCTCGGCGAGAAGGAGCGGGCGCCGGTGGGGAACGGCGGCGCTTCGTTCACCGGTGAGACGCCGTCCCGGATCCAGTTCCTCCCGCTCCGACAGGGCCCGGAGGAGATACCGCGAACTCGAGAAGGCCCGCTGCAGGTGCTCCAGCGCGAGGGCCTCGGCCTCGAGCGCCTCTTCCAGCGCCGCCTGATTCAGGTGCGTCACGGCCTGGCTCATGGCCCGGATCGCTCTGGCCAGTTCGATCCGGCCCTCCTGGGCGAGACGCCCCTCGGCCGCATCGGCGTCGGCCCGGGCATGGGCCTCCTCGTGGAGTTCCTGGGCGGATGGGGCATCGGGATCCCCGGTAGGGGAGGTGGCTGCCCCGCGGCCCTGACCGGTCCCGCGGTCGTGGGTGCTCCCGTGGTCGTGGGCATCCGGCTCGGAGGCCGGGTCGTCGTGAAGATGCTCGTCTTCCAGCTCTCCCCCGAGCATGAACACGAACTCGGCCCGAACCCGGCGCTGGGCCGCCGCCAGAACCCGGGATTCCTCGAGGAGACGGGACCCGGAGAGGGTGTCCCTCCCGGACCGCAGCTCCTCGGTGAGGACCAGCACCATCTGCTGACTCAGAGCATACCGGCTCATTTCGTCCTCCCCCGCGAACCCGCCAACCGGTGCCGCATCGGAGCCGAGGATCTCGAGGGTCCAGGTCTCCGACTCCCCGGGGAGAGCCCCGGGACGCTCGTCGCGAGCCTCGGCCCGGTACACCAGGACGTCACCACGATCCAGTTCCAGATCGCTCAGGTCCCACTCCGCGAATCCGGTCCAGCGGTCGGGCGTATGCGGGGTGATGCGGAGCGGGAGACGCCCCTCCTCGAACTCGAAGAGCTCGCCGAACCCCCGCACCCGTGTAAAGAGAAGGTCCAGGGACGCCAGGGCCCGGTCGTCTGTCGCCTCCACTTCGAGGCGAAGGGTTCGGTTCCCGTCCGGGAGGTAGAGATCCCTCCCCGGTTCGAGGATTCGAACCCGGGGAGCCGGGTCGTCCACCACCCCGAGACCGATGAGACGTCGGGTGGATCGGGAGCCCTGCTCCACATCAAGGGAGAGGAATCCATTCGCATCCATCTGCACCTCCGCTCGAAGACGCCGGGTGCCGTCCCGATGCAGGGGTTGGCGTCCCTCCAGCGTCTCCAGAGTTCCCTGCACCTCCAGCGGTCCCCGGGCGTCAGCCTGCGGCCCATTGTCCACGCGGTCCCCTTCGTCCGCGCGGGACCTGTCGCCCGCGCGGGAAACGGACGACGACGGAAGGACGTCCACCATCAGCTCGAGCCGGCTCCCACGAAGGGCCTCGATCCACTCCGGATCCTGCACTTCCACCGCCCCCTCTCCCGTGTAAGCGGGAGGAAGGATCCGCACCAGAACCCGAATCCCGACCACCCCCTCGTCTCCCCCCCGTTGTCCATCCCGGGCCAGGGCCTCCCGGACACCCTCGAACTCTCCCACCCCTCGTTCCAGCGATTCCAGCATCACGAATCCGAGCAGGAGGCTCGCCATCAGGCTGGCCGCCAGGGTGCCGGCGGGGCGAGCCAGGGGGAGCATCTGCCTGGCTGGGTGGCGTTCCACCCACTCCACCGCCTCCTCCAGCACCAGCTGCCGCACACGGAGCTGCAGCGCTGACCTGGGGAGGATGGACGTGTTCGGAGGAGCTTTCAGGCTCTCGACCGCCGAAAGGACGATGTTCCGACATCCGGGAACCAGGGCCTCTACCAGGTGGGCGGCGTCCTCCAGGGCACCGCCCCGAAGCCAGGCGGTCCGGAGGCGGCCCTGGATCGCCCCGGCCATGCCCACGCAGAGCGACAGGAGGAGCCAGACCGCGACCGGTTGCCACGGGGCGAAGAGGACGAGGAACCCCGGGCTCCCATACCCCCCGGCGGCCATGGCCCACGCCAGGACGAGGCCCACCCCCCCGAGGACCATTCCCGCCACGGCCCCCCGGAGGACAGCCAGGATGAACATCCTGCGGGACACGGCCACGAGGGCGGCCATCAGCCGCATCGAAGCGGAAGCTGTCGCCTCGCTCACGGCCTCGCCTCCGCCTTTTCGGCAGGATCCGCCAACCCCGACCGTCGACGGCGACGTACGCCCCATTCCACGCCAAGGAGGAGGAGAACGCCGAACCAGAGGAGACGCGCCTGGCCAGCGCCCTCTGCCTCCTCGTCAGGATCCGGCGGGCGGACCACAGAGGGCCGCCGCCAGGCTTCCAGGTCGGCGTCCGCGAGGACCCGGGGGTCCCACGCCCACAACGGCCCCACCCCCGGAGATGCCTGGCTCACGGCGGCCATGAGGGCCGCAGCGAGGAGGGACTCCGACGTCCCGTGGACCCCCAGCATCAAGGTCGGTGGGTCACCTGTACCCACGCTCGTGACCATGGGGGCGGCCACCACCACCGGCTCCCCGGTGCGACGGTGGACCAGGGGAAGGAGGGAGGTGGTGGCGGGCTCGTGACCGGCGCCGGGGGCTGGATGGGCCACCGCCGCCGCCGCCAGCACGGGATCCCGGGCCACGGCCAGCGCCACATCCGCCATCCATCCGGGCGCCTCCGACCAGGGGCGCCCGTCGGGGAAGGGTCCGCCCTGGGGATCGCCCTCCGTCTCCGCTGGACGAAGGCGTACCTCCACGGGATGCTCGGCTGACGAAACCGGAAGACCGGCCGCTTCGGCCAGTCGCCCCCAGAAGATGGAGCCGAGGCTGAAGTCGGGGCCAGGGTCGGGGCCAGGGTCGGGGCCGGGGTCGGGGCCGGGGTCGGAGCCGGGCTCCGAGCCGGGGTCGAGCATCGGGTTGCGCAGAGGACCGGAGCCCAGGCGGATCGGTGAGGTGGCGGTGGATCCTCCCGCCAGGGGGTCCCGAAGCCAGCGCACCCGGATTCCCTCGCCGAAGGCCTGGATGGAGACACGGGTCTCGGACGTCGGATGGCGGATCACCCGATCCGGGGCGGATAAGGCGTCCACGGCAATGGCCTCGAGCCGGATCCCGATGCCCTCCCCCGGGAGGGGATGCGTCGCTCCGTCGGAGAACGCCTGGCCTGCCGGCAGTGTTCCCACCTGGAACGTGGAGAAGACCACCACCTCCCGCCTCCCGGCAAGCCCCTCGAGGAACGCCCCGGCCCCGACCATGGCCCGCGCCAGGGCGTCGCCGCCTCCATCCACCTCCACCACGTAGGTGGCGCCGGGTCGCGCGGGGCCGGCGGCCCCCTGGAACAGAGGCTCGGTGCCCATCCCCCTGTCCGGACCCGCGCTGTCCGGACCCGCGCTGTCCAGATCCGCCCCGTCGGAACCCACCCCTGCATCCCCTCCCGCAGCGGCCATATCCCGGGCGCGGGCGCGGGCCTCCTCCAGCGCCGTGGCACCGTTTGGGGTGAGACGGACCATGCCGGGACTCGCGTCCACCAGGATCACCCGGGTCAGCGGCGCCGCGGCCCCCGAGGAGAGGGCGGGGGATCCGGCGGGAAGATGGGGACGCGCGAAGGCCGCCACGGCCAGGAGGAGAACGAGGAGGCGCAGGAGGAGCAGGAAGGGATCCCGAAGCCTGGTCCTCCGGACCGCCGCAGGGGGAGTTGCCCCGAGGAATTGAAGGGTGGGGAGCCTCCGAAAGGGAGCCCGGTCCCGTGCTAGAAGATGAATGAGCACCGGGAGCACCAGGGTCCCGAGGCCCAGCCACGCCCAGGGTACCATCCAGGTCATGGCGTTACCGGGCGCGGGTGAGAAGGTAGCGCCGCAGGGCCGGACCGGGTGCCTCCGAGGTGGAGAGGCGCACGTGATCAATCCCATCGCGGAGCGCAGCTCGGCGGAGCCGATCGTGGAAGCCCCGGATCCTTGCCCGGACGGCATCGGCGGAGGCTCCCGCATGGGTCAGGAGTCTGGCCCCGGTCTCCGCATCCTCGAATTCCATCTCCCCGTCGAAGGGGAAATCGAGTTCCTCCTCCGAGGTGAGCTGGAGCATGGCCACGTCATGCCCCCTTCGAGCGGCTCGACGCAGGGAGGACTGAAGCGCGCCTTCGTCATCGTAGAAGTCCGAAATGGCCACCACCATGCCCCGTCGACGAAGAAGGGAAGCCGCCTGGTCCATGGCCTCCGCCGGCCCCCAGGCGCCTCGGGGTTCCAGTCGCTCCAGCTCGGCCAGGAGTCGTCGGAGGTGAGGGCGCCCTGAGCGGAGAGGCAGGTGGAGGGGGAGGGACCCGGTCCAGGTCAGGAGTCCCACGGCCTCTCCCCGGGAGATGGCAAGCCAGGCCAGGGCGGCGGCGAGAAGGATACCGTAACGGAGCCGGGAGACGACGAACCCAGTCCCGCCCTCTACCTCTCCCTCCCGGGCCCATGCCGGCACCGGCGCTGAGCCTGCTGGCTCGGGAAACCCCATGGATGCGCTGGTATCAAGCACCAGCAGGAGGCCCACCTGGGTGGATTCCCTGTACTGACGGGTCTGAAGCCGATCCGTGCGCGCCAGCAGCTTCCAGTCCAGGTACCTGAGGCTGTCGCCCTGGACATAGGGGCGGTGCTGAACGAACTCGGTCCCGACGCCCCGGTAAAGGCTGCGGTGCCCTCCCGCCTGCATCCCCTCCACAATGAGGCGAGCCGCGAGCTCCAGGTCCCCAAGAGAAGCCAGAAGGTCCGGAGAGAGGACCCGCGAGAACGCCGCCGAGGGCGCCGCCCCGGCCATCACCGGGTCCGTCACGGGCGTACGGCGTCCAGGAGGTGCTCGATCACCCGGTCCGGAGTCACGCCCTCGGCCTGGGCATGGAAGTTCAGGAGCACCCGGTGCCGAAGCACGGGGAGGGCCACGGCCGTCACGTCGTCGGGTGCCGGCACCTTGCGCCCCTCCAGCAGCGCCCTCGCCTTGGCCCCCAGGAGGAGGGACTGCCCCGCCCGGGGTCCCGCACCCCACTCGATCCACCGCCGGGCGTCAGGGGGCGCCGAGGGACCGCCCGGCCGCGTCGCCCGAACGAGGCGGAGGGCGTAGTCCACGACGTTGCTGGCCGCCGGAAGAGCCCGGACCAGTGCCCGCGCGGCTTCCAGCTCCGCTCCCGAGGCCACCGGGCTGACGGTGGGCGCCTCCACGGAGGTGGTCTCGGCAAGAATCCGGCGCTCATCGTCGAGGGCCGGATAGTCCATGACGATGTTCATCATGAACCGGTCCAGCTGCGCCTCCGGGAGGGGATGGGTTCCCTCCTGCTCGATGGGATTCTCCGTCGCCAGCACAAAGAGGGGCCGTTCCAGTTCGTGCCGCACCCCTCCCACCGTGACCTGAAACTCCTGCATGGCCTCCAGGAGGGCGGCCTGGGTGCGAGGCGGCGTCCGGTTGATCTCGTCGGCCAGGATGATGTTGGCGAAGATGGGACCCGGGATGAAGCGAACGCTGCGCCTACCGGTGGCCGGGTCTTCCTCGATGACCTCGGTGCCCACGATGTCGGAGGGCATGAGGTCAGGGGTGAACTGGATGCGCCCGAAGCGCAGACTCACGGCGTCCGCCAGCGTCCGGATCAGAAGCGTCTTGGCCAGTCCGGGGACCCCGCGCAGAAGTCCATGCCCGCCCGCCAGAAGGCAGAGGAGGACTTCCCTCCGCGCCTGCCTCTGGCCGATGATCACGCGGCCAATCTCGGCATCCAGACGCTCGGCCAGGGCCGCGGCCTCCTGGAAGTCCAGGACGGACGAGGATGCCCTGGGGGTGGACAACGGAGCCTCGAGGGCGGACGCGGGAGGTTCGGGTGGAGGAATCATGGGCCCCAACGTATGCCCCTCCGGGGGGAGGGACCAGCCCTCGGTCAGGTGCGACTCACCCCGTCCGGCGAATGGGACCCCGCGAGCCTCCCTTGACGATCCAGCGCTGGGCGAAGCCCTCCCCGCGGGCGCGAGCAATGGGGCCTGTGGCGTTTCGGGAGTCGACAAGGATCCGCGCCTTGTCGAAGATCCGCTCCAGGTCGAACTCGGCATGGTCCGTCACCAGGAGCACCGCGTCAGATTCCTCAAGGATCCGGTCGGTCAGTTCCACACCCTTCCAGGCTCTCCCTTCCTCCTCGAAGGAGGGCACGTGGGGGTCATGATAGACCACCTCCGCACCATCCAGCTCCAGCTCCTTCAGGATCTCGATGGCAGGGGACTCGCGGACGTCGTCGATGTCGGGCTTGTAGGCCACGCCCAGCACCAGGATCTTCGCTCCGTTCACGGCCTTTCGCTCCTGGTTCAGAGCCTCCCGGACCTTCCCCACCACGAAGTGGGGCATCTCCGCGTTGACCTCGCTGGCCAGTTCGATGAACCGCGTCCGGTAGTCCAGCGTCCGCATCTTCCAGGACAGGTAGTGGGGATCAACCGGGATGCAGTGCCCACCCAGGCCGGGACCGGGAGTGAACTTCATGAACCCGAAGGGCTTGGTTGCGGCTGCCTCGATGACCTCCCACACGTCCACCCCCAGGCGGTCAGCGATCTGCGCCGTCTCGTTGACGAGCCCGATGTTCACGGCCCGGAACGTGTTTTCCAGGATCTTGACGAGTTCCGACGCCTCCGGCGAGGACACGGGAACCATGGTGTCAATGAACCGGCGGTAGACCTTCATTCCCTCTTCGAGGCAGCGCGGCGTAATCCCCCCGATGACCTTCGGGGTGTTTCGGGTCTGCCACGTGGGATTCCCCGGGTCCACGCGCTCCGGAGAGAAGCAGAGGAAGAAATCCCGTCCCACCTCCAGCCCCCGGGCCTCGAAGAGAGGAAGAAGGACGTCCCGGGTCGTGCCTGGATAGGTGGTTGACTCGAGGACGACCAACTGGCCGGGGCGCAGGGTTCGGGCAACGGCCTCTCCTGCGCGCAGGATGTAGGAGATGTCGGGGTCCCGGGTCTTTCCGAGGGGTGTGGGCACGCAGATCGAGATGGCGTCGCACTCCGCAAGCCTCGACATGTCGCTGGTGGCCTCCAGCTTCCCGGCATCGCGGAGGGCGGCCACTTCCCCGGAGGGAACGTCCCCGATGTGGCTTTGGCCGCCATTGACCCCATCGACCACCCCTTGATTGACGTCGAATCCCAGGGTCCGGATGCCTACCTTGCCCACTTCCACGGCGAGGGGAAGGCCCACGTATCCAAGTCCGAGTATGCCGAACACCAGTTCCTGCGTCCCCTCGGTGGGGGACGTCTGCGGGGCGGGCTGAGTCATCGTGATTCCGAGGGAAGAAAGAGATGTGAAGAGGGCGAACGATGGATCCGCCACCATCCGAAGCGCAAGAATCAGACCCGCATTTCGGCACTCGCCCTCGGAAGGAGAATCTATCCTCCGTCCAGGGAAAGGGCTTCCACCGCCTCCAGGACGCCGGCCAGCGTATGGGGATCCGCCACGACCGGGTCGGGGAGCCCAGCGCTCCGGGCGGCGACCTGCGTGGCGGGGCCGATGGCAACGAGCTTCACGCCTGCAGGCCAATCCGTGGAGGATCGGGCCAGCGACGTACCGAGGACCCGCGCCTGTGAACCCGCCGTGAGAACCACCACGTCCAGCTGGCCCTTGCGAGCGGCGGCCACCAGGGCGTCCCCGGCCTCGGGATCCTCGACGGCACGGTAGGCCTCCACCAGCGTGACCCGGGCGCCGGCCCCTGCCAGGGTCTCGGGAAGGATATCCCTCCCCTCCGCGGCTCGGGGGAAGAGGATCCGGGTGCCTTCGAGCGTTCCCCACGCGGGGGCAGCCTCCAGGAGACCTTCAGCCACGAAGCGGTCGGGAATGCGGTCGGGGGCAAGGCCTGCCGCGACAGCCGCGGCCCCGGTGGCCGTTCCCACCACCCAGACGCGAAGGCCCTCTGGTCGCGTCCAGCCGGCACCGGCGCCCGTCTCATCCAGAGCCCGCACAAGGGGCGGGAGAGACCGCGCAGACGTAAGGAGGAGCACGTCGTACTCCCCGGACAGCAGACCCCGGGCGCCCCGGGCCAATGGGCGTGGATCCGCAGGAGGATCAATGCGCGTGAGAGGGAAGGCAACTGGCATGTGCCCCGCTTCTCGGAGAAGCTGCGCCAGGCGATCCTCCCCCGTCCCCTCGCCAACACCACCGGTCCCTTCCTCATCCGCCTGGACAGAAGCGGGACATGGCCGTGCCAGACCGACGCGAAAACGCCGAACCCCCCCGGCGCCCAAAGCGCCGGGGGGGTTCGATGAGGAACCGGGCACGGACTGCCCCAGGGCCCCCGCGCCTTCAACCGGAGTGGCCGTCAGACCCCGGCTCCCTGCGACCGCCTCGCGGGCGCCTTCGTAATTTTGCCAGCCGAGATGCAGGACGTGCAGACCCGGATCCGGACGGGCTGACCCTCGGGACCCATGACCCGAACCGTCTGAAGGTTCGGAAGCCAGCGTCGCTTCGTCTTGTTATTGGCGTGGCTGACGTTGTTCCCCGTCGAGGGGCCCTTGCCACACACTGCGCAGATTCGTGCCATCGTCAACTATTCCCTTGAAATGAGGTCAGTCGCCGCCTTGACGGCGCACCTACCTCAGCGATCGTCAGCGTCGTCGTCCCCGGCGCCGCCCTCGGGGGCTGCCGCAGGCGACATGATTTCAGCCTCGAGAAAGGTCGCCCCGAACCCCGCGATCTCACGTGCGGTCGGGTCCGTAATCACCCCTTCGGCCTCCCATGCATCGAGGACATCCTGTGACATGGCCCTAACCGTGCCCGAGACGTTGAACCGGTCACCCGAGACCACCGTCGGGTTGTCCACCGAGGGCATGATCCGCACCACATAGGGCGTACCCTCGGGGAGGGAGGTCAGAAAGGCCATGGGGCCGATGGAGGTCGCAACCTCGAGACCTTCCAGGCGAACCCGCGAACCAT
The DNA here is from genome assembly GCA_007120305.1 of Gemmatimonadota bacterium. Classification (GTDB taxonomy): domain Bacteria; phylum Gemmatimonadota; class Gemmatimonadetes; order Longimicrobiales; family Gaopeijiaceae; genus SKNW01. Next base: position 15,906 of record SKNW01000008.1, on the reverse strand, counting down.
CCATCTCGGCGGCGCGCTGCTCGAAGACGGCAAGCGTGAGCGCGGGTACGTCGTCCACCATCGCCGGCGATTCCTCTTGGGCGATGGCGAACTGCGTCGGCTCCGTGAAGACCGATAGCCACCAGACGAACCCCGCGATGGAAAGAGCCGCGAGGATCATGAGAGGAAGGCGAAGCTTTTCGCTGGTCTGCTGGGCCATGATCTCTGGTTCTCCTGGGTTGTCAGGCTTCGGATCGCTCAACGAGTTCGATCAGGGCCATCTCCGCAGCATCCCCCTTCCGGGTACCCAGCTTGAGGATACGCGTGTAGCCTCCCGGGCGCCCCTCGAAGCGGGGGGCGATGTCGTCGAAGAGCTTCCCCAACACCTCGCGATTCTGGACGGAACGAGCCGCCATCCGCCGGGCGTGGAGGTCGCCGCGACGGGCGAGCGTGATGAGACGCTCCGCGTAGGGGCGGAGTTCCTTGGCCTTGGCCGTCGTGGTCTCGATCCGCTCGTGGAGGAACAGGCTTGTCGCCATGTTCCGAAGCGTAGCCTTGCGGTGGCTGGCCGTGCGGGAAAGAGCCCTTCCCTTCTTGCGATGCCGCATGATGGTTGTTCCTGATTCGAGCTACCGATATATCAGCCGAGAGCGAGCTTGTCTACTCGTCGGCGGAATCCGTGGTCCCTGCGCTGGCTTCCTCTTCCATCAGGAAGAGGGCGCCGTCTTCACCTTCGCGAATCTGCATGCCGAACCGGAGCTGGTGCTCCGCCAGGAAGTCCTGGATCTCCTTGAGCGACTTCTTGCCGAAATTTTCGATATTCAGCATTTCATCCTCAGACTTCCGAATCAGCTCCCCAAGAGTCCGGATGTTCTCCTTCTGCAGAGAGTTCCGGGATCGGACCGAAAGCTCGGCCAGGTCCTCGATGGGCCGCTCGAAAAGGTCCTTCATCTGGTCCGGGACCGCCACGCTTCCCTCGGGTGCAGCCTTCGGGCCCCCACCGACCTGGAAATGGAGCAGGTAGTCCATGTGCCGCTTCACCAACTCGGCAGCCGTGGCCAGTGCATCCGCTGGCGAGACGGAACCGTCCGTCTCCACATCCAGCGTGAGTCGATCAAAGTCCGTCCGCTGGCCAACACGGGTCTCCCGCACCTCAAAATTGGCGCGGCGGACGGGGTTGTAGATGGCATCAATCCGGACCAGATCCACCGGCGATCCCTTCTCCAGGGGATGCTGATCCGCCAGATCCACCCCCCTCCCCTTCTTGACTCTGAGTTCGAGGTGAAAATCCCGGTCCTCCTGCAGGGTCAGGATGTGGTGATCGGTGTCGAGGAGACGGACACCAGCCTTGGGCTTGACCATGCCCGCCGTAACCGGGCCAGCTGACCTCGTCGAGATCTCGACGGTGGCCTCATCAACATCGTCATCCAGCACCACAACCAGGCTCTTCAGATTCTGAATGACCTGGTGAACGTCTTCCATCACCCCCTCCACGGTCTGGTGCTCGTGCACCACCCCGTTGATCCGGAAAGCCCATACCGCAGAGCCTCGGAGTGAGGAAAGCAACACGCGACGAACCGAGTTGCCCAGCGTATGTCCGAACCCTCGCTCGAGCGGTTCGATGACGAAGCGGCCAATCCGGCGTTCGTCCGCAGTGTGCTCCGTGTCCACCTTTTCAGGCAGCACGAGTCCGGTCAGATCAATCTCCACCTGTTTCCTCCCATGCCCGGGGCAGAACGGCGGGCCATCAAGGGCCCGCCGTCTGCGGTATTGGAGCTGATTACTTCGAGTACAGCTCGACGATGAGCTGTTCCTGAATGTCGGCCGAAATGTCGTCCCGCGTCGGATCCCGCACCACGCGGGCAACACGGTTCTTCTCGTCCAGCGTGAGCCACTCCACAAGCTGGGGACGAGTCCGCGCAGCTAGCGAGGCTTCCACCGGCGCGATTTCCCTGGATGACGCCTTGAGCGAAATCTCGTGCCCGGGGCGGACCCGGAACGACGGGATGTCGACGATCTCTCCGTTCACCTGGACATGCCTGTGGCGCACGAGCTGCCGCGCCGCGCTCCGGCTGGGGGCAAGCCCCAGGCGGAAGATGACATTGTCCAGTCGGGTCTCGAGACCGACGAGAAGGTTGGCGCCGGTGACGCCTTCACGCTTCGCCGCTGCCTCGAAGAGATTGCGGAACTGACCTTCGATGAGGCCGTAGATCCGCTTTACCTTCTGCTTCTCGCGAAGCTGAAGAGCATAATCGGACTGCTTGCGACGCCGCGCCTGGGCGGGCCCGTGCTGCCCCGGGGGATAGCTCCGTCGATCGACGGGGCACTTCTCGGTGTAGCACTTCGAACCCTTGAGGAAGAGCTTCGTCCCCTCTCGGCGGCAGAGCTTGCAGACCGGTCCGGTGTATCGAGCCATCGAAAGAAACCTGTCCTGACCACGAGGTCCGTTGAAACGCGAGGACGGAGACGGGCCCCTGCCCGCCTCCGGCGCCCCGGAGTGCAGCGTCTTGTTAAGAAAAGACGCGTGGGTTGGTACGAAGCTGGCGGATCAGACCCGCCGCTTCTTTGGTGGGCGGCAACCATTGTGGGGGAGTGGCGTCACGTCCTGGATCGACTTGACCGCCAGCCCCGACGCGGCAAGCGCCTGAATAGCCGACTCACGACCCGAGCCCGGACCCTGGACGCGTACGTCCACCCGGCGGACGCCCATGCTGAAGGCGTCCCGGCCCGCAATCTCCGCCGCCATTGTGGCGGCAAAGGGGGTGGACTTCTTGGACCCCTTGAAGCCAGCCTTCCCCGCGCTCGACCAGGTGATTACATCCCCCTTGGAATCGGCGATCGTCACGATGGTGTTGTTGAACGACGCCTGGATGTGCGCCACACCGTCGGACTCGACCACCTTCTTGCTTCGACGCGGCTTGGCCGCCTGCTTCTTGTTCGCCACGAATTCATTCCTTCCTCTGATGGCTTACTTACGCGGCGCCTTCTTCTTGCCGGCGATGGACTTGGCCTTACCCTTCCGGGTCCGCGCGTTGGTGTGCGTCCGCTGACCTCGGACCGGGAGACCACGCCGATGGCGGAGACCCCGGTAGCACCCGATGTCCATGAGACGCTTGATGTTCATGGAAACCTCGGTACGGAGAGCCCCTTCCACCTTGAAGTTCTGCTCGATCTCTCGACGAAGACGACTCACGTCCTCTTCGCTGAGGTCATAGGTCCGCACCTCTTCCCGGATGCCCGTGGCTTCGAGAAGCTTTCTTGCCCGCGACTCCCCGACTCCGTAGATGTACTGGAGGGCAATCACGATGCGCTTGTTCCGGGGGAGATCGACTCCCGCAATTCTTGCCATGAGTCTCTTACCCCTGACGCTGCTTGTGGCGGGGATTCCGCTTGCAAATGATTCGCACCACACCGCGACGGCGGATCACCTTGCAGTGTTCGCAAATCGGCTTGACACTACTTCTCACCTTCATGGAGACCTCACCGTCCGTACGTTGCAGAGCTTGGAAGTATAACTTCTTCAGGAACCCATCTCAAGGGCTGGAGCAATTCTCTCTCTAGGACCCGTCAACACCCTCGGCCCATGGTCGGTGACCGCCACCGTGTGCTCGAAATGGGCCGAGAGTGAACCGTCGGCGGTGGCCATGGTCCAGCCATCCTCAAGGGTGCGAATCCGCCAGGTACCCACCGCCACCATCGGTTCGATGGCCAGAACCATCCCGGCCTTGAGGAGGGGACCTTCCCCTGCCGTGCCACGGTTAGGGACCTGGGGGTCCTCGTGCAGCTCACGACCGATCCCATGCCCCACGAGGTCCCGAATGATGTGGAACCCCGACCCATGCACGGCCGCCTCAACAGCGGCACCCACGTCGCCCACGTGCTTTCCGGCCACCGTGGCCTTTATCGCCGCAGCCAGTGCCCGCTTCGTCACCGTCATGAGATCGCCTGCCTGGTCACTCACTTCGCCCACGGCGAAGGTCCGAGCCGAATCCCCGCACCAGCCCCGGCGACGCACCCCCACATCCACGGAGATGATGTCGCCCTCCGCCAGAACCCGCGCGTCGGAGGGGATGCCATGCACCACCTCCGCATTGATGGACGTGCACAGCGATCCAGGAAACCCATACTGTCCCTTGAAAAGGGGCACCGCTCCTTCATGGGAGCGAATGAATTCCTCGGCGAACGCATCGAGGGCGAGGGTGGAGACACCCGGCTCCACGCGCCGCTCGATCTCCGCGAAAAGGCCGTGGATGATGGCACCCGATGCCGCCATCTCCTCGATCTCAGCCGCGCTCTTCAGTTCGATCACCGCGACCCCACCGTAACGTCCAGTTCCCGCGCAAGCTCCTGCCGCACCGCCTCCTCCACCTCGGCCATGGGCCGATCGCCCTCAATGCGCATCACCCGCGTAGGCGCGGCATCATAATAAGATATGAGAGGCGCCGTCTGCTCCTCGTAAACGGCAAGGCGGCGCTCCACCGTCTCCGGCTCGTCGTCGGCTCGGTGGACCAGGGAAGACCCTGTCACGTCACAGATACCCTCCTGCCTGGGCGGGTCGAAGTATACGTTGTAGACGCGACCCTCCGGCGAGGAGCGACGACCGCTGATTCGCTTGAACAGAACATCCGCAGGGGCTTCGAACAGAAGCACCCCGTCGACCTTTCGTGAGAGTTCCGGAAGCATGGCGTCCAGCGAGACAGCCTGCGGAACGGTGCGCGGAAAGCCGTCGAAGAGAACGCCGGTGTCGGCACCCAGTCCGGCAAGGTGCTCCTTCACCAGGGCGACGATAAGGTCGTCCGGGACCAGATCCCCCGCGTCCATGTACTCTTGCGCTTTTCGTCCCAAGTCCGTGCCCTCGCGACGGGCGGCCCGGAGGAGGTCACCGGTGGCGATCCGCACCCAGCCCAGTTCATCGACAAGGCGGGCGCCCTGCGTTCCCTTCCCGACCCCGGGAGGTCCGAGGAGAATTACCACCATCAGATTGCCCCTTACATGTAGTTCTGACGCCCGCGGACCTTAACGCGTCCCTTCTTCATGAAGCCGTCGTAGTGGCGAAGAAGAAGGTGCTGCTGTGCCCGCTGGACGGTGTCCAGACCCACGCCCACGACGATCAGGAGACCCGTGCCACCGAAGAAGAAGGTCTGGATGTTGAAGAGATCGAAGATCCAGAAGGGCAGGATCGCGATGATCGCAAGGTAGATGGCCCCCGGAAGGGTCACTCGAGTAAGGATCCGGTCGATGTATTCCGCCGTGCGGCTCCCGGGCTTGACCCCGGGGATGAACGCTCCCTGCTTCTTCAGGTTCTCCGCCAGGTCCACCGGATTGAAGATGATGGCGGTGTAGAAATAGGTGAAGAAGATTGTCAGGATCCCATACGTGGCGTAGTAGAGCCAGTTCCCGGGCTGAAACATGTCCGAGATGTCGGCAATGAGACCGGAGCTGGTGAAGGCGGCCAAAGTGCCCGGCACGATGATGAAGGACTGGGCGAAAATGATGGGCATCACGCCGGCCGCGTTTACGCGGATGGGAATGAAGCTCTTCTGGCCTTCCTGAATACGACCGCGACCGACAACCTTTCGCGGAATCTGGACCGGAACCTGCCGCGCCGCCATGGTCATGGAGGTCACACCGGCGGTCACACCGATCACCACGGCAAGGAGGGCAATCATCGCCACGAGGCCGATCTCGCCCACCATGAGCGCCTCCCACGTCCGCGCCACGGCAGCCGGGAAGCCTTCGATGATGGAGAAGAAGATCAGCAGCGACATGCCGTTCCCCACCCCGTGCTCGGTAATCTGCTCCCCAAGCCACATGATGAAGATGGCACCGACCGTCAATGTCAGAACGGTCGTGAACGTGAAGAGGAGCCCCGGCGCCACAACGGCGCCCTCGATGGAGCCCACGAAGACCGAGTACCCATAGGCCTGCGCGATGGACAGAACCACGGTGGTGTAACGGGTCCACTGGGTGAGCTTCTTCCGCCCCTCTTCGCCCTCCTTCTGCAGCTTTTCCACGGTCGGGAAGACCGCCGCAAGAAGCTGAAACATGATGGAGGCGGAGATGTAGGGCATGATCCCCAGCGCGAAGATCGTCGCCCTGGAGAGGCCTCCCCCCACGAACATGTCGTAGATCCCGAAGAGCGTGCCCTCCAGCGCGCCGAACTGGGCCTGCAGCGCGGGAAGGTTGATCCCGGGAGCGGTGATGTGTGCACCCACCCGATAGATCAGAAGGATCATCAGGGTGAAGAGGATCCGGTCCTTCAGTTCCGGAAAACGGAACAGGTTCGGAATCGGGTTCGACATGCTTCTCGGTTCCCGTCGACTCAGGCGTCGGTGTCGGAGCCGATCACGGTGGCAGAACCACCCGCGGCTTCGATCTTCTCCCTGGCACTGGCACTGAACGCGTGTGCGTGCACGTGCACGCCGCGGCTCAGCTCACCGGTGGCCAGGATCTTAAGGAGCACTCTTCCGGACCCAATGAGACCCTGGGAACGAAGAACGTCGGGGGTGACGTGGGTTTCCTCCAGCTCCTGGAGCGTCCGCACGTTGATCACCTGGTACTCCACGCGGTTCAGGGGCGTGAAGCCCCCCTTGGGGATCCGCCGCTGAAGCGGCATCTGCCCTCCTTCGAACCCGGCGGGAATCGAAGCCCCGGAACGGGCCTTCTGGCCCTTCTGCCCCCGTCCGGACGTCTTGCCGGTTCCGGAGCCCGGGCCTCGGCCCACGCGCTTTCTGTTCCGATGGGAACCAGCGTTGGGTCGGAGCTTGTGAAGTTCAGTCATTTCCTGGTCACTCCTCGACTTCGGAGACGTCCACCAGATGGCGCACCTGATAGAGCATGCCACGGATGGTCGGCGTCTCGGTATGGTATCGGGTCTGCTGGTTTTTCGTGAAACCCAGGGCTCGCATCGTGCGACGATGGGTCTCGGGGCGACCGCTGAGGCTGCGCACCTGCGTCACCGCGATCTTCCGGTAGGATTCAGACATGGCTGGCCTCCAGCTCTTCCACTGAAATTCCGCGCTCCCGGGCCGCCTGGGCCGGGGTCACGAGTCCTTCGATGGCGTTCATCGTGGCGCGCACCACGTTGATGGGATTGTTGCTTCCCAAGCTCTTGGTCAGAACATCCTTGACGCCAGCCGCCTCCAGGATGGCGCGGACAGGGCCACCGGCGATGACGCCGGTACCGGGCGCCGCAGGGCGCATGAACACCCGTCCTGCACCCCACTCCCCGATGATCTCGTGAGGGATGGTCGACCCGTGCATCAGCGGGACGTCAATCATGTCAACCTTGGCCCGCTCCATGGCCTTCCGGATGGCCTCGGCCACCTCGTTGGCCTTGGCGTAGGCAACGCCAACCCGGCCCTGCTGGTCTCCTACCGCCACGAGGGCCGTGAAAGAGAACCGGCGGCCACCCTTCACGACCTTGGCGACCCGGTTGATGTGAATCACGTTCTCGACGAACTCGGATTCACGCGCTCTGGACTGCTTCTTCTCTCTGGCCATCAGAACCTCAGTCCTCCCTCACGGGCGCCATCGGCGAAGGCCTTCACCCGGCCGTGGTACTTGTAACCGCCGCGGTCGAACACCACGGTCTCGATGCCTGCCTCCCGGGCCCGCTGGCCCAGGAGCTTCCCAGCGGCGAAGGCGTGTTCCACCTTGCGGCTCTTTCCCTCCCCCTCGAAGCCGCGGAGTTCCGCGGTCAGCGTGGACATCCCAGCGAGGGTAACCCCCGCATCGTCGTCCACGACCTGGCCCTCGATGTTCCGGTTGGACCGGAACACCACCAGCCGGGGGCGCTCCGCAGATCCATGGACCTTGTTCCGCACCCGAAAGTGACGGCGGGTCCGCTGGAGTCGGCGGCTCTTCCTGATCTCTGAAAGCTTCAGCCTGCTCACGTGATTCTCCTGTTCCCTCAGGACCCGGCGGTCTTGCCGGCCTTGCGGCGGATCTGCTCACCGGCGTAACGCACACCCTTGCCCTTGTAAGGCTCGGGCGGCCGAAAGCCGCGGATCTCGGCGGCCACCTGGCCGACGAGTTGCTTGTCTGACCCCCGGACCAGGACTTCGGTCTGCTGGGGCACGTCCAACTCGATCCCCTCGGGGGCCGGATACTCGATGGTGTGCGAGTAGCCGAGGTGCAGCGTGATCCCCGGCCCCTTCTTTTCCGCGCGGTAGCCCACGCCCACGATCTCGAGCTTCCGCTCGAAGCCCGCGGTCACTCCCTGCACCATGTTGGCGATCAGGGACCTCGTCAGGCCATGGAGGGCCCGGTGGTTCGCTGCGTCGGAAGGTCGCTCCACCCTGAGGATGCCGTCCTCGATGGTCACCTTCATTTCCGGGTTTACCCGAAGATCCAGTGACCCCTTTGGCCCCTTGATCTCCAGGTTCCCATCCTCCAGCCGCGCCTCCACTCCCTTCGGAAGATCGACTGGCTGCTTACCGATTCTCGACATCGCTCGCTCGTTGGTTCAATAGAAGGAGGAACCCGGACTCACCAGACCATGGCGAGGAGTTCGCCACCCACACCGACCTGTCGGGCTCCGCGGTCCGAAAGGACCCCCCGGGAGGTGGAAAGGATGGCCATACCCAGGCCATTCCGAACGCGGGGGATGTCCCCCGAGGCCACGTATCTCCGGCGGCCGGGCTTGGAGACCCTCTCCAGGTGCCGGATGACCGGCTTCCCCTCATGGTACTTCAGGTAGACGCGCAACACTCCGTGGCGACCGTCGTCCAGGATCTTGAAATCAAAGACGTAATGGTTCTCACGCAGGAGTCGTGCGATCTCCACCTTGAGCTTGGAGACCGGCATGTCCGCCCATCGGTGACCGGCCTGGCCGGCGTTCCGGAGGCGCGTCAGCATATCCGCAATCGGATCCGTCATCATGGCTTGATGCGTCCTTTACCAGCTGGCCTTACGAACGCCGGGAATTTCCCCGCGGAGCGCCTTCTGTCGGAAGCAGATTCGGCAGAGGCCGAACTTCCGGAGAAATGCGCGCGAACGCCCGCACCGGTTGCACCGGTTGTATCCGCGCACCCCGTACTTGGGGTCGCGATTTGCCTTCTCAATGAGAGCCTTCCTCGCCATCAGTCCTGCTCCGGTCGAATCTGTGAAGCGGTCATTCCGCAGCCGCGCCGACAACCACTGGCCGCTGCTCACCGCGGAACGGGAACCCCATGAGCCAGAGAAGCTCCAGGGCCTCGTCGTCCTTGTCCGTCGTGGTGACGATGGTGATGTCCAGGCCGTGAACCTGCTCCACGTCGTCGTAGTCGATCTCCGGGAAGATCAGCTGCTCCTTCACCCCGAGGGTGAAATTTCCGCGCCCGTCAAAGGACTTCGTCGGAACACCCCGGAAGTCCCGGATGCGGGGCATGGCCACGGAGACCAGCCGGTCCAGGAACTCGTACATGCGATCGCCCCGAAGGGTAACCGAAGCCCCCACCGGCATCCCCTCACGGAGGGAGAATCCGGCGATGGACTTTCTCGCCTTGGTGATCACGGGCTTCTGACCCGTGATTCTCCCCAACTCCTCGAGGATCGAATCCAGAAGCTTCTGGTTCCGTCCAGCGTCTCCCGCCCCAACGTTGACCACCACCTTGGTGATCCCCGGGACCTGGTGCGGGTTCTTGAACTGGAACCGCTCCATGAGGCGGGGGCGGGCGTGATCCTTGTAGTGCTGCTTCAGTCTCGGTGCCATCGGGTTTTGCTTCCCCCCCGTCACGGACGGGGAATCGGATTTCCGGACTTGACGGCAATGCGTTCCTTCGTGCCGTCACTCTCCACCCGGATACGAACCCGGGACGCCTCGCCGGAAGTGGGATCAATGAGCATGACATTGGAGATATCAACCGGCATCTCCATGGTCACGATCCCTCCATCCGGATTCTGCTGGGAAGGCTTCTGGTGCTTCTTTCGAAGGTTTACGCCCTCCACTACCACACGGCCCTTGTCAGGCATCACACGGGTAACCGTCCCTTCCAGATCCCGGTGATTCCCGGAGATCACGCGAACACGATCTCCCTTGACGATGTGGCTCCGACGCTTTGAGCGCCGCGCCTGCTTCGCTTCTTTCTTCGTGGCCATCTCAGATCACCTCGGGAGCGAGCGAAACGATCTTCATGTAACGCTTCTCGCGAAGCTCGCGGCCCACGGGCCCGAAGATCCGGGTTCCCTTGGGCTCCCCGTTCGGGTTGATGAGAACGGCGGCGTTGTCGTCAAAGCGGATGTAGGATCCATCCTTGCGCCGCATCTCCTTGGCGGTCCGGACCACGACGGCCTTCACCACGTCGCCCTTCTTCACGCCGGCATTGGGGATGGCATCCTTGACGGTGGCAACGATGACGTCGCCTACCCGGGCGTAACGACGCCGGGATCCCCCCATCACGCGGATGCAGAGTGCCTTCTTCGCACCCGTATTGTCCGCAATCTTGAGTACCGATTCCTGCTGAATCATGGTCGGTGCTTCCTGGTCAGACCCGCTCGGGACGTTCGACGAGCTCGAGAACGCGCCAGCGCTTGAGCTTGGATAGAGGACGGGTCTCCGCAATACGGACCACGTCTCCCACCTGGAACTGGTTCTCGGGGTCGTGCGCGTGGAACTTCTTGGTACGGGTCACGGCCTTACCGTAGAGGGGATGGGGGAAGCGCCGTTCCACGGACACGACCACCGTCTTGTCTCCACGATCACTGACCACGACCCCCTGGCGCACCTTGCGCCGATTCCGGGCCTCGCCCGGGGTCTGGACCTCTTCCATCTTCTCCTCGCTCATGCAGCACCTCCAGCAAGCTCGCGCTCGCGGAGAATGGTCTTCATCCGGGCAATGTCCCGGCGGATTGTCTTCGGGAGTTGAGGGTTCTCGAGCTCCATCATGGAAGCCCGGAACCGAAGTCGGAACAGTTCCTCACGGAGTTCGCCGACCCGCTCGTGGATCTGCTCGTCGGACATGTCCCTGACGTCGTTTGCCTTTGTCATCTCTTCATCCTCCAAGCTGGCTGTCGCGAGCCACGAAACGGGTCTTGATCGGCAGCTTGGCGGCCGCGAGTTCCATGGCGCGACGTGCCACGTCCTCGGTAACTCCCTCCATCTCGAACATCATGCGCCCGGGCTTCACCACGGCCACCCAGGACTCCGGGTTCCCCTTTCCCTTCCCCATTCGGGTCTCCGCCGGCTTCCGGGTGATCGGCTTGTCCGGGAAGATACGGATCCAGATCTTTCCGCCACGCTTGATGTGACGGGTCATCGCCACACGGGCGGATTCGATTTGCCGGTTCGTGATCCACCCGGGTTCGATGGCCTGGAGGCCGAACTGACCGAAGGAAACGAGATTCCCTCGTGTGGCCTTTCCCCGCATGTTCCCCTTGAACTGCTTGCGGTGCTTGACTCGCTTTGGCGAAAGCATCGTCGTTCTTCCCGTCAGTTATCGGTGGAGTAGGTGCGGCCCCGGCGGTTCTCTACCACCTCGCCAAGGAAGACCCAGCACTTGATCCCCACCGCTCCATACGTGGTATGGGCCTCCACGTGGGCGTAGTCGATGTCGGCCCGAAGCGTGTGCAGCGGAACCCGACCCTCGTTGTATCCTTCGGTCCGGGCGATCTCTGCTCCGCCAAGGCGGCCGGAGCACTGGATCTTGATTCCCTCCGCACCGGAACGCATCGCCGCCTGGACGGCGCGCTTCATGGCGCGTCGGAAGGAGATCCGGTTCCGGATCTGGTGGGCCACGTTCTCGGCAACCAGTCGGGCGTCGATTTCCGGACGCTTGATCTCCTCGACGTTCACGGAGACCTCGCTCTTGGTTACGCTCCCCAGCTCGTCGCGGAGCTTGTCCACCTCGGAACCACGCTTCCCGATGACAACGCCGGGCCGGGCCGTGTGCACGGTCACCACAATCTTCGACGGCTTGCGTTCGATGTCGATGGACGAGATGGCCGCGTGACTCAGCCGCGCCTCCAGGTACTTCCGGATCGTCTCGTCCTCCTTGAGGAGACGGGGAAAGTCCTTCTCGGCGTACCACCGCGACTTCCAGTCCTTGAGGATTCCGAGGCGGAACCCGGTCGGATGCGTCTTCTGTCCCATGCCTCGTTACTCCTTTGTGCCGACGACGACGGTGATGTGAGCGGAACGCTTGCGCTGGGGAGCGGCGCGGCCCATGGCCGCGGCGCGGAACCGGCGCAGCGTCGGCCCCTCGTTCACCCATGCACCCCGGACCACGAGTTCATCGGCGTCCACGAATCCACCGCCCTCCTCGGCTCGCACCTGGGCGTTCGCTACGGCGGACCGGAGCGTCTTCCCGACCGGCTCGGCGGCCGCCTTCTTGGAGAACTGAAGGAGCGCGTACGCCTCGTTCACCGAGGAACCGCGAATCTGATCCACGACGAGCCGCACCTTTCGGGGGCTCATGCGGACATGCCTGGCTGTTGCCTTTGCTTCCATGATCTCTATCCCCACCCGGGTCGTCAGCGCTTGGACCGCTTGTCGGCCAGCTTCCCACCGTGCCCACGAAACAGTCGTGTCGGCGAGAACTCACCCAGCTTGTGGCCCACCATGTACTCGGTGATATACACCGGGATGAACTTGTTCCCGTTGTGAACCGCCACCGTGTGCCCCACGAACTCTGGGGAGATGGTGGAGGCCCGGGACCAGGTCCGGAAAACCTTCTTTTCGCCACTCGCATTCATCCGATGGATCTTTGCGAGGAGCCTTTCTTCGATGAATGGGCCCTTCTTCACGCTACGCGGCATCTGGCTCTACCTCACGCCTTGTTACTTGGTCGCCTTGCCGCGGCGACGCCCGCGGACAATGTACTTGCTGGAAGCCTTTTTCCGCTTCCGGGTCTTCACGCCCTCCGGTTTCCCCCACGGAGAAACAGGGGGACGACCGCCTGATGTCCGGCCCTCACCACCCCCGAGAGGGTGATCCACCGGGTTCATGGCCACGCCACGAACCTTGGGCCGACGTCCGCTCCAGCGCGTCGCCCCGGCCTTCCCGAGAACGCGGAGCTCGTGGTCCACGTTCCCGACCTGACCCACGGTGGCGAGGCAATCCTTGCGGACGCGCCGGACTTCCGTGGAAGGAAGACGCACGGTAACGTAGTCCCCCTCCTTGGCCACGATCTGAACGCCGGATCCCGCGGAACGGGCCATCTGCCCACCCTTGCCGGGCTTGAGTTCCACATTGTGAACCGTGGACCCCAGGGGGATCCGGCCGATGGGCAGCGCGTTGCCGATCTTGATGTCGGCTTCCAGCCCCGCCACAACCTCTGCACCAACCGGAAGATCCCGGGGGTGAAGAATGTAGCGCTTCTCGCCGTCGACGTAATGAATGAGGGCGATGTTGGCCGACCGATTGGGATCGTACTCGATCTCCGCCACGCGACCGGGAACGTCGAACTTGTTCCGCTTGAAATCAATCACGCGGTAGCGACGCTTGTGACCCCCGCCCCGGCGGCGCATGGTGATCCGGCCGTGGTGGTTCCGACCACCCGAGCCGTGGAGCTCTTCCGTGAGGGAGCGCTCAGGCCCCTTCCGGGTGATTTCCGTATTGGCCACCACGCTCCGGAATCGGGATCCGGCAGTGATCGGCTTGAATTTCTTCAGCGGCATGAATCGCTCCTCAACCCATCTCGTAGAACTCGATGGAGTCGCCCTCGGCGACCCGCACCATGGCCTTCTTCCAGGACGGACGACGCCCGACCTTTGGCGACCGGATGAACCGGCCCATGAAGGAGCGCCTCTGCTTGCCCGCATAATTCGCGGTGCGCACATCCTCGACCTTCACATCCCACGCCTTCTCCACGGCCGCGGCGATCTGCGCCTTGTTGGCCCTGGGGTGAACGACGAAGGTGTAGACGTTCTGCTCCTCGGTCGCATCGGTGGCCTTCTCCGTCATGACGGGCGCCACGATGACATCGAACAGATCACGCATGGGTCGCCTCCTCGGCGCCGGCGTCCGCCGGTTCAGATTCCACGGCCACGGAGGATTCGCCACCGTGCTCCTTTTCCCACGCCTCAATGGCCGGGCGCTCGATCAGCACCGTTCCCGCGGCGAGAAGGTCGTAGCTCGACTCCTCCCCAAAGGGAATGACCTCGAGACCAGGCACGTTGCGGGCGGAGAGAACGAGGTTCTCGTTGATCCCGTAGGTGAGGATCAGCACCTTCCCCTCCACCCCGATCTCCGAGAGGTACCCGAGCAGCTGCTTCGTACGAGCCTTCTCGAAGGCCAGCGGATCAATGAGGATCACGCGATCGGCGTCCGCACGGGCGTTGAGCGCCGAGCGGCGCGCCAGCCCCCGCACCTTCTTGGGAACCTTCACGCGCCAGCCGTGCGGCTGGGGCGGGAAGGCAAGACCGCCTCCGGTCCACTGAGGCGCACGGGTCGTCCCCTGACGGGCACGCCCTGTTCCCTTCTGCTTCCACGGCTTGCGACCGCCGCCGCTCACGGCGGACCGGTTCTTCCCGGAGGCCGTTCCCTGACGCTGGTTCGAGAGGTACGCCTTCACCACCTGGTGGAGAACCCCTTCATTCACGATGCCGTCGAAGAGGGCTCCCGGGAGCTCACGCGCCCGGCCCTTCTTGCCGTCGGCCTTGTAGTAGCGTGCCTTGGCCATCGTCATCCCCTGGCGATGAAGAGGGTGCTGTTCCGGCTGCCGGGAAGCGCGCCCTTGACGAAGAGCAGGTTCCGATCGGCATCCACCTTCACGATCTCGAGATTCCGGACTGTAACCCGGTGCCCACCCATGCGCCCGGGGAGCTTCTTCCCCTTGATGACGCGGGAGGGGTCGGTGCCGGGGCCGAGCGAACCAGGATTCCGGGACATGGGGTGGCCGTGACTCGCGGGGCGGCCTGCGAAGCCGTACCGCTTCACGACACCCTGAAAACCCCGCCCCTTTGATGTTCCGGTGATCTTCACCGAGTCGCCCGCGGCAAACACGTCCACGGTCAACTGCTGCCCGGGTTCATAGCTCTCCCCTTCGCCGATCTTGAATTCGCGAAGAACCCTGGGGGCAAACTCGAGTCCCGCCAGAACGGCGTGGCCGAGCTCAGCCTTGCTGGCCCGGGTCGCCTTCTGCTGGCCAAACCCGAGCTGAACGGCCTTGTAGCCGTCCCGCTCGGAGGTCTTGACCTGAATCACCGGGCAGGGACCAGCTTCCACGACCGTGACCGGAACCGCGGCCCCGGCGTCGTCGAAGATCCGGGTCATCCCGATCTTTCGCCCAATCAGTGCTGCCATCGTTCGTATCCTTGAGTCTGCGGGGCAGATTCCGCGCCACCGACCAGGTCGGTGCGGGAACCCGCCGCGGTTCAATCGACTTTGATTTCCACGTCGACGCCGGCGGGGAGGTCGAGCTTCGTGAGCGCGTCCACCGTGGCCGGGCGGGAATCGACGATGTCGATCACCCGCTTGTGCGTCCTGAGCTCGAACTGCTCCCGGCTCTTCTTGTCGACGTGCGGTGACCGGAGAACCGTCCAGCGCTCCCGCTTCGTCGGGAGGGGGATGGGACCCTTGACCGTAGCGCCGGTCTTCTCGGCGGTCCGAACGATGTCGGACGCGGTCTGATCCACCACCCAGTGATCGAAGGCCTTCAGTCGAATGCGAATCCGTCCCGCCATCTTTCGTCTCGTCTCGGGGTCCTTCCGGAGGGCGGGAGCCGGAGTCGTCCGGGCCCGCCCGCTACAATCGTCAAACAGCCTACTAACCTCTATCAAATCCGACCCGAGGTAAAGGGGCTCCCTGAAGTTTCCTGCCCCGGACGTGCCAGAGCAACACTTCTTCCCGGAAGCTCCCCTCCCTCACCGTCGGCGGAGCCGTGGAACGTCAGTCGAGGATCTCGGTGACGACGCCGGCGCCGACGGTGCGGCCACCCTCGCGGATCGCGAAGCGGAGTTCCTTCTCCATCGCGATCGTCGAGATCAGCTCCACTTCCATCTGCACGT
>SKNW01000027.1 GCA_007120305.1 Gemmatimonadota bacterium | reverse complement strand
GACAGCGCAGGCCAGGAGGAACCCGACAAAGAGGAGCCAGTCGAGGACGCCCAGATCCTTTCGTGCCGGGTCCTCGTA
Source organism: Gemmatimonadota bacterium (assembly GCA_007120305.1). Lineage (GTDB taxonomy): Bacteria > Gemmatimonadota > Gemmatimonadetes > Longimicrobiales > Gaopeijiaceae > SKNW01. The sequence goes on along the minus strand of SKNW01000027.1, from coordinate 28,220 downwards.
GCCGGGATCGGTGAGCTCGTCCAGCCGGCGCTGGATGCGGTCGTGGAGTTCGCGCCGCTCGCCTCCCCCGCGCCCTCCCTCGCGCCCTCTCCCGCGCCCGGCCACGCTACCGGTCCTCACCGCCGGGTGTCGCGGCGTCCCGGGTCGCGGCATCCGGCGGCGTGACATCCCGGGGCGTGGCGCCGCGTCGGGCTTCGAGCTCCTGGAGGACGGGAAAGAGCCGATGGAAGACCGCGGCCTCCACCTCGTAGAAGGCGGAGGCGTCGGCGTAGGTGTAGTCCTGGGCACTCCCGTTGGTGATGAAGATCACCCCGGACCCGGTCTCGGCATCCACGTACATGTCGCTCAGGAGCCCGTAGGCGATGCCGGCATGTCCGAACATCGTACGGTCGGGGAAGATCACGTCCTTTCCCTCGCGGTTCGTGACCAGGTGGAGCCCCAGCCCGTAGGCCATCCAGAAGTCGTCCCAGGTGTCGCCATTGGAGCCGTCGTAGCTCCAGTGGGGGGCCTTCATCTGGTCCAGCGTCGCGGCCTCCACGATGCGTACCCCGCCGCGCCCGCTCCCGCCGAGCACGCCCCCCTCCCGTGCGCCCCCATCGAGGACGCCCCCATCCAGTGCGCCCCCGTGCATCAGCGCCAGGGCCAGCCGAGCCAGCGCCGGCGAGGTCAACCGGAGTCCCCCCTGCGGCGCGTAGAGGAGACCGTTGGTCCCCGGGACGTAGCCCTCCCACGCCCGGTCGACCGGGGCCTCGTCCAGGTAGAGATCCACCTGCGCCGACCAGGCATCGTCCCGGTGGCGGTAGAGGGCGGCGTAGTCGGCCGCCGGGAGGTCGGCGGGGTTGAAGGAGGCCGTCATCCCCAGCGGGTCCAGGATGTGGTTTCGGGTGTAGCGGTCGAATCGCTCGCCGGAGACCGCCTCCACCACCGACGCGATCACCCCCCACGCCGCATTGCTGTAGGAGAAGAAGGCCCCCGGGGGATGCGCGGCGAACATGTCGTCCGAGGCGAAGGCACCGCCCGCCGCGAAGAGCTCCCGGAGGGGAAGGCGGCGCTCGACCATGGCCCGGGTGAAGGCCCCGTACCCCTCGCCGTCGCGGATCCCCGAGGTATGCCCGAGGAGCATCCGGAGCGTCACGGGAGCATCCGGATGGGCCGGGTTCCGGAGCTCCCACCCCAGGTACCGGCTCACATCGGCATCCAGCTCCACCGCTCCCTGCTCCTGGAGCTGCATCAGGGCCAGCGCCGTCACCGTCTTGCTGATGGAGGCGATGCGGACCACCGACTCCGGCCCCAGCGCCCGTCCCGTCTCGACGACGGCTTCCCCTGCGTATCCCTCGTAGACCACCTCCCCGCCCGCCAGGAGGATCACGGCCAGCCCCACCAGGTCGAAGGCCTCCACCACCTCCCGGAGCTCCCGGTCCAGCTGCCCGGCCTCTTCCTGGCCCAGGGCCCGACCCGGCTGCCCGGCCGCGGGAGCCTCTGCCGGCCCAGGCTCGCAGGCGACAACGGCGAGCCCCAGGGTGAGAGCCTGGGCCAGCCTCTGGACCCGTTTCAGAACGAGGATCCGAGAAGGATGGCGTTCAGGACCAGCTTGTCCATGGACCGCCACCAGCCGCGGAACATGGGTTCGTTGGCGAAGAGGATCACGTTCCCCGACCCCAGTGGCTCCTGGATCACCAGGGAGGTGCCCCGGAGCAGGCGCTCGGTGTCGGGCCAGATGAAGCCGCCCCGATGGAGCGGCCCCTCGGGGGCGAAGACCGCCACGTTGGAGGCCGTCCGGGAGGGGAGGAAGAAGGAGCTCCCCCCGAAGAGGGCGGTGATCCGGGGCGCCTCGACGCCCAGCGTCAGCCAGTGGGTCCGGTCCAGGACCGCATCGAAGAGGCTCCCCGACACCGGCGCCGGGACCTCGGCCGTGGCGGTGGGGCTCCGCACCCCCAGGGCCGGGTCGGTGGCGGGCTCTGCCGGCGGGGCCGGTGCGTCGGCTTCCTCCTCCGCATCCCCGGAACGCACCCGTGCACTGGTGAGGTTCACGTTCTCCCGGGCCGCCCAGGTCGAGGCTCCGCCCATGGTGATCAGCGTCCCCCCGCCACTCACCCAGCTCCGGAGGGAGGTGCCGTCGCCGGCGATCCGGCCCAGGGCCCCCGGGTTCGCATCGGGCACCACGATCACGGTGTAGGGCGAAAGGTCACCCCCCTCCAGCGCCTCCACCGGGAGGGTCGTGAAGGGGATGCGGTAGCGCTGCTCCAGCGTCCACCAGACGGCGCCGTAGCTCGTGTGCGAAATCCCGCTGCCGCCCACCACGGCCACCCGGGGGGCCTCGAGGGCCACCACCGACTCGGAGCCGGTGGCGAACTGCCCCGTGAGGGGGAAGGCCGTGTCGAGCCCCACCACCTCCACCCCGGCCTCCCGGGCCAGGGCATCGATGCGGTCGTGGAGCGTGTCGGGGTTCCGGGAGACCCGGACCACGAAGGTGCCCCGGGGCCAGGTCTCGCCCGCCACCTCCATGGGCTCGCTGGAAATGGCCACCCGGAAGTCCTCGTTCATGAGGGCGGCGGCGAGGCGGGACGCCATCTGGGAGGCGTTGGGAAAGACGTAGGTCGAGGTGGCGCGGGCGCCGCGCACCACGCCGCCGGAGATCTCCACGGGGAGCGCCTCCCCGATGGCCGGGACCTCGGCCGGGAGGCGGAGGAGTTCGCCCGATACCGGCGTCGCATCCTCGGTCCAGAAGGCCTCCACCCCGAAGGCCACCGGAAGCGACCAGGCGGTCACGTCGTACATCTCGTAGCCCTCCCGAACCCCGTCCGACCCGCGATCCAGGTTCCGGCGGTAGCGTTCGAGCTGCCGTTCGGCGAAGTCGGGATCCATCTCGGGCGAGGGCTCGAGAAGCGTGCGGGCCAGGAGCCCCAGGGGCTGCACCAGATCCACCACGTAGGCGCCGGCCTCGAAGCTCCGCGAGGCCGGACCGGTGCCGGTGCCGGTGCCGGTGCCGGCGTTGGCGTTGGCCCCCCGGTCGGCATGAGCGGCAGCGGCGTACCCGTGGGCTCGCCGCGACGAAAAGGGGACGTCGGCGCGCCGGACCTCGAGGCCGTTGCGAAGAAGCATGGCGGCCAGCTCGGCGGCCCGCCCCGGATCATCGCCGTCCAGGAAGACCACCCTGCGCATGCTCCCTGCGCTCCCCTCCTCGATTCCGGCCTGGCGGAAGGCCAGGAAGTCGGCGAGGCGCTCCGCCCTTCGTTCCGCCACCGTCTCCATGGCGGCCAGCGCGGCCACGTAGTGCTTGGCGATGCCGTCGCGCAGCGACAGGAGGGTTCCGTCGGCGCGGCGCTTGAGGAAGGCCGGGCCCCCGTCGGTCTCGTAGGTGGTGCCGGTGGCCCCCAGGAGCGAGGGCCAGGAGTCGTAGTACCCCGGGTAGTAGAGGTCGAAGATGTCCCGCACGTAGTAGAGCCACCCGTAGCGGTCGAAGGCCGCGGCGTTTCCGGCACCGACCACGTCGAACCACCGGCGGGTCCCCTCGGGGAGGTGGGCGTTCACCGGGCTTGCCGGCGGCGCGAAATAGAACTGGGCGGTGTAGCCGTGGAGATCGGCGTGGAGCACCGGGTGCCAGCGGAGCATGGTCCGGGTGAGCGCCTGCACCTCGCGCTGGGTGGAGGCAAAGAGGTCGCGGTTCATGTCGAAGCGGTAGCGGTTGAACCGGCCGTAGATGGACCAGGGCTGGTTGCGCTGCTGCTCCAGCGCCCCGGGCTCCGGGGAGCCCACCGCCACCGAGTTGTACCAGACGGCGAAGCGCTCGTGGCCGTCGGGGTTCGAGCTGGGGTTCAGGACGACGACGGCGTTCTCGAGGAGGGACAGGGTGGCCGGCTCCTCGCTGGCGGCGAGCTGGTAGAGGAGGTGCATGGCCGCCTCGTAGCCCGGGACCTCGTCGCCGTGCACCGATCCCGAGATCATGACCACGGCCGGCGTCCGCTCGGCGATGGCCCGGAGCTCGGCCCCGTCGGCCCCCCGGGGGTCCGCCAGCCTGTCCAGGTCCGCCCGGATGGCGTCCAGCCGCGCCATGTTGTCGGGCGAGCTGACCAGGAAGACCCGCATGGTCCGCCGCTCCGGGGTGCGGCCGATCTCTTCCACCCTGACCCGGTCGCCGGCTGCCGCCGCGATGGCCAGGAGGACCCGCTCCTGGTCGGCGTACGGGGTGTGCCAGTCGCCGAGCTCGTAGCCCAGAAGATCCTCGGGGCGCGGGACGGCGGCGCGGTAGGGGCCCCGGTCGTGAAAGGAGAACGCCCGGTCGTCGCGGAGGGTGTCCCGGGCCTCGGGGTGGGGCACGGGGACCTGGGCCGCAAGCGGCGACGGGGCCGCGGCGAAAAGGGCGACCACGGCGATCAGGACCAGGACGGCAGACGGGAGGGCGGACAGGAGCCGCGGGCGCTCGATCATCACGGGGATTCCGGGAGGGAAGGGGACGACGACGGGGCTGGCTGACGGGGCTGGCTGAGGGGGCTGGCGACCCGGCTGATTACCGGACCCGGACGAGGATACGCCCCTGATCTCCCGGCGGCAACGCGGCGGCGGTGGGCGACGGCACGTCCTCCGTCTCCGCCAGCGGCGTCTCCTCCAGCAGGCGCCGCACCGCCCGCTGCAGCGTGCCCGGTCCCGAAACCCCCACCAGGATGTGGCGGATCTGTCCCTCCCGGTCCACCACGAAGGTGGTGGGGACGCCCTGGATGCCTCCAAAGACCCGCCGCAGGTCGGGGATGGCCGGCTGGGCAGCCATGGCCTGCGGAAAGGTGTAGCCCTGCGCCTCCACGTGGGCGCGGACGACGGCCTCCCCCCCCTGGTCGATGGAAATCCCCACCACCACGACCTCGCCGGTTTCGGCCCAGCTCTCGTGCACCCGCTGGACGGAGGGGAGCTCGAGGCGGCACACCCGGCACCAGGTGGCCCAGAAGGTGATCACCTGGATGCGACCGTCCCGTTCGGCCGGGCCCAGCGTCTCTCCCTCCAGCGTGGCGATGACGAGCCCCGGGGGGACCTCGCCTGTGGGGGCTGGCCCGATCCCGGTCCACGCCTGGAGCTGGGGCCCGAAGCGGGCCAGCACGAAAATCGCCAGCGCGAGCCAGAGAACGGGCTCGAGGTGGCGGAAGACAGAGCGCCGGGGGCGGGGCGGCGGAGCGTCGGAGGGGGGCGCCTCGGACGTCGCCTCCGGCATCGAGTCGGGCATCGCATCGGACATGACGCTCCCTACACCGGAGGGGCTCCTCGTTTCCCGGGGGCTGCGCGGACGCGGGGTTCGTTCCATCTTCCGGAGTCCTTCGCGCGTGCCCGACTCCCCCCCCCGATCACCCCGCCCCGCCATGCTCCGATCCGCCCTTTCCGCCGCCGTGCACCCCGCCCTAGCCATTTCGGGCCTCCTTCTCCTCCCTGCGCTGGGGCCTGTTCTCGCGTCCGGGCTCGGTTCCGGGCTCGCGTCCGGGTCCTGGATGCCGGCGGTCTCGCTCCAGGCCCAGGATACCGCGACCCGCGCCTCCGGCACCCAGGGGTGGGACGTGAACGAGCCGCCGTTCCCCGCCCGGGAGATCGAGATCGACACCCGGGAAGGGACCTGGATGAGCCTTGACGTGAGCCCCGACGGAACCGAGATCGCCTTCGACCTCCTGGGGGACATCTACGTGATCCCCTTCGAGGGAGGTGAGGCCCGGCAGCTCACCGATGGCTTTGCCTGGAACATGCAGCCGAGCTACTCCCCCGACGGCCGGTTCATTGCCTTTACCAGTGATCGGGCCGGGGGCGACAACATCTGGGTCATGGACCGGGACGGCGCGAACCCCCGGCAGGTCACCCGGGAGAGCTTCCGGCTCCTGAATGGCCCGAGCTGGACGCCGGACTCCCAGTACATCGTGGCCCGGAAGCACTTCACCAGCGCGAGGTCGCTCGGGGCCGGCGAGATGTGGCTCTACCACCGCAGCGGTGGCACGGGGCTTCGGCTCACCGAGCGGCCCAATGACCAGAAGGACGTGAACGAGCCGGTGTTTTCGCCCGACGGCCGCTACCTCTACTTCTCCCAGGACGTGACGCCGGGGAACACCTTCCAGTACGGCAAGGACCCGAACCCCGGGATCTACGCCGTTCGACGACTGGACCGGGAGACCGGAGATCTGACCACGGTCACGGGCGGCCCCGGCGGAGCCATCCGCCCCACGCCGTCACCCGACGGCAGCTCGCTGGCCTTCATCCGGAAGGTGCGCTACCAGTCCACGCTCTTCGTCCGGGACCTGGCGTCGGGGCGGGAGCGGCCCCTTTTCGACGGCATGGACCGGGATCTCCAGGAGATCTGGGCCATCCACGGCGTCTACCCCACCATGGCCTGGACCCCTGACAGCCGGAGCGTGGTCTTCTGGGCCGACGGCGGGATCCACCGCATCGACGTGGCCTCCCGGGAGGTGACCGGGATCCCCTTCCGCGTGCGCACCACCCGCCAGATGGCCGAGACCCACCGGGTGACCCTGGACGTGCACCCCGACAGCTTCGACGTGAAGATGCTTCGGAACGTGGCGGTGTCGCCCCAGGGCGATCGGGTTCTCTTCCAGGCCCTGGGGTACGTCTGGGTCCGGGACCTCCCCGCCGGCACTCCCCGGCGTCTCACTACCCAGGACCGGCACTTCGAGAACTACCCCTCCTGGTCCCGGGACGGCCGTTCCGTGGCCTACGTGGCCTGGGACGACGACGAACTCGCCTCGGTTCGGGTCATCGGCGTCCAGGGGGGCCCCGAGGGGCGGGTCGTGGTGCCGGGCCCCGGCCACTTCGCCCAGCCGGTATTCAGCCCCGACGGCCAGACCCTGGTCTACCGGAAGGTGTCCGGCGGGGGGCTCCGAAGCCCCCTCTGGTCCGAGGACACGGGGCTCTGGGCGGTCCCCGCCGCCGGTGGCGAGCCGCGGCGCATCACCGCCACCTTCGCGGCCAACCCCCAGTTCGGGGCCTCCGGCGACCGGGTCTACTTCACCCGGGGATCGAGCCTCGTGAGCATCGGGATGGACGGCCACGACGAACGCCAGCACCTGACGAGCCAGTGGGCATCCGACGTCCGCATCTCGCCCGATGAACAGTGGGTGGCGTGGGTCGAGCGCTTTCACGCCTACGTGCGCCCCTTCGTCGCCACCGGCGGCGCGGTGCAGGTGGGGCCGGGGAACCGGGACATCCCCCAGCACCGGGTGAGCCGGGATGCGGGCGACTACCTCCACTGGTCGGGTGACGGCGCGCGGCTCCACTGGTCCCTGGGGTCGGAGCTCTTCTCGCTGGAAATGACGGATTCCTTCCCGTGGGCTGCCGCGTGGGATGCGGATGCGGAGGAGGAGGCCGAGGCCGTGGACCTCCCCGTCTCCGAGGGCATGAACCTTGGATTCCGGGTGGCCTCGGACCGACCGGATGGGGCGGTGGCGCTGGAGAATGCCCGCATCATCACCATGCGGGGCGACGAGGTCATCGAGCGCGGCACCGTGGTGGTGGAGGGGAACCGGATCACGGCCGTGGGCCCGGCCGGTCAGGTGGAGGTCCCCGCTGGGGCCCACCGCATCGATGCCGCGGGGCACACCATCATGCCCGGGATCGTGGACGTGCATCAGCACGGCGGGCAGGGCTTTGGCGACATCGTCCCCCGGCAGAACCGGAGCAACCTGGCCCAGCTGGCCTTCGGGGTGACCACCGTCCACAACCCCTCGGCCGGGACCAACCAGATCATGGCCGCCGCCGAGATGGCCCGGGTCGGCGCCGTGGTCGCCCCCCGGATCTTCTCCACGGGCACGATCCTCTACGGCGCCACCAGCGGCTCCACCGCCGAGGTGAACAACCTGGAGGATGCCCGCACCCACGTCCGGCGCATGAAGGCCGTGGGGGCCATCAGCGTGAAGAGCTACAACCAGCCCCGGCGGGACCAGCGGCAGCAGATCCTCCAGGCGGCGCGCGAGGAGGGGCTCCAGGTCTTCCTCGAGGGAGGGGCCCTTTTCCATCACAACATGAACCAGGTGCAGGACGGCCACACGTCGGTGGAGCACTCCCTCCCGCTGCGCTCCATCTACGACGACGTGCGCCAGTTCTGGGGTGCCGCCGGCACCGGGTACACCCCCACCCTGGTGGTGGCCTTCGGCGGGCGGAACGCCGAAGCCTACTGGTACGAGGCCACCAACGTCTGGGAGAACGAGCGACTGCAGGCCTTCCACCCCCCCCTGACCCTGGAGGCCCGGACCCGGCGCCGGGAGCTGGTGCCGCCCGAGGAGAACGAGCACATCCAGACCGCCGCCACCGCGAAGGAGCTGCTGGACGTGGGCGTGCCCGTGAGCCTCGGGGCCCACGGGCAGATGAACGGGCTGGATGCCCACTGGGAGCTCTGGTCCTTCGGCCAGGGGGGGATGTCGCCGCACCAGGCACTGGCGGTGGCCACCATCCACGGCGCCCGGAACCTGGGGATGGACCACGAGATCGGCTCCCTCGAGGTGGGGAAGCTGGCCGACCTGGTGGTGCTGGAGCGGAACCCCCTGGACGACCTGCGGAATTCGGAGCACATCCGCTGGACCATGGTGAATGGCCGCCTCTTCGATGCCCGCACGCTGGACGAGGTGGGGAACCACCCCCGGGAGCGGACGCCCTTCTGGTGGGAGGACGGGGAAGGGGGGCGGTAGGACCCGGAACCGCCGTGCGTGGCAGGCCGGGGGCCGGAATTCCGCTCTGAAGGAGGAGGGGCCGGCCTCGAGCGCGCCCATGACCGCGCGCATGACCGCGTCCATGACCGCGCTTCGTCCACCCCGGGACCCGAACGGACCGGGAACCGGCTGGGGTAAAGGGGTGGTGGCAGGCCGCTGCCCCCCGCTCCCCTGTGGCGGGGATGAGCCCTCTCCAGCCGGTTCGCCCTTTTTCTGCTTCCCTCTCTCCTCCTCCTGCCAAGGGGCTCGCCCATGTCACCCGTTCGCCATTCACCTCCGCGTCTCCACCCCCGCTCCCGGGTCGCCCTCGCAGGGCTCGCCGCCCTTGCTGCGCTGGCCCTGTCGGCCGGGGCCTCCGAGCTCCGGGCCCAGGGCGTTCAGGACGTTCCCGAGATCCGCGTGGACGCCACCGTCGAGGGGAACCTGGGAGCCGACGCCCCGCATCTCCTGAACGGCGGGCCCTTCCGGGTCTACCGCTTCCAGGGCCAGGCCGGGACCCGCTACGTGGCCGATCTCCGGTCGAGCGACTTCGACGCCTACCTGGTGCTCGCCTACCCGGTGGGCGGGATCACCGAGGTGATCCAGGAGGATGACGACGGGGGGGAGGGGACCGACGCCCGCCTCGTCTTCAGGCTGGACGAAGGCGGCACCTACCTCCTCATTGCCCGGGGATGGGGGAGCTCGGGCGCGGGGCGCTTCTCCCTGGCGCTGGCGCAGCGCGATGCCCCTCCGCCGGCGGAGCCTCGGCCCCTGGCGCGGGGAATGACGGTGGAAGGCCGCCTGGACTTCGACGCGAGCCTCTGCCTGAGCGAATGGGACGAGGAGTTCCCCTGCGACATCTGGACGCTGGAGGTGGAGGAGGGCGAGTTCCTGCAGGTGAGCATGGAGTCCGACGCCCTCGACCCGTACCTGGATGTGGGGATGATGGGGATGGGGGGAGTTCTGGACATCCTCCAGTCCGACGACGACGGAGGAGAGGGGAACAACGCCCTCCTGGTGATGCGCGCACCCTTCAGCGGAACAATGGGCATCCGGGCCCGTGCGTTCGGCTTCGGGAGCGGGGGCGGAGCCTACACGGTTCGCGTCGATGCCGTCGAGGTCCAGGCGGTGGAGCGCCGGAGCCTCCGGATCGGAGACCGGGTGGAGGGCGAAATCCGGCCAGGCGAGGTTTCGAGCACGGGAACCGACCAGGCGGTCCACGAGTGGACGGTGGAGGGGCGGGCCGGGGACCGGCTTCGCATCCGGCTGCGTTCCGATGACTTCGACACGTACCTCGCCTTCGGGCGGGAGTTCGGAGACGGGGACTACGAGGAACTGGCGGCGAACGACGACGCCCCCGACGACGGGCTCAACTCGCTCATCGAGATCACGCTTCCGGCCGACGGGACCTACCTGATCCTCGCCTCACCCCTCCAGTGGAGCGGGACGGGTCGCTACACGCTGGAGGTCACCCGGGACGGGAACTGACCGGGGGCCCGGCGGGGTTGCCAATCGCGGTTTCATGGCGCGGTTGCAGGGCGCGGTAGCAGGGCGCGGGGCGCAGTTGCAGGGCGCGGTAGCAGGGCGCGCTTGCAGGCCGCGGCGGCAGGATGTGGTTGTAGGGAGGCGAAGAGCCGCGTAGGTTAGGGTTTCCCATCCATTCCGACGCTCCCCCTTCGCCACGAGATGCGCATCGTGTCCCATTCCCTGCGGTTGTCGTCTGCCGTCCAGTCCCTCTCGGCGCTGGCCCTCTCGCTCTCTCTTGCGCTCATGGTTCCTGCGGCGGCCCAGGCCCAGGTTCAGGGAGATCAGGGGGCCCAGGGCGAGGCAACGCCACCGCCCGAGAGCGATCCGCGGCTGCACGACATCGCGGGGGCGGCCTCGCCGGAGCGGCTCGAGGCCTACATCCGCACCCTGGCCGAGTTCGGCACGCGGAACACCTTTTCCGACACCCTCTCCACCACCCGGGGGATCGGGGCGGCCCGACGCTGGATCCACGACGAGTTCGAGCGGATCAGCGCAGCCTGCGGAGGGTGCCTGGAGGTGTCGTACCAGCGCACCCTGATGACGGTGGAGGACAACCCCCGCATCCCCCACGATGTGGAGATCGTGAACGTGATCGCCATTCTCCGGGGCACGGAGCATCCGGACCGGTACGTGATCATGTCGGGCGACATCGACTCCCGCGCCTCCAACACCTTCAACTTCGAGATCGATGCCCCGGGGGCCAACGACAACGCCTCGGGGATGGCGGGCACCATCGAGGCGGCCCGGGTCCTGAGCCAGTACCGCTTCCCCACGAGCGTCGTCTTCGCGGGGCTCTCGGGCGAGGAGCAGGGGCTCTGGGGCGGGCAGCACATGGCCGCCATGGCCCGGGAGGAGGGCTGGACCATCGATGCGGTGCTGAACAACGACATGATCGGCAACATCGCAGGGATCGACGGCGTCATCGACAACACGGTCTTCCGGGTCTTCAGCGAACCCACCCCGGTGCAGGGTCACCAGCCCCAGGGGTGGAACACCCGGGTCTACGGGGGCGAGGTGGACGGGCCCTCGCGGCAGATCGCGCGGTACGTGGAGCGCATCGCCGACCGGTACTTCCCGAACCTGGATGCCATGATGATCTACCGCCTGGACCGGTTCGGTCGGGGTGGACATCACCGGCCCTTCAACGACGCCGGCTTCCCGGGTGTTCGGATCATGGAGGCCCACGAGCACTACGATCGACAGCACCAGGACATCCGGGTCGTGGATGGCCGGGAGTTCGGCGACGTCATCGAGGGCGTGGACTTCGACTACGCGGCCCGGCTCACCTCCCTGAACGCCGCCGTGCTGGCCGCCATGGCGTGGGCCCCGCCTGCTCCGGCCACCGTGCGCATCGGAGGCGCCGTCCGGGCGAGCACGACCCTCTCGTGGGATCCAGTGGATGCCCCGAACCTGGCCGGGTACAAGGTCTACTGGCGGCTGACCACCGAGCCCCAGTGGCGCTGGTCCCGCTGGGTGGGGGATGTGACCGAGTTCACGCTCGAGAACCTGGTCATCGACAACTACCTCTTCGGGGTCGCCGCGGTGAGCCGGGATGGCAACGAGAGCCCGGTGGTCTTCCCCACGGCGCTCATCCGCTAGCGGGCGGGCGCCAGCCGCAGCACACCGAACGACTGGACGAAAAGGGAGTCGCCCCGGACGGTGCCGAGGATCCAGACCCGGGACCCGGTCTCGGGGCTCCCGGAGGGCATCCCCACCACGACCCGGCCGGGGGCGCCGTCCGCCTCCAGCCGGTCCGGGGTTCCTGCCTCCGGCTCCCCCCGGACAAGGCGTCCGGTCATGGGGCGCTGTCCCTCCACCTCCAGCAGCTCGTAGTCGGCCACGGCGAATCCCCGGGCCGGAACTGCCGCGAAGGCGTCGGCCTCGCCCATGACCCGGACCCTGGCCCCAGTGAGGCGGGCGAGCTCGGGGAGGGGGCCGTCGGTGTCGGCATCGGGGCGCAGGTCCCCCCCGCCCGTACCCAGGGGGATGCTCCGGCCGTCGTCGAGAAGGAGCACATAGTGCACCAGGGGCTCGGCGCCGAAGGTCCCCACGACGCCGGTCAGAGTGTCGGGGCCGGAATCCGGCGAAGCCCCCGGGATCGCCGGATCCGTTCGGGCCGGGTCCGCGCCACCCGTGACCCCGGCCGGGTCCGTGGCATCCGCGCGCGGGGCGGCGTCCGGGTCTCCGGCCGCGTCCGGAAAGGCGCCCGCCGCCGGGGCCTCGGCGCCGGGGGTCACCTGCGCATCCTCCCCTGTCTCCTCTCCGCTTCCTCCGCATCCTCCAAGCACGAAGAGGCCCGGAAGCACCAGCACGGCGGCGGCGAGGGCGGCCCGGGGCATTCGGGTGTCACGACGCAGGCGTGGCAGCAGGCGGCAGGAAAGGGGTGCGAACGAGCGGGAGGGGCTGGCCATGGACGGCTCCGTGGGGGAGGGCAGGCGGATCCTTGCGGAAGGACGGGCTCGAAGGGCCCACTTCCCCTGCGTTGTATTTGAAAGATACTCCGCCCCCCGGCGCGCGGTGCCGTGCTGCAGTTGCACGGGGGCGCACCGGGGGGACGAAGGGGGAAGGGGGAAGGGCGCGAGGTCGACCTCAGGGGAGGCGCACCACCCAGAGCTGGACGAAGGTCGGAAGGGGCGCCCCGGAGGGGGATCGGACCTGAATGGCCGTGCCCGGCTGGTTTGCCCCGCTCACCCGGAGATAGGCGGAGGAGCCCGCGGCGATGGTCAGGGACCGATCCAGCGGCTCGAACCCCTGGATGTAGGGCTCAAGACGCCCCGTGGCCCACCAGCGATTCTGAAGTTCCGCCAGGTTCCAGCTGGGGTAGGTCAGACGTGGCTCCAACCCGTCAAAGCGCCCGTCGGTGTAGAGGGTGGCGGCCCAGTAGGCCAGGAGGTCACGGCGATCCTCGCCGACCAAACCGGCCAGGGCTGGCATGTCCGCGGCCTGAGTCCCGATCAAGCCCTGGTGCAGGGCCGCGTCACCGCCGACCCGGCCCGCGAAGTGGTCCGTGACCCACCGGAGGAAGGACTGTCCCAGCCCGTAGTTGAGGGACTGCTGGCAGGGGCCGCTGGCCCCACTCCCCAGGACCCCGATGATGTCGTACCCCAGCCAGCCACACCGCTCCGGGGCCTCGGGGATCCGGGTCGTGGAGTTCAGGAATCCGAAGTAGCGATAGAGGTTGTTGAAGCCTGCGCGGAACCAGAATGTTCCCCCCTCCGGGTCCTCGCCCCGGGAGAAGTCGAAGCCCAGGTTTTGCCGCGGGGCCACCCCAAGCTTCTGGAAGGCCAGGACCTCCTCCGCATACCGCGCCTGCCCCTCGATTTCCCAGGGGCCCATCTGCGGGCGCCCCTGAGGGGTCCGCCGACCAACCTGGATCACGTGGGTCAGTTCATGGGCTGTGAGCCGGGGGAGGTCCCGGAGGGCATTGGCCGGGAAATACCCCGAGGTGGAGCCGGCACCCGGATCCGGCGCGCTGATGTAAAGGTACTCCCCGTTGTTGGACGCAGCGCACTGCGGGAGGAAGTCGCCCCCGCTGGCGAATCCTGCCACCCCGGCTTCGTTGACCCGGCGGGTCACGAGGATCACCACCCGCCCGTTTCCGTCGAAGTCCGTGAACGCCCCGAAGTTCTCTTCGAGCGAGGGGATGGTGAGGTTGTCCATGAGCTCCGAGATCCCCGCGTACTGCTCGGCGGTGTAGCCTCCTTCGGGGTTGCTCATGTCCTCCAGGATGATGGTTCGCTGGCCCCGGGCCCGAACGACGGCAGGGGTGGGGAAGAACAGGCCACAGATGTTGCTGAAGTTGGGCATCTTTACCTCCACCACATCTCCGATCTGGACCGAAGCGGGAACAGCGGCGGGGACGGACCCCGGTGCAGCCAGGGGCGCTCCCTGCCGGCGGAACTCCTCCAGCATCTCGGCCTGGCGCTGGAGAAAGGCCATGTGCCGTTCCTCCATGGCTTCGGCCTCCGGGTCCAGCCGGGGCGGCGCGGCGAAGGCGGTAAAGGGGACGGCCGGAGGAGCCACGGCCCGTGGGAGAGGGGCTCCCCTGAAGGGCGGTGCCCCTGCCACCAGGCTTCCGGTGCGGGTGGAGACGGTCACGGGTGCAACGGCGGTGGCCGTGAGAGAGACGGATTGCACCCCCACCAGCCAGTCCCCCGTCCCTCCCGTGGCCGGGAGCTGCAGGCAGAGGTCGGAGGGGGCGCGGAGGATGCGAAGTTCCCCGACCGGGACCTCCAGGAAGGCGGCGGGGCGGAACGGATGCCCGCGCTCGACGCTCTCGGCCCCCACCTCGATCTGTACCGGCTGGGCGCCCTCCGGGAGGCAGGCTCCTTCCGGGACGCGGACCGTGAGCTGGGTGGCGGAAGCGGAGAGGACCTGGGCGGCCACGCCCCCAATGCGGACCTGGTTGCCCGCCGGGCTCGGGGCGAAGCGGACGCCCGTGACGGTGGCCGTCTCGCCCTCCACCAGCATGGCCGGCTCGATGGACGAGACCCGGGGCGCCGTGGCCGAGAAGACCACGACGTTGGCACCGCCCGTCCGCTCCTCGGAGGTGGCCGTGAGGACGGCCTCCCCGGGGGCGACGGCTGTAAGGAGCCCTTCGGCATCCACGGTGGCCACACCGGTGGCTGACGAGGCCCAGACCACCGCCCGCCCGGTGAGTGCGTTCCCCGCCGCGTCCCGGAGCGTCGCCGTGAGAGTGGCGGTGTCTCCCGCCTCCAGCTCCAGATCCCCCGGGGTCACCTCCACGGAGGCCACCGGGGGGGGAATCACGGTGATGCCGATCTGGGCACTCCGCCCTTCGGAGGTGGCCGTGACCTGGGTCTCGCCGGGCGCCACTGCCGTCACCAGCCCCGTTCCGGAAACGGTGGCCACCGCCGGGGCGGCACTCACCCAGGTGACCGGTCGTCCACCCAGCACGCCGCCGGCCGCGTCCAGCGTCCGGGCCTGGAGCTGGGTCGTGCTTCCCACCACCAGGGGCCCGGGCGCGGTCCCCGCGAACTGAACGGTGGCCACGGGGGCCGGCGGCGGTGGCGGCGGTGGCGTGGCGCTGCTCCCGCCGCCATCGCCGCCCCCGCATCCGGGGAGCAGGGCGAAGAGGGCCAGCAGGACGCCGGCGGGGAGGAGTCGCTGGGCCAGAGGGAAGCGGAGCATGGGGGTCGTCCTCGCGTGCGGGGGGCGGTTTAGGCAAGGTCCTTCAGGAGATGAACGCAGGGTGGCCCGATTCTTTCTCACTCCTTCCTCGGGCACGGCCTCCTGTCGCGACCGGGGATCATTCCGGGGCGCACCATTGACCTTCCCCCCATGCGTTCTGCACCTTCCTGGGCCTGCCGTTTCCCGGTCTTGCCTCACGCTCTGCCTTCCCCTCCCTCAAGACCCCACGTGACACCTCCGGATTCCTGGGACCAGGCCCTCCAGGGCGTGCTCTCGCGCTTTGCTGGTGAACTCGACGCCATGGCCGGTCGCATGCGGCTCGACCTGTCCGAGCGGGAGGCGCTGGTGCAGGAATTCCGCATCCGACTCTGGAAGTCCTCGTCGTCGCCTGAGAAACTTCGGGCCGTCTCCGCGTCTTTCCTTTACAGGGCGGCAAGGTGGGCCGCGCTGGACCTCCTCCGGGATCGACGCCGGAGCTTCCAGGCGTCGGAGACGACACCGACCGAGGTGGCCCGTGTCCCGGCCCCGGATCGCTCCGACGGCGGAGTGGAACGGGCCCGGCTGGGCGCGGCGCTCCAGGAGGCGGTGGAGGCGCTGGCTCCGGACCGGAGGACGGTGGTGGCCCTCTGGCTGGCCGGGTATCACCGGACCGAGCTCCCCGCGCTGCTGGGGTGGAGCGAGGCCCGGGTGCGAAACCTCCTTTACCGGGGGTTGGAGGATCTCCGGACCCGGCTGCGCGAGGGCGCGGCAGGACGGCTGATTCCGGAGCTGATCGCAGAACTGCCTGGGAACCTGCCCACCGAGGAGACGGACGCATGAACGACGAGATGCCGGGGCTGAGCGACGCCCAGTTGCGTGATCTCTGGGATGCGGAGGTGGTGGACACCCCTGTCGACCGGAGCGCCTGCCCGTCGCCCGAGGCGATCCTGGAGGCCGTGGCGGATCCCGTTCCGGACGATGACGACCGCCTCCAGGTGCTCCTTCATGTTGCCCGCTGCGCCCCCTGCCGGGAGGATGCCCACCTGGCGCAGGCCATGCTCGCTTCTTCCGCGCCCGAGGGGTCCCCGGGGCTGGCGGCGGAGGGATCGGACGCGGAGACGCCCCCTTCCGACCGATCCGCCCGCCGGGGATCCGCTCCCGGGGGTCCCCGCTTCCGCGCCTGGGCCACCGCGGCGTCCGTCATCCTCGTGGCTGGCGGCGCCGGCGCCCTCTGGTGGGCGCTGGGAGAGGACGGATCCGCGGTGCGGGGTGGTGAGGAAAGGCTCGAGGCCCCCCAGGTCACGTGCCCCGCCCCGGGGGAGGTGGAGATCCGCTGGGGTGGTGTTCCCGAAACGTCGGGCGCGGGCGTCGTGGATTACCGCGTCGAGGTCTTCGCGGAAGACGGCACCGTCCTCGGCGAGGCCATCACGGCCGGCGCCGAGGCCCGGGTCTCACTCCCGGCGGCGGCGACCTGGGCCGTGAGCGCGGAAGCTCCGCTCGTTCGGGTGGAGGCCCGCTTCGCCGACGGGCGGGTCACCTCGTCGCCGTCGTCCCGACTTCCCGAGCCGTGCCGCCCGCCGCGCTGATTCCTGCGATCCGCACGCCCGGGTCGCCGTGAAGCTGGAAGGCGGCCCAGTCCCGGGGGGGGCGCCCGGCGGCGATCTCCCGGCGTTTCATGCGGGCCAGGGCCGCGCCCATCTGCTGGCCATTGGCCAGCTCAGCATAGAAGGCCCGCATCTGACGGGCCGCGGCCCGGTCACCGATGTCCCACGACGTGGCCACCACGCTCCGGCTCCCGGCCGAGAGGAACGCCCGGGCCGGGCCCCGGAGTCCCTCGCCCCGGTCCTCCCGCCCCCCTCCCGTGGAGCAGGCCGAGAGCACCACCAGCCGAAAGGGAAGGGCCCGGGACTCCACGTCGGCAAGGCGCAGGACCCCGGCAGGGTGGTCCGGGCCCGGGGCCAGGAGGATGGCGCTCCGGGCGGGGGCTGCCCGGTCGATCCGGGCGTGGGCCGCCACGTGGAGCACGGCATACCCCTCGTCGGCTCCCGAGAGGAGGGCCCCGGGCGTGGCGGCCCCGTCCACCCGTCTCCGTGAGCCCGGGATGCGGCGCGTGACGGACCGAGCCTCGGAACGCACCCAGCGGAGTCGGGAGAGGAGGGTCCCGTCGTCGGCCGTGGCCGGAGTGCCTCGGGCCAGGGCCAGCACCCCCCGGGTGGCGGCGGGCACCTCGGTGGTGCGGAGTTCGACGAAGACGCCCGGCGACGGCAGGAACGCCACCTCGAAGTGCTCCACCAGGGCGCCGCCGGCTCGCTCTCCTCCCCCTGGGATGAGTGCATCGAAGGGGAGGTCGTGAAGCCCCTGGTCCGGGATCACCAGGAGGCGCCGGACCTCCGGGCCCAGCTCCCGAAGGACGGGATCCAGGAGCTCCCGCCCCAGGCGCTCCCGGAGACCACGCGCGTCGTCCCCTGCCTCCACCAGGCTTCGGAGCCGGGTCACCAGGGGGACCAGGTCGTCCAGCGGAGGCAGGGGGTGGGCCAAGAGGGAACCGTCGGTCAGAACAAAGACCGTGGTGGGCTCTCCCCCTCGGCCCGTCACGTAGAGAAGCAGGGCCTCGTCCGGAGCCAGGTGGGCCTGCACCTCCTCGGGGGTGGTTCCCCTCCGCAGGTCGGGGGCCACCGAATCCAGTACCGCCTCCGGGGCCAGCATGAGGCTTCGGACCCGCTCTTCCTCCAGGTCCCGACCCCGGAGCTCGGCGGCCATGCCAAAGGCCTCGGCCATTCGCCCTCCGGTGGCCAGGGCCCCGAGCACCGTGGCCACGCCCAGGTCGGGGTCGTGGAGGTCGGTGTTCCGGATGGCCAGCGCCCCATAGCGAAGGTCCCGGGTATACATGGAAGCGCGCAGCCTCTCGAGGGTCGTCAGGCCCTCCCGGGCGTGGACCTCGGCCCCGGCAAGGTCCCCCTGGAGCGCGGCGACCTCGGCCTTTCGCATGGACCAGGCCCACCAGGCCACCCAGCTTCCGCTTCCGGGACTCGTGGCCTCGTCGAGAATCCGGGCGGCCCGGTCCACTTCTCCTACCTGAAGAAAGCTCCCCACGGCGGCGAGGCGGGGGAGGGCTCCCGGCAGCGCGACCTGCCCTCCATCGGTGGCATCGAGCAGGGTTTCCACCTCCTCCAGGATCCGGGCCGTGTCCCCGAGGCTGCGGGCAATGCGGAGCCGCACCGGAAGGGCGTCGCGCTCCGCGTTTCCAGCCCCCAGCGCCAGGAGGGTGGCCACGGATTCGTCCAGGAGGGCCTCGGCCACCTCCGTGCGCCCCTGCTCCAGCGCCAGCTCGGCCCGAAAGCGTGCCGTGAAGCCCAGTCCGAATCGATCGCCCGATCGTTCCATTCCCTCGAACGCCCGGGCGAGGAGGCGTTCGGCCTCCGCCACGTCCCCCAGGTCGGCCAGGAGGGCCCCCTTGCCGTAGCTCGCCCAGGCGCCGGCGGAAACGTTCCCCGATCCCTCCGCCTCCTCCAGCGCCAGGTTGAACCAGGCCAGAGCATCAAGGGTGCGGGCTTGCCCCCCAAGCGTGTTCGCCAGCCACTGCAGGGACGCCGCTCGCCCGAAGCGGTCTCCGGAGGCGAGCTGGACTTCGGCGGCGTTCCCGAGATAGATCACCGCACTGTCGCCCTCGGTCCGGGCCCGGTTGGCGAAGTGCTGACCGGCACCGAAGAGGCAGGCGCCTAGAATGCGCAGGGAGGTGTCATCCCATCCCTCCAGGTCCAGGGGCCGATCGGCGTGAACCGTCACATCCAGTCGGGACAGTCCCTCCCGCATGGCGTCGATGGCCGTAGGGTCGTTCGCGATCCCCAGGAGGACCCCGCGCTGGCAGAGCACCTGGGCATGGAACTCCCGTGCGTCGGGTTCGAGGAACGTGGCCGCCGTTTCGACCAGGCCAAGGGCGTCGGCCAGCCCCGACAACCGGATCCGGGTGCTGCTGCGGCGGAGAAGCGCACCGGCCTGAAGCTCCGCATCCCCGAGAACCTCCGCTTCCTGGGCCACATGGGCGTAGACTCGGTCGGCCTCCGCGAGACGTCCTGCCCGCTGCAGCGTTGCCCCGTGCTCCAGGGCCTCCCGCAGGCAGTCCCGGGCCGCGCCTCCCCGATCGAGTCCCCGGTCGATGCCCGGTTCGACCCCCGGGTCCGTGCAGGCGGAGACGTCCACCGGCAGGTCGTCCGGGATCCCGGAACCCATGCCGTCGGCTCCGGCACTCCCGAGCGCGTCGGGACGGGGCCCACGGCCCTCTTCGGGCGCCCCGCTCCCTCCCGACCCCAGCCAGGCTGCGAGCCCCAGCACGACCAGCATCCCGCCGAGCCCCACCCACCGGCCGAGGCGCCCCTGGCCTTCGCCCTCCTGGACCTTCCCCCCGCCGAACCCGCCGGCGAGGCCGGCCAGAAGAAGGGCGCCTCCCAGGGCCCAGGACCCTCCCGGTGCACCTCCCAGGAACCATGCCGCCAGGGGCACGGCCATGAGGAGGGGGAGGAGCGGCGATCGGCGCACCCCTCCCGTCTGCCGGACGCACCATCCCACCACCCCCAGGTTGAGCCCGAAGACGGCAAGGAGAGCGACCCCCGCCGGGATGGCCGGGATCCGCTCCCCCCCGGGGCCCAGCAGGGGTCCCCAGACCGGCTGCAGCGGCGTCGAAAAGAAGAGGATCCCGGTGCTGATCATGAGGAAGGGGAGGAGGATCCAGCTCCACGCGTCCTTGCCAGGCGCTGGACGCTGGTCGACGCGCGGCAGGGCGGGTGGCGCGGTCCTGGTTGCGGTCCCGGGGCTGGGCTGGGTCCGCGGTGCCACCAGGTGAACCCAGAGTACCGCCAGCACGAAGAACTGGAGGATCATGGGGCGCACCACGGAGCCCAGGGCAGGATCCGGGAGGAGGTCGGGCGGCATCAAGCGCGGCGGGCCGGTGGGAAGGAGCGGGAAGGAGAAGCCCACAAGGGGGTAACAGACGGAGAAGGGAAGGATCTTCGGGCGAAGCTAGGCGGGGAGGGGGAGGCCGGCAACGCCTTTTCAGCAGACGCTCCCCATAGACGCCACATCCCGGCCACATCCCGGCCCCATCCCGGCCCCATCCCGGCCGCAATCCAGGATTCCCGGGGGTGAACGGGCCCCAGTCCCTCCCCCAGGCCTTCCGGGGGACGTCCTGATGACCGGAGTCATGATGGAGGGTTTGTCTTGGGCGACCTCGCCGAGAAGCTGATCGAGGCCCTTCTCGGGCTTCCTGCGACCACGGTCTATCTCCTCGTGGCGGTACTCTGCTGGGCGGAGGCGGCCTTCTTTCTCGGGTTCATCACCCCCGGGGAGCTGGCCGTTGCCACCGGCGGAATCCTGGCCTCCCGGGGGCAGCTCAACCTGGCGTGGCTTGTGCCGGTGGTGGTGATCGGGACCCTCCTGGGCAACGCCACCGGATACTTTCTGGGGCGGCGCTGGGGGGATCTCTTCCTGGGGTGGGGACCCCTCCAGCGCTTCTTTGGAGGTCCCATTGCCGGGGCCCGGGCCTTCATGCTGAAGCGAGGCTCCTGGGCCATCGTGCTGGGACGCCTCAGCACGCCCACCCGGATCGCGGTCCCCTTCCTGGCAGGGGCGTCGGCCATGCCCTACCGCCGCTTCGTCCTCTTCGACGTGCCCGCAACGGTGGCCTGGGCGGTGGCGTGGACGGGGCTGGGGTTCCTCCTGGGCGAGTCATGGGAGCGGCTCGAGGATGTGGCCGGGACCGCAGCCCTCCTCGTGCTCATCCTTTTCGTGAGCGCCGTGGTGATCCGGTGGGTGGCCACGCGCATCGCCCGGAATCAGTCCCGAATCCAGTGGGCCTTTCGCCGTTTCCTGGTGACGACGGGGATGCAGGGCGTGGCCCGCCAGCTGGCGCCGACGCTGGGCTGGGTGGGGCGGCGTCTCAACCCGCGGCTGGCCCACGGGCTCAGCCTCACGGTGGCCTTCCTCGTCCTCATGGGCGGCGTGGGCGGGGTGGGGCTCGTCCTGAGCCAGACCCGGGCGGTCTCGGGGCTCGCCCTCCTGGACTTCCCGGTGCTGGAGTGGATGCGAACCGTACGCACCGACGACGCCGTCCGTATCTCCCGCATGGTCCTCGAGGCCTTCCGGTGGCCGGGGGTGGTGGCCCTTGCGGTCCCCTTCTCGGCGGGAGTGGCGGCGTGGGTGGGGTGGAGGGCCGCCGTGCGGGTGGCGATTGGAATCGTCGGAGCGGGGGGGGGAGCCTACGCCCTGGACCGGTTCGTCCTCGAGGGCATCGTTCCCCGGGCGGAATTTCCGTCGGTCCCGGTGGCCGTGGCCACGGCCCTCCTGGTCCACGCCACGGCCGTGGTGGCCCGGAAGGCGGGGTGGGGACCCTCGGTCTCCACCGCCGGAGTGGGAACCTTCGTCCTCGTGACGGTGGCGCTCGGCACCCTGGTGGCCGGGTGGGCCGCCCCCTCGGGCATTGCCCTGGGACTCGCCATGGGGCTCGGGTGGGCCACCGCCCTGGAACTCCCCCGGACCGTGCTCGGCGGCCCCGAGCGTCCTGCCTCCTCGACGTCCCCGGAGACGGCCGAGGCTCCGGAGGCCCCTGCCTCCCCGGAGACCCCGGAAGCCCCCGAGGAGGACGAGGGGGAGGACGAGGGGGAGGCGACTACCCCCCCATCTCCAGCTCCCGACGATCGTAGGTGAAGAGCTCCACCAGGAGCCGCGCCGGGCCTCCCCGGTGGAAGTCCAG
Source organism: Gemmatimonadota bacterium (assembly GCA_007120305.1). Taxonomy (GTDB): domain Bacteria; phylum Gemmatimonadota; class Gemmatimonadetes; order Longimicrobiales; family Gaopeijiaceae; genus SKNW01. Next base: position 6,155 of record SKNW01000027.1, on the reverse strand, counting down.
GCGCCAGGTTCCCTGCACGGCATCGTGGCCGAAGGAGCTCAGGTTGACCGAGGCTGCCCCTGGTGCCAGCTCGAAGGTCTCCTCGAAGATGGTGCCGTCGGGTGCCGTTGCGGTCATGCGGTAGCTCCCTGCCTGGTCTTCGAAGCCCACGTTCCAGACCACGAGGCTCAGGCTCCCGTGGGATCCGTCGGTGGCCACCTCCAGGGTGGCGGTGGAGTGACCTGGACCGTCGGCCGGGCTGGCCGCTTCGGACGTGGCGGTCGCTGCGGTCGCGGCTCCCCCGTGACCCTCGTGGGGCCCGCCTGCGGATTCGGAGGGACCGCCCTGCATGATGCCGAGTTCGATCCCCGAAAAGGCGATCACGGGCCCGTTGTAGTCGAACCCGTGCCCGGTGACCCGGAAGTTCAGCTGGAGCGCATCCTCGCGGAACTCGGTGATCATCCCCACGCGGGCGTCGTAGACGAGCTCGATTCGCTCCCCTTCGCCGATCAGGGTGACGAAGGCCCGGTCCCCCTCCACCCGGGTGACCGTCGCCTCCACATCGCGGCCGTGGAAGTCGGCGGTCCAGCTCCGCCCCGGCTCCAGGGGGAAGCGGAGCGCTTCGAAGTCATCCCACATCACGCGCCACGCGAATGTAGCCAGGTCCAGGTCGCCCAGTACGGGGATGTGGAGCACCAGGAAATCGTGGGAGAAGTCCCCGGGAGGGATGCCGATCCCGGCCCGCCCCTCGGAGCGGTCCGTGACCACCAGGGTGGTCTGGAAGGTGGACCCCACCAGGACGGGGTCCACCTCCACGGCCCACCACTCCCCTACCTCGGGCACCGGGGGGGCCGCCAGGCTCCGCCCGTCGAGGCGGGGGTCGGCCGACGGCTCGGCGGCCTGATTGTCCGAGCCCCCGCAGGCCACGAGCCCGGCCGCGAGGAGGAACGCCAGTGCGGCACCGCCTGCCCGGGTCCTCATCGTTCCCCCGGACGGTAGGTGCGCTGGGCCGCGGCTTCCACGTCCTCGCGGTAGAAGTACACTGGCCGCAGCTCCCCGGCGGCATAGCGCTCCGCCTGGTCGTTGAAGTGCGGGGAGGCCGGGTCGTTGTTCAGCCCCCCGGCGGTCACCGCCACGGCCCGGACCCGTTCCCCGAACTCCACCACGGCCACGAAGCTGTTGCCACTGCTACCGTACCATCGTCGTGTCTCTCCCCGGGGCTGGGCCCCGAACGAAGCCAGGGATCCCCACCGCGCCGACGTGAAGCCCACGGGCACGGAGGGAGCGTCGTCATCGAAGGGGAGGTCGATCTCCCCGGTAAGGCGCTGAAACCGGTTGATCTCGCCCCACGGGGTCCGCCAGTCCCCGAAGTCGGCTTCCAGCCGGTCCAGCGCCGCCTCCAGCGCCTCGAGCCGCTCCGTGGCGGTCGTGCCGGTGGCGGCGTAGGCCGTGACTTCGAGCCCCGCCTCCCGGGCCCGGCCGGCTAGGCCGGACAGGAGCTCGGTGCCCCAGAACACCGCCAGGGCAGTGGGGACCGATTCCACGCTCCAGCGCCGGTCCCAGTTCCGGAGTTGCTCGATGGCCTCGGCGGTGCGGGCCTTCCGCGCATCCCCCTCCGGGAGTTCGTCCCACCCCCGCACCAGGGCGGGGACCATGGCGTCGAAGGCCGGCAGGTCCGGGCTGTAGGCCGCCGCCCGGAGGTCCTCCAGCGTGAAGTTCCGGCGCCCCTCCAGCACCCTCAGGGCATGGATTCCCCTGGGGTTCTCCTGGCCCCGATCCATGTATGCCGGGAAGTCTCCGGGACGCGGGCTCGCGGCGCCGGCGGCGGAGTAGGGCCAGTTGTTCGTGCAGAAGGCATAGCCTGTGGAGGGGTTGATGGCGTTCGGGGACTCCTCCAGGGTGTGGACCCCCTGCCAGTCGGTGGCCGGATCGCTTCCGTCCACCGGCTCGCTGTAGTCGAAGCGGGGGTCCCGGATCGGCACGAAGTTGGAGTGGAGATAGGCGATGTTCCCCTCCGCATCCGCGAACAGCGTGTTGTTGGAGGAGTTGGTGTGGGTCTCCATGACCTCCAGGTACTCGGCCAGGTTGCGGGCCCGGGTCCGGGACCAGGACTGCACCAGGGCCCGGAGGGGCTCCTCCATCATGGCCACGCTGACCCACTGCCCGTCCACCGATCGGACCACCGGGCCCCGGTGGGTGCGGTAGGTGGTGAAGGTGCGTTCCGCCATGCGCCCGTTGTCGGCCCGGTACCGGAGGGTCACGTCGCGCACCCGGAGGGGCCGCTCCTCGTCGCCCACCACGTAGTGGAGGCCGCCGTCCCGCTCCACCACCGTCTCCAGGAACTCGTCGATGTTGTCCGCCGAGCTGGAGGTGTGCATCCAGCCAGCCGTCTCGTTGAACCCCTGGTAGACGAAGAACTGCCTCCAGGTCAGGGCCCCGTAGACGTTCAGCCCCTCGTCGCTCACCACGTGGGCCTCGTGACGAAAGTAGAAGGAGGTGTGGGGGTTGATGAGGAGGAGGGCGTGGCCGTCCACCGTGTTGCCGGGGGCGATGGCGATCCCGTTGGACCCGGTGGGCTCCAGTTCCGGGTCCGGGGTGACCAGCGAACTGGCGACCTGCCGGACCCCCCGATTCGCCGCTCCGGAGGCTTCCGTGGTGATACGGCGGTTCTCCTCGTTCCCGTAGAAGGCCTCCAGCTCCCGAAGGTTCACCCGCTCGATGTCCCCCCCGATGCTCCCCTCGCTGAAGGTGAGGGCCATCCAGGGCTCAAAGCGTTCCAGGACCTGGGGGCGCACCTCGGGGTGGGTGTGGAGGAAGAAGTTGAGCCCGTCGGCCCAGGCGTCCATGAGATCCCGCATCCACCCGGGACTCTCCGCGTACAGGGCCTGCATCTCGACGGGGTCGATGAAGAGCTGCATCCTCAGGTCCCGCCAGAGGGCGTCCTCGCCCTCGGCCTCGGCCAGTCGCCCCTGGGAGTTCAGGAAGTTCCGCTCGATGCGGGGGAAGTCGTCCTCCGCCTGCGTGTACATGAGGCCGAAGACCGCGTCCGCATCGGTGGGGGCGTAGATGTGGGGGATCCCCCAGTCGTCGCGGATGACGGTGACCTGCTCGGCCCGGGCTTCCCACCTGGCCACGTCGGGTCCGGAGGCCGAGGGGACGGGTTCGCAGGCCACCGCGAGGAAAATGACCGGGGTCAGTGCCAGGCGTCCGGCCAGAGATAGGCGGGCAGGGAAGAGGCGGGAACGTGACATGGCGGAACCAGGAGAGGGGGAAGGGGAAAGACGGCTCAACCTATGGCCCCTCGGGGAAGCGGGCCAGCGGGGCAAGCGGCCCAGCGCCGTCAACGGGGCCAGAGCGGGGTCATCAGGCTCAGAGGGCCCACAGGTAGGTCAGCTTCACCACACCGGTGCGTCGCTGCCACCGGCTCTCGCCCGGCTCCGGGAGCTCCCCGGTGTTGACCCCGGTATCCAGCACCAGGAAGAGGTTGCTCCCCGGGGTGTGGATCCAGTTGACCCGGACGTTGGCTTGAAGACTGCTCGTCACGTCGTCGTACTGAACCAGGACGTCGCCGAAGAGCCAGCGGTTGAGCGCCGACTTGACGTTGACCGAGGCCACGTGGGTGGTGAAGTCGCCTCCGTCCACCGGAAGGCTCACGTCGTTTCGGGCCAGCGCGGGCTGGAAGCTGAGCCGGGGCGACAGGGTGATCCCCCCGGTCAGGCGCAGCTCGGTCCGGGTGCCGTGGTAGAAGTCTCCGAAGGAGGCCGACGCATTGCCGGACAGCGGGCGGCTCCCGTTTGTGCGGCTGTTCACGGTCAGCGTCGAGAAGCGGTAGCTCCCTGCGGGAACCCGAACCCCGGGACGAATCTGGAAGGGAAGAGCGAGGACCTCCTCCCGCCGGGTCAGCGCCGCGCCCACGCCGTCGCCGCTCTCGAAGGTGAACTGGCCGTCCAGGCTCCTGCGTCCGGTCTGGAAGGCGCCGTCCTGCCCGCGAACGTCGATCTCGCCCAGGTTCACCGTGAGCTGGCGGGCCCACGCGCTTCCCTCGAACCGGGGGGTGAAGCTCAATTCGCCCGACCACCTCCGCTGGTCCTTGCGGCGAACGAAGCCAAGCGCGGGGTCGAAGCCCTCGCCTACCGAGGTGAAGGCCAGGGCTCCGCCCCAGGTGGCGTTCCGGAGCCGCAGGCTGGCCGACCCCGCCTCCGTGCCGCGAGGCGGCGGGGTGCCGGCCTCCCCGTCGGCCCAGACCCGGGCGGCCCACACGTCCAGGCTGCTGCTCCCCAGGAACCGAACCTGAAGGTCGCCCCCTGCGCTCCGGTTGTGGGTCCCGGCGCCGGCGAGGTTCGTGACCAGTCCGCCCACCGAGGCCCGGGGGCCCAGGTCGGCGCGGACCCGGGCCACGGCGTTGTTCGCGCCTTCCGCCTCGCCTTCGCGCCCGGTCTGCAGGTTCAGGAGCCCCAGGCTGAGGCGTCCGACCTGGCCCGTCAGGCGCCCGCCCCCGAGGATGGGGTTCTCGAGGCCGATGCGACGCGAGAAGAAGACCTGCGTCTCGCCGGCATCCCCAAAGGCGAAGAGCCCGGCCCGCTCCAGGAAGAAGTCGCGCTTTTCGGGAAAAAAGAGGGAGAACCGGTCCAGGTTCACCTGGACGTTGTCTGCCTCCACCTGGGCAAAGTCCGTGTTCAGCGTCAGGTCCAGCGTCAGGGAGGAGGTCACGCTGTACTTGAGGTCGAGCCCCACCTCGCCCACCCGGTTCGCAGGCGCGCCCACGCCGATCTTCTGGGCCCCGGTGACCAGCGAGGGCTTCACCTGCAGGTTCCGCCCGGGGGTGATCCCCTCGAGCCCCACCAGCGTCCCGTACTGGGAGGCCTGGGCGTAGCGGCCCCGGTAGGTGGCGGGAATCTGGGGCCAGTAGACCGTCTCGTTCTTCCGTCGGATGGAGCGGAAGAAGAGGAGGCCCATTTCCAGCACTTCCTCCCGGGGAAAGCGGATGGTGGTGAAGGGGATGGCCACCTCCAGCGTCCATCCCTGGTCGGTGATGCGGGCCTCGCTCCAGTAGACGCCGTCCCAGTTCCAGTCCTCCCGCTCGATGGACTCGTCGGTGAAGATGGCGTCGTCCTGGGTGCCCAGTGCGTTCATCTCGAAGATGTAGCCGTTTCGCCGGTCCCGGAACGTGTCCAGACCGATGACGATGTGGTCGTCGAGCCCGATCATCCCCCCGCGGTGGAGGATGTTGGCCCGGATCCCCGAGGGATCGCTGTCGTGGAGGGTGAACCCGAAGTAGAGGAAGTCCTCGTCGTAGGCGATGCGGACCTCGGTGCGTTCCGAGGGGATGCCTCCATCCACCGGATCCCGCTGCACGAACTCGGTCACCGGCTCCAGGTCGGCCCAGAAGGGTTCGTCCAGGACGCCGTCGATGACGGGCGGCGTATGGATGCGAAAGGCCCGGGCCCGCGCCGAGGCCCCCCGGGGAGGCGAGGCGACCAGGGCGGGGCCTTCCGAAAGTGTCGTAACCTCCGGGGGACCCTGAGCCTGCTGGGTGAGGGCGAGCGCGGGGGTCGGGAAGGGGAGGAGGGCAGCCACGCCCAGCGCGGCCACGGCGGCGATCCCCTGGTACCCTGGACGACGACCGGGACGATGCCCGTTCAGAGAGCCGCTCAGGGAGCCGGCCAGGTAACCGCGCAGGAAAACGTGAATGAAGTCCCGCCGAAAGCAGCGCTTGGGATCGAGCAGAGCAGGCAAGTGTGAGCCCTCTGGACCAGGTAAGCCTGCGAGGAGGCAGCATACCCCCGGCATCGCGGTGCAAGATGCGCGGTGGGGGGCGGTCCGGAAAGAGCACCGAGCCACGTTGCCTCCCTCGGAACCGGACCTTAGGATGACCAGACCCCGATCGTCCCCTGCATCCGGAGGTTGAGCATGCCGTTCGTTTCCCGGCGTTCCCGGGCCGAAGCCACCGCGTCGAGCCCCTTGGCGTCGAGCCCCCTGGCCTCGATCCCCGTTCCAGCCCGGACCCTCACGGCCCGGACCCTCGGCGCCCTGGTCGCCGTCCTTGTCGTCACCCTGGCCTCCACCGGGCTGACGTTGCCCGCTCCCCTTCTGGCCCAGCCCGGCCCCGGGGTGCTGGAGCTGGACCTTTACCTTTCGTGGGAGGGGGTGGCCGACCCACAGCTCTCCCCCGACGG
>SKNW01000085.1 GCA_007120305.1 Gemmatimonadota bacterium | reverse complement strand
GTCAGGAAGGAGTGGGCCACCATGACGAGGGCCAGGTGGCGGTGGAGGCCGGGCCATAGGCGGCCTTCATAGTCATCGAAGCCAAGCTCCCCCTTGGCGTCCTGGTAGAAGCGTTCGATGATCCAGCGCACGTGTGCCATCTCCAGGAGGTCTTCCAGGGAGAGGGCGTCGAGGCCCCAAGCCAGATAGAACTTGTGATCTCCCTGTCGGCCGGGGAACGGACGTTCGCCAATGAGCCACACCTCGGAAGGCAGGTGTCGACCTCGAGTTCCGCTCCGAAAGACCCGGATCCGGGCCGCCAGCTTGACCAGCGGACCCCGGGTGCCCCTACGCCAGGCCACGGCGCGCCACGCTTCGTCAGGGAGCGCGTCGAGGAGCCCTTCCGCCGTCTGAGTGGGGATGCGGTCTTCAAGGGTGGTCGCCTTCCGGGGACGACCCTTCCCTCGATAGGGTCGGGGGGAGACGTCGCCTGAGTCCTCGGCCACCGCCTCCGCGCTCCGGAAGCGCAGGGCCGATCCCACGGCTACGAGATAGGCCAGGCCCCGTGCCTCCAGACCTCCGGTGAAGGGAGGCTGATCCCCATACCCGGCATCGGCCACCACGGCTCGAGGCTCAAGGCCGGCGCACCGCGCCTGGTCCAGCAGGGCAAGGCCGATCTCCCCCTTGGTCTGGAACTCCACTCCCTCGGGGACCCGGGCCCGCTTCCGGCGTTCCCGATCTTCCGCCCACGCCCGAGGCAGGTAGAGACGCGCGTTGATCGGCCAATCAAAGACCCGGTCCACATAATGCGCCGTCACCACCACTTGGCAGTTGTCGACGCGCCCGAGCGTTCCGGAATACTGCCGCCCCACTCCCACCGATTGGCGCCCCTTTTTGAGGAGCCCTGTATCATCGATGACCACGACCCCATCTCCCACCGCCGCATACTCACCCATGTACCGGATGCGCAGCTCGTCCATCGCTTCCGACGACCAGGGCGTGTTGGTCAGGAACTCCTGCAACCGCTGCCCGTTCGTCCCCGGAATCGCTCTTCCCATGTCCGAGGCCGTTTTCCTCGAAAGGTCCGATAACAGCCCCGTCGCGTACCGCTCCATGGCCTCCCGGCTCTCCGACCGCCGAACCAGCCCACCGAACGGCTCCAGGAACGCTTCCAGCTCCGCCAACGGCATGGAGCCCGCCTTCGGTATCGCCACGACCACCTCCTCTGCCTGAGGGGACATGGCGCCAATCTACTGCATACGATCAACCGTAGCCAGCCCTATCTAACAAAGTAGTACTAATGGCAAGGGAGCTTTCCCCCACGCACCGTGGTACGCCTGATCCTCGAGGGCAGCCACCTGGCGGGGGGAGGATCACCAAACGAGGCGCAGCCAAGCGGACGCGGGAAGGATCAAAAGGCCTGGAACGGAAGAGGAGACCTGGAGTGGGGAATTCGGGCTCATCGACCAACAATCTCCGCGATCAGTTTCGGACCGTCCTTCAAGAGGCCCGGGTAGCCCGCCTCCTGCGACCCCCCTTCTCCTCCCCTACCCCTCTGCCTACCCCCTTGCCCGTTCAGCCTCCACCTCCCCCGAGGCAGCCCTCCTACTCAACCAACCGGCGGTGCCAACGGTCCTTGGCCGGCCCCTCAAATCGCCCATTCCGCAGATCCCCGAGCCGTGTCAGGCTCAGGTCGAAGACCTCCGTATCCAGATCGATCTTCTTTTTCGTTGCCAACTCTCGAAACCGAGAGCGACTCACCCGGGTCGGATGTCCAGTTTCCCCCCGATACCAGATCGGAGCGTTTCCGACCATTTCCACACCCAGATCCGTTTCCAACCGGTGCAGCGCCCGAATCAGGGCATCGGTCGAGCACCCCGATGGTGGCGTAACCCGATCATCCACGGCCACCATCAGGAACCGGCCTTCCCGCCAAACCCTGGCCGCCGCAAGAGGATGGCCGTGCGCCGCCCACTGGGCGATGAAGACGTCTACGCGCGTGAGGAGGAGGGCTTCCTCGACCTCATCCAAGGGCCGGCTCACGCCGAAGATCCATATGCGCGCCGAATCCGGGAGCTGGTCGAATCCGCTCCCCCACGCATGAGTTCCGACCGTGGGTTGGCGACTGGAGGCACCATGCGAGGTCGCAGGGAGTCCTGAGGCGGCACCGCATTCATTCATTCCATTGCCCTCCATCAGCTGAGAATCCTTTCCATTAGAAGAGGAGATGATCGCATGCAGGGTTCATTGTCCTGTGCACCAGAGTCTTCAGGATCCTGTGCTTCAACGCCCGGTGCTCAGGTCGATGACGGACTCCTGTGTTGGGTTGGCCGGCGGCGCTTCCTTGTCGAGAAGCAGGGCGATCCAACGCAGGTCCTTCGTGTTTTCGAGCATGATCTTCACGACCATCGTGAGAGGTACTGCGAGCAGCGCTCCAACCGGACCCCAGACCCAGGCCCAGAAGAGCAGGGACATGATGACGACGACAGTTGAAAGCCCCAGGCGCCGCCCGAGGAGGTGAGGCTCGATGACGTTTCCAAAGACAATATTGATCCCCAGGTACCCCATGGCCACGAAGGCTGCGGGCGCGAATCCTCCGAACTGTATGAGGGAGAGAATGATCGCGGGGAAGGCGGCAAGGATCGAACCGATCGTCGGGACGTAGTTGAGAGCGAACCCGATCAGTCCGAGGAGCACGGGGAAATCCAGCCCCATGAGCCAGGCAAAAATTCCAATCGCGAGCCCCGTCGCCAGACTGACAAGAGTCTTGATGGCCAGATACCCGAGAACCTCGTCGAGGATCTTGGCGAAGCGACCGACATCGCCATCCCCTTCCCCAGCCTCAAGGGCCGCCCGAAACTTCCCGGGAAACACCGAGGCTTCGGCGAGGATGAACACCAGGATCAGGATCACCAGGAAGGTATTGGACAGGAATGACGCGATCCTGGAAATGGTCCCTCCCGCCAGGTCCATGATGGCGGAAGCCGAGACAAGCTCCAGGGAAACGTATTCCCCGGCCGGGATCCCTCGGGCCTGTAGACCGTCGACCCACGAACGGAAGAGGTTCTGGAACCGAGCGGCGTACATGGCGCCCCGCTCCTGGAAGTCGGCCACCGACTGCATGACGAGAAAGATGAGAAGACCGATCACGGCGAGGTCGGCCAGGATCGCCAGGAGGATGGCCAACCCCGAGGGCACTCCCCTCCGTTTCAGCCAGAGCATGATCGGGAGGGACAGGATCGCGATGAAGAGGGCGAGGGAGAACGGCAGCAGAATGGGGGCTGCTGCACGAACGCCTGCCACCACCACCACGGCACTGGCCATGACTACGAGGAACCGGGCGCCCGGTCCCAGGAATTCGGACTTCTCCGTCATGCGCGTTGCGTTCAATCGTTGCGGTGGTGGGTGAACCGGATCAGAGCTGTCGGGTCAGGGAATGAGGCTATCGGACGGAAGCCGCCGTTGAGGAGCGATACCCAGGGAGGGCGATTCCCTTGACGCCCTGGGGAGGGGCCGCCCCACCAGGAACGGCCCCCGAAGGTATCACGTACCCCTCGGTGCCGCACGGGGTCGGCCTTCGACTTTCCCCATGGCCCACCTTCCTCCTACCTTGGAGGCTGGCGGTGGATGCGTCCCAACGCTCGGATACGATCCGCCTTTCGGAACCCTGAACCCCCGAGCCAGAACCATGAGCCCTCCTCCCGTGCGTGTACTCCTTGTCGAGGACCAGGACGAGGATGCCCTCATGATCCAGGCCCTCCTCGAAAATCTTCCGGAGTCCCAGGTTCAGCTGGATCGGGCCTCAACGGCCGAGGAAGGGCTGGCGGTACTCATGGAGCGTCGCCATGACGTCTGCCTCCTTGACTACGTCCTGGGAGAAGAGACCGGGATCGATGTCCTTTCTCGGGCGCGTGCCAGGGCGGTACGCACACCGGTGATACTCCTGACCGGGAAGGGATCGAGAAACGTGGACATCCAGGCGATGCATGCGGGGGCCGTGGATTACATGGAAAAGAGATCCCTGGTACCCGAGGAGCTCGACCGTGCCCTCCGGTACGCCATCCAGCGCAACCGTGCCGAGGAGGAACTCTGGCGGAGCGAGGAGCGCCATCGCGGGATGTTCGATCACCTCCCCCTCGGCCTCTTCCGGGTTTCGCTCCAGGGGGAGTACCTTGAGGCCAATCCCGCCCTGATCCGTCTGCTCGACCAACCGGACCGGACCACCCTTCGCGACCGAATGGCTCGAAACTTCTACGTGGCCGAGGAGGATCAACCCCGCCTTCTACTCCGCCTCCAGGAGAAGGGCGAAGTCTCCGGGTTCGAGTCCCAGGTCATCTCGGCCCGCGGGCGTCCCCTCAGGCTCCGCATCAGTGCTCGGGTCCACGGACATCCCGGAGGGGCTCCGGAATACGTGGAGGGAACGGTGGAGGACCTCACGGGAACTCCGTCCATCCAGCAGCTCGAGGAGGATGCCGCATGCTTCAGGACCCTGTCCGAGATTGCACCTCTCGGGCTCCTTCGCGTCGACCAGGAAGGACAGATCCGCTGGGCCAATGAGACGGCCCTGGCGGAACTCGGGGAATCCCTTTCCGCCCTGATCGGGCGCGGGATCTGGACGTTCGTCCACCCGGAAGACCAGGACCGGGTCGCCCTCGCCTTCGAGGAGATTGCCGGGGGAAGCCGGGATCGGTGCGTACGGGACGTGCTCATCCTCCGACCTGACGGCACCGAGGAAGCCCGAACCCTCACCATGGCGGCGGTGGCTGGCCGCGGCGGAGGGCTGCAGTCCGTCCTTGCGGCCTTCGCACGCATGGGGACGCCTGCGGTCGGCTCATGACCGGCGGGATGCCCGGTGGAGGTGCCCGGGGGATCGGGCGATCCGGAAGGGGTATGAGTGACGCCGACCTTCTTGCCCAGTGCCGGATCGACACCTTCCGTGCCGGAGGCAAGGGAGGACAGCACCAGAACACGACGGACAGTGGCGTGCGACTCACGCACCTCCCCACCGGGATCGTCGTCACGGCGCGGGAAGAACGCAGCCAGCATCGGAACCGCCGAGTGGCGCTTGACCGGCTGCGGAAGAAGCTTCGGGAAGCCCGAAGGAAGCCGAAGCCGCGGGTTCCGACCCGGATACCGGGAAAGGAAAAGGCCCGCCGGCTCGAGGAAAAGCGCCGAAGGTCGGCCACCAAGTCCTCGCGTCGTCCTCCAGATCCAGACGGATGACGGGAAGGATCCACCCGTAGACGAAGGGGCGATCCTTCAGATCAGGGAGTCGGTCCCGCCGGGTCAGGGAGTCGGTCCCGCCCCGGTCAGGGAGCCGGTCCCGCCCCGGTCAGCTCCCGACCCGCTCCATGAACGCCCGCTCCTGCAGGCTGAGGGACCCTGCTCCCTGCGCTTCGGCCTTGGCGAGGATGCGCTCGAACTCCTCCCGGTTCAGGGGATGCATCCCGCTTGCGTCCACGCTCTTCCAACGTTTGAGTTCGCCCCCGTTGCCACCCAGGCCTCCCAGCCCGCCGGGGCGGGACGGAAGGGCCGCGGCCTCCACCCGGCGACGGAATCGCTCCGCCGGAGAGTAGCGCTCCTGGAACTTGAGGAAGATCCATCCTCCAACGAATCCCCCCAGGTGGGCGAAGTGAGCCACCCCGGCCTGGGCCCCTCCGAAACCCGCCCAGAGCGAGAAGACGGCCAGGAAGATCACGAGAATGCGCGACTCGATCGGGAGAATGCCCCAGATGAAGATGCGCTCTCGCGGATAGTACCTCGCAAACGCCAGGAGCACGCCGAACACGGCTCCCGAAGCACCGATGATGGCCGACATGGGTGTCAGGAGCGAGAGTACCGCCCCCCCGATTCCGCTGGCCAGGTAAAGCCCGAGGAATCGCCCCCCGCCGAGGCGGGCCTCCAGCCGGGGGCCGAAGAAGAACAGGGCCAGCATGTTGAAGGCCAGGTGCCAGAGGCCACCATGCAGGAACTGGTAGGTGATGAGGGTCCACGGGCGCACTGGCAGGAGTGCGGGGACCAGGACCAGGGAGTTGAAGATGGCCGGGGTCATCGCCCCCTGAAGGACGAACACGACCACGTTGGCGACCAGAAGGCGAGTAACCCAGGGCGTCATGGCGCTCGGGTGGGAAGCGTGAACGGCGGCCCGCCGGCACAGGGTGCCGACGGGCCTCGATGAAGTGGGCCCGGCAGGGCTCGAACCTGCGACCGTGGGATTATGAGTCCCCTGCTCTGACCAACTGAGCTACGGGCCCGCTCGCGCGAGGCCCGGTCGCGCGAGGACGGATAGATTGTCGTTCCTCCCTCCGACCCGGGCAAGCCTCCGCCCCGGGGTCAGGATCAGAGCGTGTACCGGAGGCGGGCTGCCACGCCTTCGCCCTCCGTGTCCAGCCGCTCGGCTCCCTCGTACGACAGTTCCTCCACCTCCGCATGCTGCTCGAAGGCGGCGCCCACCAGGTGGTCAGCGTACTCGGGGTTCGCCCGGATGAAGCCCCGGGAGAGGAAGAGCGTGTCGACACGGGACTCCTTGAGAGCCTTGAGCACCGGATCGGCCCCCAGGGCGCCCTTGCCCCCGCTTCGGGCCAGGTCGACGACCTCGGCCAGCTCCCGCTCCTGGAGCGACTGGTTGAGCTTGGACGCCGCCGCCTCCACCGCATCCCGGACGTCCGCGTCCGACATCTCGACACGAAGAGAGGGCCACTCGATGCAGCGGCTCCGGATCCCGGCCGGGAGATGGTCACTGGCCTGGGCTACCGATTCCGACGTTCCTCCGATCACCAGGTGCCCTTCCGTACCTGCCCGTTCCACGATCCGCTCCGCCAGCTTCTTCATCATCCGGTCGGCCCCGACGCCGAGGGATTTCTGGGCCGCGTCAGTGGCGGTCTGGCCCCGCATCCCCGAGTGCGCGGTGGGTCGCTTGGACTGGTTCATGTCGGTGAGATCGCCCAGGAACGTCTCGGCGTTCAGGTTCTCGGGCTCGGTGAGTTCGCCGTCCTTGTATTCGAAGATGCGCGCGCGGCGGGAGTCCACCAGCACCGTCACCACGAGCCGCTCCTGCTTGAGGGCCCGGACGTAGGGAGCCACGCGAATCCCGTTCTCCCAACGGATCAGGTCCGGCATGGGGACCCGCACCGCTCCCCCATGGATGACCCCGTCTTCGGTGGCGAAGCCCACCCATCCCCGGTCGGGGAGAAAGCTGGTGAAGTCCGCCAGGGCGCCCTCCACCGCCTTCTGGGCCTTGCGGAACGCGGCCTCCTCCTCGGCAGAGCCGTCCACCACCCGGTGAGCTTCCACCAGCGTCTGCTCCAGGCGCCGACGCCAGGCGTTGCGCTCCGCGAAGTCGGTGGCCTTGCCGTCCAGGTAGACGCTCAGGACCTTGCGTTCACGGTGCTCTCGGTAAAGCTCCACCAACTCGTCGTGGTTCAGCATGACACTCCTTCGTCGTGGGATCGGGCGCGCCTCCGCGCGGCCCGAATGGATGTTGAATGCTTGATGTTGGACGCTCTTGCCGCGACCCTGTGCCGCGCCTTCAGGGGATGCGCCTCCCGGAAGGCGCAGGCGCGTCAGCGGGTCCCGAAGAGGCGGTCGCCCGCGTCTCCCAGACCAGGAAGAATGTAGCCTCTGTCATCGAGTTGCCGGTCCAGCGCCGCAGCGAAAATGGGAACATCAGGGTGGGCCTCGGAGAGGGTATGGACCCCTTCCGGTGCCGCCACCAGGCACATGAACCGCACGGCCTGCGCCCCCTTTTCCTTCAGGAGGCGGACAGCGGCGGCGGCGGAGCCCCCGGTGGCGAGCATGGGGTCCACCACGATGAAGTCCCGGTTCCCCGCTCCTCCCGGAATCTTAAGATAATACGTGACAGGTTCGAGTGTCTCCTCGTTCCGGTAGAGGCCCACGTGCCCGATCCGTGCCCCGGGCACGAGCTTCACGATGCCGTCGACCATCCCCAGCCCCGCCCGGAGGATGGGAACCACGACCAGCTTCTTGCCCCGGATCCGGCGCGTCGTTGTCCGCTCCAGCGGTGTCTGGACTTCCACCTCCTCCAGGGGAAGATCCCGGGTGACTTCGTAGGCCATGAGGGCGGCGATCTCTTCCACCAGCTCCCGGAACTGCTTCTTGGTCGTTGAGCGGGACCGCAGGTGAGACAGCTTGTGCTGGATCAGCGGGTGGTCCAGCACGGTCAGGGCGTCGAATCCTTCGGGGGTGCGGGTCATGGTGTGGTCGTCCGGCTCAGGCGAATGGAGACGTCATCGGGGTCGGCGAGGGGAGGGTGCGGTCCTTTCCTCCCGAGGGACGCGGGCAGGCATGCCCCCGGCCTCACGGAGCGCCTCCACCTCCCGGGGTGTCAGATCGCGCCAGCTGCCCTGGGGTAGATCGCCGAGGCGCAGAGGTCCGAAGGCCGTCCTCCGAAGTCCGCGAACCGGGTGCCCCACGGCCTCCAGGGCGCGGCGCACTTCCCGCTTCCTCCCCTCCCGGAGCGTGAGCTTGAGCAGGGCGCTTTCCGGCGACAGCTCCCTGACCACGGCCACGTCCTCGAACCGGGCCGGCCCATCTTCCAGCTCGATCCCCACTTCGAGGCGAGCCATGACGTCCCGCCCCGGCACCCCCACCACCCGCGCCAGGTAGCGCCGAGGGACTTGTGACGAGGGATGGGTCAGGGCATGCAGGGCATCGCCGGCGTTGGTGAAGACCAGGAGGCCTTCGGTGTTCCGGTCCAGGCGCCCCAGGTAGCGAAGTTCCTGCGCATCGGCGGGGAGGAGGCCGTAGACGGTGGGTCGCCCTCCCGGGTCATGGCGGGTGGTGAGGACGCCGCGCGGCTTGTGGAGAAGGATCCAGCGCGTCGGTTGCACCCCTACCATCCGGCCGTCCACCTCCACCCGGTCCGAGGCAGGGTCGACCTTCGTTCCGAGTTCCACGACCCGTTCGCCGTTCAGACGAACCCTTCCCTGCAGGATGAGGCGCTCGGCCTCGCGGCGGGATGCGATTCCCGCCCGGGAAAGAAACTTCTGAAGTCGCATGGGTTCGGTCATGCCGAGTCTCCTTCGGATGGCCCCATGTCAGGCCCCATGTCAGGGGCCGGGTCGGGGGCGGGGTCGGGGGCGGTTGCAGGGGCGGTTGCGGGGGTCCTCTCGGGGACCGCTGCGGGGGCCAGGTCAGGGGCGGTTGCGGGGGCCAGGTCAGGGGCGTCCAGGGGAAGTTCCGCCTGATCCGGATCCACCGGCCCCTCCTCGGCCCTGCCCTCGTCCTCCGGCAGAAGCGGCACGGTTCGGTCTCGCAGGACCACGGGGAGTTCGTCCGGCCGCGGGAGCGCCTCAAGGGAATCGAAGCCGAAGTGCTCGAGGAAGCGCGACGTGGTTCCGTACAGCAGGGGGCGGCCGACCCCTTCCCCGCGCCCGACCACGTCAATGAGGCCCCGCTCCTGGAGCGTGCGGATCACGCCGGCGGCGCCCACACCCCGGACGTACTCCACCTCGAGTCTTCCGATGGGCTGACGGTAGGCGATGATGGCCAGCGTCTCCAGCGCGGGTCCGGAAAGGTGCGAAGGCCGGGGGATGGTATCGAAGCGCTCAAGGTAGCCCGCGAACTCGGGGCGCGTGAGCAACTGGTAGCCGCCGGCCACCTCCATGAGTTCGAAGGCCCGCTCCGACTCCTGGTAGAGCTGCCGAAGCTGTTCAATGGCCTCCTGCACCCGGTCTTCGTCCAGGGACTCGTCGGCCCGGGCAATCTCTTCGGACCGGAGCGGGGCCTCGCTGGCAAAGAGGATGGCCTCGACGATCTGCTCGGGTCTCATGGCGTCGCCGAAGTGTCCGGGGTCGGGTCCATGTCCGCATCCAGTGAAGCCGGGTCCAGCTCCTCCTCCCCGGACCTCCGGTAGAGCCAGAGTTCGTGGAAGGGCGCTGCCTGACGAAGAACAATCGCCCGTCGACGCGAGAGTTCAAGTCCCGCCAGGAGCGTCATGACCCCGTGCATGCGGTCCTCGCCGGGTCCCATGAGGCTCGAAAAGGGAAGCCCTGCGCCACGGGCCAGTCGATCCAGGATCAGCGCCACCCTGGAATCCATGGAGACGGTACGCGGCGTGACGCGGTGCTCCCCCGCCCGGGCCTCCGGGAGTCGGACACCCAGCGCCGCCTCAAACACCTCGTCCCAGGTGGTCTCGAGCGGCGTGTCGCTCGGGGCGGCTCGGGGGCGCGGGGGAAGATACCCCCGGCTCCGGCGCCGGGACCGGTCGGCCTCGGCCCTCTCCAGCCGCTGCGAGATCTCCCGGATCTGCTCGTACTCCAGGAGGCGGCGGACCAGT
>SKNW01000074.1 GCA_007120305.1 Gemmatimonadota bacterium | reverse complement strand
TGTCGGGCGGAGGGCTCATCCTCCAAATGTGGGGGGGGAGGGAGGGTAGAACAACGGGCGTGAGCCCGGACGACCCCGGACGACCCCGGCGGAGGGAACCTGCCCGATTCTCAAGGGTTCTGGGCGCGATCGGAGTTCCGCGCCCGTGGCTTCCCCCCCTTTCCCTCCGACGGCAGGCGGAGGGCCGGGGCGATCCGTTGACAGGAACTCCCGAACGCGGGTAAGTTCCCCCCGCTCCAACCCGGAAGCGTCCCACGCTCCCGAAATGCCCCCCGATCGAGAATTGCCGGTGATCAAGAAGCAATGGGTTCTCGCCGTGGCCGTGCTTGCCGTGGCCTTCGTCACGGTGGCCTTCGTCCAGGCTCGAGGCGACGACGCGACCGCTCCCGGTACCGAGGTCGCCTATGGCCCCGAGGGTCAGCCGGTGGCCTTTCCCCACAACGTTCACGCCGGGGCCGAGGCGGGCCAGTACCAGATCGAGTGCATGTACTGCCACTTCTCGGCAGAGCGCTCTCCCAGCGCCGGGATTCCCCCGGTTTCCTCGTGCATGGGGTGCCACGCGTACGTGGCGGGGCAGGGTCCGGACGGGGGCCCGTCGCCCGAGATCCTCAAGGTGCGCGGGTTCTGGGACCGGGGTGAGCCCATTCCGTGGAACCGGATCTACAAGGTCGCGGACCACGTGCAGTTCCCCCACATGCGCCACATCTCTGCCGGTGTGGACTGCACGGCCTGTCACGGGCAGGTGCAGGAGATGGGTGTGATTCAGCAGGTGCAGCAGCCCCTCACCATGGGATGGTGCCTTACCTGCCACCTGGAGATGGGTGCGTCGAGGGACTGCACCGTCTGCCACTACTGATCATGCTGAACGGCTCGAAGGGCGCCTCCGCTCCTTCGGGCCGTCCGCGTGCCGGAACCTGATCCGGACAACGGAAGATCGAGAGATACTCCATGAGTGATGGCATCAAGCGGCGTGATTTCCTGAAGGTTCTCGGCGTGACCGGCGCCGGGGCCGGACTGGTGGGCTGCTCCACCGACAAGGTGAACAAGCTCATTCCCTACGTGGTCCCCCCCGAGGAGATCACCCCCGGCGTGGCGACCTGGTACGCCACGGCATGCGGCGAATGCTCCGCAGGGTGTGGCGTGTGGGTGAAGACCATGGAAGGCCGGGCGGTCAAGCTCGAGGGGAATCCGAATCACCCCGTCTCCGGCGGTGCGCTCTGCGCGCGGGGTCATTCCGCCCTCCAGGGGCTCTACGATCCCGATCGCCTGAAGCAGCCCATGCGGCGCAGTGGAGACGGGTTCGAGCCCATCTCCTGGGCGGATGCCGAGGCACTTCTGGCCAGCGAACTGGGGAGCGCCGGCGCTGCCACCCTCCTCCTTTCGGGGCACACGGGACCGACGCTGGGCGAACTCATGGACCGGGTAGCCGAGGCCGTGGGGGGACGCCGCGTGGCGTACGAGGCCCTTTCGGAGGCACCCCTCCGGGAAGCAGCCCGCATCGCCTTTGGGCGTGACGAGGTCCCCACCTTCGACTTCGAGGCGGCCGACCTCATCGTGTCGTTCGGGGCCGACTTCCTCGAGACGTGGGGCTCGCCCGTGGAGCAGTCCCGCGGCTTCGCACGGTCCTCGGGGGTCTCCGACGACGGGTCCAAGGCCCGCTTCGTCTTCCTCGGCTCCCGCCTCTCCCTCACCGGGCAGAACGCCGACGAGTGGTACCCCATCCGTCCCGGTTCGGAAGGCGTCGTGGCCCTGGCGCTGGCCGGAGCGGTGGCGCGCCGAGGGGGCAACGCCGGACCCTACTCGGACCTTCTGGCCGCGTATGACGTGGCCGGGGCCGCCGAGGCCGCCGGGATCCCTGCCGGATCGCTCGAGGAACTGGCCGACCACCTGGCCGCCGCCTCCTCGCCCCTGGTTCTGGGGCCGGGCGTGGCGGGTCAGCATCGGAACGCCACGGCGGCGAATCTTGCCGTGCTCGTTCTGAACGCGGTCTCCGGAGCCGTGGGGAGCACTGTCCGCTTCGCGGCTCCGGTGAGTGGCATCCCCTCCACCCCGTATGCCGACGTGGCCGAGGCCATCGGGCAGATGTCCGGCGGCGCCATCCGGGCCCTGGTGGTCCACGGGACCAACCCTGCGTACACGCTTCCCACGGCCTCGGGGTTCGTCGAGGCCATGGGGCAGGTCGGGTTCAAGGTGGTCATCACGCCGGGGATGAACGAGACGGCCGCTCTGGCCGACCTGGTCCTCCCGGAGCGGCATCCCCTGGAGACCTGGGGGGATTCGAGCCCCCGGCCGGGCCTCTGGGCCATCCAGCAGCCAGCCATGCGCCCGGTGCCCCACTTCGAGTCCCGTGGCGCCGGCGACATGCTCCTCGGGGTCGCCCGGGCCCTCGGGGCCGATTTCGGGGCCGAGACCTTCCATGACTACCTCCGGAATCGCTGGAGTGAGCGTCATGCCGCCGCCGGCACCCCCGGAGCGAGCTTCTCCGAGTTCTGGCGAGAAGTCCTCCGGACCGGCGTCGTGGAAATGGGGGCCCCGGCGGCCTCCGAGCCCGCGCTCCAGCCCCCGGATCGGGCCCTCGCCTTTGACGCCCCTCTTCTCGACGGCGAGGCCGATGGCCTGACCCTCGTGGTCCACCCGTCGTCCCGATTTGGAGACGGCAGGGGCGCGAACCGCACCTGGCTGCAGGAACTCCCGGACCCGGTGGCGAAGATCACCTGGCACTCCTGGGTCGAGATGCATCCCGACACGGCGCGGGAGCGTGGTTTCCGAAAGGGCGAGATCGTTCGGGTGGCCTCTCCCCACGGCGAGGTCGAGCTTCCGGTCTGGACCTACCCCGGCATCCGGGCCGACACCGTGGCCATCGCCATGGGTGGCGGTCACGAGAACACCGGACGCTGGGCCGACGGGCGGGGGGTGAACCCCATGGCGCTCCTTCCGGCCGAGGCCGAGCAGGCTTCCGGGGCGCTGGTTCACCTGGCCACCCGGGTCACGGTGGAACCCACCGGTCGTCACCGGCGGCTCGCTTCCATCGAGGGCCAGTCGCAGACCTTCGATCGTCCCATTACGCCGGCCGTCGAGCTGGGGTTGATCGGCGAGCTGCACGGTGACGATTACGGCGACTACGGGCAGCTTCGCGAGTTCCAGGGGATGGGGGGCTTCGTACCGGTGCCCACCGAAGGGCGTCCCGAGGACTACCCACTGGAGGGCGCGCGCTACGGCGACTACGACCCGGCGAACAATGCCCGCTGGGCCATGGCCATCGACCTGGACAAGTGCACCGGGTGCTCGGCCTGCATCACGGCCTGCCAGTCGGAGAACAACATCGCGGTCGTGGGCGAGGACCAGATCATGATGGGGCGGGACCTCCACTGGATCCGCCTGGAGCGCTACTACGAAACGGTGGATGCAGCCCAGCCGGGACCGGTCGACATCCGCTTCCTCCCCATGCTCTGCCAGCACTGCGGAAACGCGCCCTGCGAGCCGGTCTGCCCGGTGTATGCGGCGTACCACACGCCGGACGGCCTCAACGGCCAGATCTACAACCGGTGCGTGGGGACGCGGTACTGCGCCAACAACTGCCCCTACAAGGTGCGGGTCTTCAACTGGTACGGGTACTCCGACGTGCCCGAGCCCCTCAACTGGCAGTACAACCCCGACGTCACGGTCCGCGCCGAGGGCGTCATGGAGAAGTGCTCCTTCTGCGTCCAGCGGATCCGGGGAGCCGAGAACCGGGCCACGGCCGAGCGCCGTGACCTCCGCGAAGGCGAGGTGGTGCCGGCCTGCCAGCAGAGCTGCCCGGCCGAGGCCATCGTCTTCGGAAACATTCGCGATCCCGAGTCCCGGGTCGCCCAGGTGTCGCAGAACGATCGCACATACCGGGTACTTGATGTGCTCATCAACACCCAGCCGGCCGTGAATTACCTGCGGAAGGTGACCTTCCACCCCGTCAAGGACATCCACGTCTAATGGCGACGGCAACCGACAACGTCGACAGGGGAGCGGCGACCCACCCGGACGTCCGCTCCTACACTGAGGTCAACACCGACATCCTCGCGATGCTTTCCCGACCGGGGAAGTGGTGGTGGATCCTGCTCGGTCTCTCCGTGGCCGGCATCGGGCTCCTGGCCTTTTCCTGGGGGAACCAGCTCATCAACGGGATCGGCCTCTCCGGGCTGAACACCCCGGTGGGCTGGGGCGCCTACATCACGACGTTCGTGTTCTGGGTGGGTATCGCCCACTCGGGGACGCTCATTTCGGCCATTCTCTTCCTCTTCCGTGCCCGGTGGCGTCAGTCCATCTACCGCGCGGCGGAGGCCATGACCGTCTTCGCGGTGATGACCGCGGGGCTGTATCCGCTGATTCACCTGGGGCGCGCCTGGCACGCGTACTGGCTCTTCCCCTATGCCAACCAGCGGATGCTCTGGCCGAACTTCCGGTCCCCGCTGGTGTGGGACGTGTTCGCCGTCACGACCTACTTCACCGTCTCGTCGCTCTTCTTCCTGCTTGGGCTGATCCCCGACATCGCGGCCGCCCGGGATCAGTCGAAGCCGGGGACCCTCCGGAAGACGTTCTACACCCTCACCTCCTTCGGATGGCGTGGGACGGACCGCCAGTGGCACCACTTCGGGAAGGCCTACCTCTTCCTGGCCGCCCTGGCCACCCCCCTGGTGCTCTCGGTGCACTCGGTGGTGTCGTGGGACTTCGCCATGTCCATCGTTCCGGGGTGGCACGCCACGATCTTCGCGCCCTACTTCGTGGCCGGCGCCATCTTCTCCGGGGTGGCCATGGTGATCACCCTCATGATCCCGATCCGGAAGATCTTCGGCCTCGAGAAGTACCTGACGGTCCGGCATTTCGATGCCATGGCCAAGCTGATCCTGGTCACCGGTCTGATCGTGTTCTATGCCTACCTGAACGAGTTCTTCATGGCCTGGTACTCCGGGGAGGATCCGGAACGCCGCGTCTTCTGGGAACGCCTCTTCGGACACTACTGGTGGGCCACCTGGATCATGCTGATCTGCAACGGCATCGTCCCCATCATGCTCTGGTTCAAGCGGGTCCGTCACTCCATCGCCGCCCTCTTCGTGCTGACGATCTTCGTCAACATCGGGATGTGGTTCGAGCGGTACGTGATCATCGTCACCTCCCTTTCCACCGAGTACATCCCCTTCGCCTGGGGCGTCTACCGCCCCTCCGTCACCGAGATGGGGATCGTCGTCGGAACCTTCGGCTGGTTCTTCTTCTGGTTCCTGCTCTTCATCCGCCTGCTTCCCCCGGTGGCCCTGGCTGAGCTCAAGGAAGTCCTTCCGCCGCCCATGCGGCCCAAGTCGAAGCAGGAGGAGGTGGCCCGATGAGCACCGCCCGCAAGGGAGTCCTGGCGTCCTTCGAATACCTGGATTCCACCGTGGACTCCATCAAGCAGCTGAAGGCGCAGGGGTTCGACGAGATCACGGCGTTTGCCCCGTTCCCCGAACACCACATCGAACACGCCCTGGGGTACGGGAACAGCCCCGTGCGGCTCTTCACCCTGGTGGGGGGTCTGACGGGGATGGCCACGGGGCTGGCCTTCACCACCTTCACGGCCATGGACTGGCCGCTGGTGACCGGGGGCAAGCCCATCCTCTCCATTCCGGCCTTCGTCATCCCCACCTTCGAGATGACGATCCTCTTCGGTGCCCTCTTCACCGTGGTGGGCGTGTTCTGGAACATGCGCATCCCGGATATCCGTTCCCAGGTGGTCTACGATCCGGAGTTCAGCAGCGGGCGGTTCGGCGTGTACGTCACCGCCGCCCCCGAACGGTTCGACGAGGCCAGGCAGATTCTCGAGGCCCATGCGCCGGCTCGACTCCAGGATGATCCGGAGGCTGAGGCCCATGGCTGAGCAAGGAGTACGACACGTGCGACCCCGGAGCTGGTTCGCCCTCACCCTCGTGGCCCTCACCGGGGCCGGCTGCACGCCCATGGATGACCTCCTGGTCTCCATCTTCGGCCGTTCCATGCGGGATCAGCCTTCCATCCTGGCCTATCAGAACCCGCAGCTCCCCCCCGAGGGGGCGGTCCCTTTCGCCTCGGGGAACTTCCCGACTGCGCCGGGCGAGTACGGGATGAACCAGTCCGACGGTGTGGCCATGCCCGTGCCCATCACCCCCCTGATGGTGCTCATGGCGACGGAAGACCCCACGGCGTATCCCGACGTGGCCGGCTTTCCGAACCCGGTGCCTGCCGACGCCGGGTCCCTGGTTCGGGGTGAGGAACTCTACAATCGGGCCTGCGTTCCCTGCCACGCCGCATCCGGCGCCGGGGGCGGCTCCGTGGTCTCCGCCGGAGTGCCCAACCGCTCGATCATTGCCGACGAGTCGATGGCCTACACGGATGCCTACCTCTATTCCATCATCCGCGTGGGTCGGGGCGCCATGCCCGCCTACGGTCACCAGATTTCCCACTTCGATCGCTGGCACCTGGTGAACTACGTCCGCCAGCTCCAGGGGATGCTCCCTGCCCAGGCCGGGGCGGGGACGGCTCCTGCCGACAATGCCGCCTCGACGGCCGACGGAGACGCGCCCGATGCATGACATCCTTGTGCCCGAAAGGATCGAGGCCCGGTACCTGACCCCGGCCAAGGGGACCACCTTTCTCCTGGCTGCGTTCGTGGCCGTCGGGGCCGTGGCCTTCCTGGCCCTCCTCGGGGTGGATGCGGACCGCGCGTGGCAGGCCTACGTCGCCAACTGGCTCTTCTTCACCGGGATCTCCGCGGCCGGCCTCATCTTCTGCGCCGCCACCGTCATCACCAAGGCGAAGTGGAACTGGTCAGTTCGGCGGATCTCGCTCTCGCTGGGCGCCTTCCTCCCCCTGGCGTACATCCTCATGCTCCCCCTGCTCGGCCTTCGGGAAAGCTACTTCCCGTGGATCGAGAAGATGGAGTACGACGAGATCGTCCAGCTCAAGGCCGCCTACCTGAACATCCCCTTCCTCATCACCCGGACGCTCGTCGGGCCCCTGGTCCTCTTCACCATGAGCCTGATCTTCATGTACTGGGCGCTGCGGCCCGACATGGCGCCGGAGAGGGCGGGGGCGGAGGGGGGCGTGGCCGGCCGGGCCAGCTGGCGTGAGCGCCTCTCCGGCAACTGGCTGGGGCAGGACGCAGAGGAGGCGCGGAGCTGGCAGAAGCTCAAGGTGCTCGCTCCGGCCCTTGTCCTGGTGTACGCGCTGGTCATGAGTTTCCTGGTCATCGATTTCGCCATGACCCTGGAGCCGCACTGGTTCTCGACGCTCTTTCCCGTGTGGTATTTCATGGCGGCGTTCTGGGGCGCCATCGCCATCACCGCCCTCATCATGGTGCTCCTGAAGCGGAAGGACCCCTACTTCGACGAGCACATGGGGCCGCAGCAGCAGCACGATCTCGGGAAGCTCGTCTTCGCCTTCTCCATCTTCTGGGCGTACCTCTTCTGGTCGCAGTACATCGTCCAGTGGTACGGGAAGCTCCCGTGGGAGCAGGCCTGGTACATCCATCGGTCCACGCCGGAGTGGGGACCCCTCTCCATGCTGGCCATCGGCCTCTGCTTCGCGGCGCCCTTCATTCTCCTCATGGGGCGCAAGGCCAAGCTGAATCCCACCTACCTGGGCTCGGTCGTCGTGATCGCCATGATCGGGCTCTGGCTTGAGCGGTGGCTCCTCATCGCCCCCTCCCTGCACATCGAAGGGACTCCCACGATCACGTTCTGGGAGCCGCTCATCGGCCTGGGCTTTCTGGGGCTCTTTGCCTTCTCGATCCGGTGGTTCCTCTCCACCTTCCCGGTGATCCAGCTCTGGCAGCCCAAGCCCGAACCCGAGATGCTGGAGCGGGAGACCCATCACGAGGGCGTTCCCGTCTGATCGACCCGTTGCGGGAAGAAAAGCGAAGGGCCCGCATCCCGAGGGGGGATGCGGGCCCTTTCCGCAGCACCGGGGTGCCAGCCCCAGCCGCAAGCCGGTGGGTGACGCCGGTGAGGTACGCCGGTCCCTCACGCGGTCCGTGAAGACGTCGGCCTCAGCCGGCGGCTCCGAACGTTCCTGACGCTCCGTGCGAGCCAGCTGTGCGAAGAAGCTCGAGAACCCGTTCGTGAAGTACACCGTTGGTGGAAACCCCTGAGCCGCCGTGGATTCCCGACCGCCCTTCCAGGTCCGTGAAGCGGCCTCCCGCCTCCGTGAGAATGGGGACCAGCGGGGCCGCGTCCCAGGGGGAGAGGACCGCATCCACCATGATCTCGGCGCGGCCCGTGGCCACAAGGGCATGACCGTAAGCGTCTCCCCAGCTTCTGAGGTAGTCGATCTCTCCCAGCAGCCCGGTCCACCCCGGGCAGCGGGCGCTGGTCCGGCTCATTTCCGAGTCCGACGTGAGCACCACCGAGCGGACCAGGTCCGCGGTGTCGTTGACCTGGGCCCTGCGTCCATTCCACCGGCAGCCCAGTCCCGTACCGGCCGAAACCATCTCCCGGAGCGCCGGGAAATGGGCAACCCCCACCACGGGTTCGCCTTCAACCTCGATGCCGATGAGGACGCCGTAGAGTGGGACTCCCCTCATGAACGAGCGGGTACCGTCGATGGGGTCCACGATCCAGCGTACCGGATCCGTGCCGGGATGCTCGCCGTACTCCTCTCCAAGGATCCCATGCGTTGGGAACCTCTCGAGGATTGCGGCCCGCAGGAGGGCCTCGGCCTCCCGGTCGGCCCGAGTCACGGGGGATCCGTCGTCCTTGGCTTCGTCGGGAACCCGGCCGCCGAAGTAGCGAAGGGTGAGGTCTCCGGCCGCTTCTGCCAGGGCTTCCGCCGCTGTGAGGAGGGTGGAGACGAAGTTCGCGTCGCGCCTGGCGCTCATGCGTGGGGTCCCTCGCCTGCCGTTCCCCTGCCTCCATGGCCCTTGGGTCGGCGGGTCTTGTTGCGGTAGAGGTCCTCGTCGGCAGCCCGAAGCATGTCCTCCACCGTTTCCATGTGATCCTGGAACTCGGCCACTCCCGACGTCATGGTCAGACCCAGGGGGCCGATCACCGGATGCTTCTCCATTCGGATGGCCACCCGCTGAGCATGGCGCTCGGCGCCCTCCACGGTCGTGTCGCTCAGCACGGCCACGAATTCGTCGCCGCCGTAGCGGGCCACCAGGTTCATGGCGCGCGTCTCTCCCGTGAGGATCTCGGCCGTGGCCCGCAGGCCATCGTCACCGGCCACGTGCCCAAGGGTATCGTTGTAGTGCTTGAAGTAGTCCAGGTCGAACAGAACCAGGGCCAGGGGACGCCCGCGCTGTGCCGCGGCGAACTCCTGGGCCAGGTGCATCTCGAGATGACGACGGTTCGGGAGGTTCGTGAGGGGATCTGTCAGAGAGAGTGCGCGAAGCCGGGCGTGCAGCCGGGCATTTTCCATCGCCAGCGCCGCGTGCCCCGCCAGTCGCTGAAGGACCCTGGCTTCGTCGGGCGTGAAGGCCCGGGCTTCCGCCGACCCCACCGAGAGTGCCCCCATGGCCCGCTCCCCCGCCACCAGCGGCACGACAATGGCGCTCTGGGCCAGGATTCTTCGCCGCGTGGCGGGAGGCAGGAGTCGGGACGTCGCCACTTCGTCGATGATGACCGACTCCCTCTCTTCCATGACAAGCCGGATCAGGTCCCCCTGCAGGGGGAAGAGCGACCCTTCGGAGGGGGCGACCTTCCCGCCTGAGGCTCCGACCCGAGCTCCGTCTTCTTCGAGGAGCCAGACCACGGCGCCGTCGGCCCCCAGGAGTTCCAGGGCGGCGTCCACGATTCGCCGGAGAACGTCACGATCGTCGAGGGACGCCAGAAGCGCCCTGGCGATCTCCACCATTCGCTCCGCCTCGCGCTGCCGCCGCTCCAGTTCGGTCACATGCCGGGCATTGACGATGGCGACGGAGGCCACGTCGGCGATGCCCTGCAGCAGCTCAAGCTCCTCCTCGCCGAATGCACGGGCCCGGTAGTTCTGCACGCTGATGGAGCCCACGACCTCGTCTCCCTCCCGAAGGGGGGCCGAGACGGCAGACCTCGTGGGGACGGAGTTGTCCTCACCCAGGGTGAGGAGAGAGCGGTCCGCCAGGCGATCGGTGATGAGCACCGGCTGTCCGGTTCGGAGAACCTCGCTTTCCGAGCCCCGGAAGGGGATCTGGCTCTGTCGTCCCTCTCCGCCATCGGCCCAGTAGACAACCCTGGCCTCGTCTCCGGACCGGTCGTAGAGGACCACATAGAACCCATCAGCTTCCAGGACCCGCGTCGTCTCCGCATGGATGGCGCGGTAGATCTCGT
>SKNW01000067.1 GCA_007120305.1 Gemmatimonadota bacterium | reverse complement strand
GTGGCAACGGAGGAAACGGTGGCAAGTGCCCGGTGATGCACGGGGGAACCATGACGCGGATGGCCGGTGCGAGGTCGAACCGGGACTGGTGGCCCAACCAGCTGAACCTGGGGATCCTCCGGCAGCATTCCTTGCGGTCGAATCCCATGGATCCCGGCTTCAGCTACCCGGAGGCGTTCGCGAAGCTGGACCTGAAGGCGCTCCGGAAGGACCTCATGGAACTCATGACCGATTCCCAGGACTGGTGGCCGGCGGACTGGGGCCACTACGGCCCCTTCTTTGTCCGCATGGCCTGGCACAGCGCCGGGACCTACCGCACCGCCGACGGGCGCGGCGGTGCCGGGTCGGGGACGCTCCGGTTCGCCCCCTTGAACAGCTGGCCCGACAACGGGAACCTGGACAAGGCCCGCCGGCTCCTCTGGCCCATCAAGAAGAAGTACGGGAACCGCATCTCCTGGGCCGACCTCATGATCTTCACCGGGAACTGCGCCATCGAATCCATGGGGCTTGAGCCCTTCGGGTTTGCCGGCGGCCGCGAGGACCTGTGGGAGCCCGAGGAGGACATCTACTGGGGCACCGAGGCCGAGTGGCTGGGTGACCGGCGCTACGCCGGGGAGCGGGAGCTGGAGAACCCCCTCGCCGCCGTGCAGATGGGGCTCATCTACGTGAACCCCGAGGGGCCCAACGGGAAGCCCGATCCCCTGGCGGCGGCCCATGACATTCGCGAGACCTTTGCCCGCATGGCCATGAACGACGAAGAGACCGTGGCCCTCATTGCCGGGGGGCACACCTTCGGGAAGTGCCACGGCGCCGGGGATGCGGCGCTGCTCGGGCCCGAGCCCGAAGGCGCGACCATGGCCGAGCAGGGGCTCGGCTGGACCAGCCGGTTCGAGACCGGAAGGGGCGTGCACGCCATCACCAGCGGTCTCGAGGGCGCCTGGACGCCGAACCCCACCCAGTGGGACACGGGCTACTTCGACACCCTTTTCGGCTTCGAGTGGGAGCTGACGAAGAGCCCGGCCGGGGCGTGGCAGTGGACCCCGACGGATCCGGCAGCCTCGGAGCTCGTGCCCGACGCCCACGACCCGGCGACGCGCCACGCACCCATGATGGCCACCACCGACCTCGCCCTTCGCGAGGATCCCGTCTACCTGCCGATCTCCAGGCGCTTCCACGAGAACCCGGAGCAGCTGGCCGACGCCTTCGCCCGCGCATGGTACAAGCTCACCCACCGGGACATGGGCCCGCGGGACCGCTACCTGGGCCCCCTGGTTCCCGCCGAGGACCTGATCTGGCAGGATCCCATCCCCGCGGTGAACCACGAGCTCATCGACGCCGAGGACATCGCGGCCCTCAAGGGGAAGCTCCTCGCCTCCGGGCTTCCGCTGTCGCAGCTCGTGAGCACGGCCTGGGCCTCGGCCTCCACCTTCCGGAACTCCGACAAGCGGGGCGGGGCCAACGGTGCCCGCATCCGCCTGGCTCCGCAGAAGGACTGGGCGGTGAACGAGCCGGCTCGCCTCACCCGGGCGCTGGAGATCCTCGAAACCGTCCAGCGCGCGTTCAACGAGGCCCAGACCGGCGGCAAGCGGGTCTCGCTGGCCGACCTGATCGTGCTCGGGGGATGCGCGGCGGTGGAGGCGGCGGCGGCGCAGGCCGGGGTGCAGGTCGAGGTGCCCTTCCGCCCCGGCCGGATGGACGCCTCGGCAGAACAGACCGACGCCGAGTCCTTCGAGGTGCTGGAGCCCATCGCCGACGGGTTCCGGAACTACCGGAAGGGGAGCTATACCGTATCCGAGGAGGAGCTGCTGGTGGACAAGGCGCAGCTCCTGACGCTCACGGCGCCCGAGATGGCGGTGCTGGTGGGCGGGATGCGGGTGCTGGGGGCCAACCATCGTCAGGCGTCCCACGGGGTCTTTACCGACCGCCCCGGGGTCCTCACCAACGACTTCTTCGTGCACCTGCTGGACATGGGCACGACCTGGAAGCCCACCTCGGAGGCGGAGGATCTCTTCGAGGGTCGGGACCGCGCCACGGGCGACCTCCGGTGGACCGCGACCCGGGCCGACCTGATCTTCGGGTCGAACTCGGAGCTTCGGGCCATTGCCGAGGTCTACGGCCAGGACGACGCGAACGAGACCTTCGTGCGTCACTTCGTGGCGGCCTGGAGCCGGGTCATGGAGCTGGACCGCTTCGGGCAGAACTGAAGCGAGGCCGGCCGCAGCTCGCCGGGGGTGCAGCGCCGCACCCCCGGCACGCTGCGGGCTACAGGCCGTAGCAGCGCCGCAGTTCGTCGAACTCGTAGAAGAAGCTCCCCTCCTGCCAGGGCCGGCATGGGGCGGCGAAGCCCACCTCGCCTTCCTGGTGGAGCATCCGGACCAGGACCACCCCCTCGGCGTTTCGGACCACGTCCCACTGCACGTTGGCCGCCATGGGGGAGACGAGTTCGGAACGCCACGCGCTGTTCTCGTAGGTGTAGAGAACCCCGGGCTCGGCCCCCTCGGCTGCGCCCTCGATGCCGAGCCAGGCGGCGAGGGGCATGAGGGCCTGGGCATGGCTGAACCGGACGGTCACGGGGACGGTGGACGCTCCGGCCAGCACCTGCTCGATCCGCTGGACCATGTCGGCGGCGAGGGCGCGGGCGCCGGCAAAGGTGATGTCCTCGTCGGCGAAGCCCGGGCCCCGGTCGTAGAAGGACCCGGCATCGTCCACGTAGGCGAACCAGGCCACCGCCTCGGGGTGCATGAAGCGCCCGAAGGCCCAGTTGGCCTCCTCGGTGAGCCCCGCGGCAATGCTGTAGAGGCCGTAGAAGGCTTCGGCAGCGTCCAGTTCGTCACGGATCCGGTCATCGGGGTCGGCCGCCGCCCGGAATTCGTAGGCCCCGTCGGCCAGCCGCTGCACGAAGTCGTCGGCGAAGAGCTGACGAAGCATGAGGCGGGCCATCTGGCGGGTGCGCGGATCCTCCTCGATGGCCTCCACGGCGGCCAGCATCCGGGGGTCGTTGTCGCTGTACGCCTGGTACCCTTCGGAGCCTTCCGCCTCGTTGAAGTAGAGGGTCTCCATGGAGGCCTCTCCCGGATCCACGAGGCCGGCCAGCGCCGGCCGTCCGGCAACGAGCCCCCGGACGAAGGCCTCGCCGCTCTCGTCGGCCCGCTCCCGCCCCGAGTGGTACACGTCGATGCGGTGCCCCCGGGCGACAAGGGAGTCGAAGAAGACGGGATGCCGCTCCAGGAGCCGGGCAGCGGTGGCCTCGTGCTCCATCTCACCCAGGCGGCTTGTCCTCCCGTAGCCCACCTGCGCATGGACGCGGATCACGTCCTCCAGAACGGGACCCAGCCCTTCCCCCAGGGGTGTGAGGGCGCCTTCGTCCCGGGCCGCCTCCCAGAGCTGTCGCATGAGGTCGTCGTCGTCGGGGCTCGAGAGCGCGCGGGAGCCGTGGCGGGCCACGTGCTGCACGCTCACAAGGGTGAACCCCTCCGGCACGGGCTCGTAGTCGTCCGGAGCCTGGCGGGGAGCGTAGGGCTCCTTGCTCGTGTAGAAGCCGGTGGTGGCGAAGACGCAGGACCCAGGGGTGGGGTCCGGGAGGGAGCCGCAGGCTGGAAGGTCGGCCAGCGCTGCGGCTGTGGCCGCGCTGCCGGACCTCTCCCCCGAATCGTCCGGGCCGACCCCACAGGCGGAGAGGAAGAAGGTGACGGCCAGGAGCGGCACCCAGGTGCGGGTCCATGTTCCGGTGGGGACGGATCCGGTGGGGAAGGATCCGGTGGGGGCGGGACGCAAGGGGGAAGGGCGCACGGCAGACTCTCCGGAAGGGAAGGCAGGATCAACCCTTCAAGCTGGATGCCCGGGATCACGGGAGCGTGACGGTCGGGTAACAGGAAGAGCGTGGCCTGCGCTTGGGCCTCCTGCCCTTGCCCCTCCCGCCTCTTGCCTTCGCCCCGCCTCCGCCCAAGAATCTCTTCGTTCCCGACAACGCTGGACGGGCCCGCACGGAGGCCCACTACCCCCGGGGGCGGCCCTGCTGCCGCACCGCACGGAGAGATCCGGATGCTTCGTTCTTCCTTCGCTTCCCCCCTGGCCCTGGTCCTGGGCTTCGTCCTGGCGCCGCCGCTCGGCCTGCTTCCCGCCTTCGCCTCGCCGGCAGCGGCCCAGACCGACATCTGCCCGGAGCGGTACCACGTGGAGGTGGACGGCGGCGTCCTCAGCCTCCCCTTCTGCTCGAACCTCCCGGTGGACCGTCCGAATCCCGAGATCCGGCGCATCGTCTTCTCCATCCATGGCGTGGCCACCAACGCCACCACCTACTACCGGAACATGGTGGCGGCCGCCGAGCGCGTGCCGGGAGCCCTGGACGAAACGCTCATCATCGGGCCCAAGCTCATGACCCGGGCCTTTGCCGACGATCGGGACCTCGGTGCCACCGACATCTTCTGGAACACGAGCAGCGACCGCTTCTGGGGCGGCGAATCCGGCAGCTCGGAGCGCCACCCCCGGGTGGGCTCCATCAGCTCCTTCGAGCTCTTTGACTGGTTCCTGGCGGACCTCCTCCGCCCGGACCTTTTCCCGAACCTCGAGATCGTGGTCCTTGCCGGCCACTCGGGGGGCGGGCAGTTCATGAACCGCTTCGCCATGGCGAGTCCCTTCGAGGACGAGGTGGCCCGCCCCCGAGGCGTCCACGTCCGCTACGTGGTGGGGCAGCCCTCGACCCACACCTACCTCACGGGCGAGCGGGTGGATCTGTCGGATCGGACCCGGCAGACCTTCCGGGTCCCCGGCGCCGACGAGACCGAGACCTGCCCCGGATGGAATGATTACGGCGCCGGCCTCGAGTCCCTGGACGACTGGGGGTACATGCACGCGGCGGGAGCGGCCTCCATGCAGGCGCGCTACCGCGATCGGGACGTGATCTACCTCCATGGAATGGATGACAGCAACCCGGAGGATTCCCAGCTCGCCCGGGGTTGCTCGGCCATGATGCAGGGCTTCCACCGGCTGGACCGGGGCATCACCTACTTCAACTACGTGAACCACCTCTACGGCCCCGGGAACCATGCCCACCGCATCGCCTTCGTCCCCCGGGTGGGCCACGATCATGCCGGGATGTGGGCCTCGGAACCCGGCCTCCTTCACATCTTCGACTACGCGGTGACGCTGGCCGAGGGTCCCGGGAACCCCTGACCCACCGTTCTGCAGAG
This sequence comes from Gemmatimonadota bacterium, assembly GCA_007120305.1. GTDB lineage: Bacteria > Gemmatimonadota > Gemmatimonadetes > Longimicrobiales > Gaopeijiaceae > SKNW01. Next base: position 5,215 of record SKNW01000067.1, on the reverse strand, counting down.
GAGCCGCTGCCATGATCCCTGTTCACGTCGGGCGCCCGGGGCGTCCCCGGTCCCTGTCGCCCGCGGCCGCCGTCCTGGCCGCCCTCCTCCTTTCGGCCTGCTCCGATCCGCCGGCCGAGGAGGACCTCGACGCTCGCGCCGCCGCTCAGCCGGGCCTCCCCGCGTGGCTCGCCGAGGTGATGGAGGAAGACGCCAGGGCCGAATCCCAGGCCGTCTCCCTCCTGGGCGAGGATCTGTTTGCCATGGATGCGCCGGATTCCGCCACGGTGGCGGCCATGGCGGCGGCCGACGCCGCGCTTCGGGCCGACCCGGAGAACGTGGACCTCCTGGTCGCGGCGGGGCGGGTGCGCCGCAATGCCTGGCAGTACCGGCAGGAGATGGCCTTCTACACCCGGGCCATGGAGGTCGCCCCCGACGACTGGCGCCCCTGGCGGTTTCGAGGGCACCGGTACCTTTCGGTCCGGGACTTCGAGGCCGGGATTCGCGACCTGGAACGGGCGCGGGAGCTGGCCCCCCGGGACTGGGACGTGGCCTATCACCTGGGGCTCGCCTTCTTCCTGGCCGGACGGTTCAGCGAGGCGGCGGACGCCTACCTCCGGTGTCTCGCGCAGGCAGGGGAGGCCGGTGCGGGGGTCGACCTTCCGGGGTCCCGGAACTGCAGTGCCAACGCCGACGATCCCGAATCCCTGGTGGCCATGACCGAGTGGGCCGTTCGGGCCCTTCTTCGGGCGGATCGGGAGGCGGAGGCCGAGGCGCTTTTCCAGGCGCTCCCCGCGGATCTCGAGGTGGGCACCAACGTGGCCTACCACCACAACCTCCTCCTCTACCGGGGCGAGAAGACCGAGGAAGAGCTTCTGGACATCCGTCCCGACGGACCCTACCGCCTCGAAACCGTGGGCTTCGGGATCGCCAACCTCCGCCTGGCCCGGGGCGACACGGCGGGGGCGGAAGTTCTCCTGAGGGAGCTGGCATCGGACCCCTGGTGGCCCGGGTTCGGACGGATCGCCGCCGAGGTGGAACTGGCGCGGCTGCAGCGGTAGGGACGGCGCCTCCCACCTGACATTGCGGTTTCCGGTGGCGGCCCCTGCCGACGAGGTCTTCGAGGCTCTGGCGCCGACCCCAGGAGGTCCCGCACGACGAGGCCCGGCCCGGGAAGCTTCCCCGGGCCGGGCCGTCCTTTCGATGCTGCGTGCTGGATGCCGCGTGGATCAGAGCGGCGAGCAGGGGGCGCCCAGCCCCCGGGCCACGCACTCGTTGGCCGGCACGATCATGCTGGGGAAAACCGTGTCCCCCGGCCGGTCGATGGGGATGGTGTTCAGCCGGTCATAGCGCCGGGCATCGATCCACCGCGTTCCCTGCGCCCACATCAGCGAGTAGAGCCGGTTGTAGAGGAGTTCCGTAACGAAGGCATCGTTGGAGCTCCCTGCCGTGAGCGCGGCGGGCGCGAGCCCTCCGGCGTGCTCCCGGATCCGGTTCAGGTCGTCGATGGCGCCCTGGCGATTGCCGGTGTTCCAACGGACTTCGGCCCGCAGGAGGAGGAGTTCCTCGTTGGCGATCCAGGGGATCGGTGCGCCCGGGTTGGCCGCCGCCGGATTCCCCGGCGGATTGTAGAGAATCGGCTTGAACTGGCCCACGAGCCCCTCGATGGAGTTCGTCCTCCCCGCGTCCGCCACCTTCGTGGTGAGGCGCAGGTCCGGGGTTCCGTTCGGCCGCAACTGGGCCCCGGTCACGATGGAAGGGTGCACCCAGAGACGCTGGTTCGCCAGCGGCTCCGACACCGGGTTGGCGGGCTCGCCTGCCGCGCTCGAGAACTGGTAGAGCACCCCGGTGGCCAGCGAACCAGGGAGCCCCTGGTCCGTGACGAATGACTGCCCCAGGGCCGCCGCCGCCTGCTCCCAGCAGGGCTGGCACCCGACAAAGGTGGCCCGGTGTACCAGGATCTTCGACGCCAGTGCCCGGTTGAACTGGGCAAACGTGGCCGGTGTCCCGAACCCGGCATACCCCGGCGCCATGGCGAAGGGGAAGGATCCCCCTCCCGCCAGCAGGTCGGCATGGGCTTCGTTCATGAGGCTCGAAGCCGCCTCCATGGCCGCCGAAAAGCTCACGAAGGGCGCAGGATCCGCCGTAATGGGGCGGTCCACGTCGATGGGGATCCCGAACTGCCCCGTGCGCACCGCGAGGCGGTGGAGGTGCCACGCCTTCAGGGTCTTGGCGAAGCCCTGCGAGGCGCGAACCTCGGCGGTGCTGAGTCCCGTGGCGTTGGGAAGGGCCTCCAGGTAGGTGTTGATGGTCCGGATCGCCCCGTACTGCCCCGTCCAGATCGCCGCATTCCGCCCCGTGGGATCCGCCGGGCCGCGGATCTGCTCCCCGGTCTCGCGGGGGTCGTTCCCCAGCAGGTTGTACCCCTCGCGCCCGTACAGGGCGTAGAACTGGATCTCGGTTCCCACGTCGTTGAATGTCCCGGAAAAGATTCCGGTGGCGGCAAGGGCCAGCACCTCGCGGGTGGGGTTGCCCGTGAGGGTCTCCACCGTGGGGGCATTGGTGTTCAGGATCTCCAGGTCACCGCATCCCCCGAGGAGGAGGAGCCCGGCGCCCAGCAGGGCGGTCCGGCCGTGTGCGCGGCGGCCGGCGCGCGTTTCATGATGGTTTCGCATCTCAGAACCCCACGGCCAGGTTGAAGAAGAAGCTCCGCGTAGGCGGGTGCGGGGCAATGTCCAGGTTCCCCCGGATGGCCAGGGAGCCGAAGTTCGAGACCTCGGGGTCGAGCCCGCTGTACTCGGTGAACATGAGGAGATTCCGGCCGGTGATTCCGACCCGGACACTCCGGGCCCCCAGGCGGAGGGTCTCCACCAGCTCCGGCGAGAACTCGTAGTTCACGCCCACTTCACGCAGCTTGACGAAGGTGGCATCCTCGATGTACGGAGCGATGGAGCCTCGCAGGAAGTTCCGCTGGTAGCGTTCCTCCCACGACGGTTCCCCCCAGTCGGCGGTGGTCTGGGCCGCATCCTGCAGGTACTTGGTCAGGTTGATGACGCTTCCGCCCTGCTGCCAGTCCAGGACGGTGGTCAGGCTCAGTCGACCCAGGAAGAGGTCGCTGGAGAAGCCCATGCGGAAGTCGGGTGCGCTGTTTCCAAGCTCCCGGAGCTGCGAGTCCCGGGTTCCGTCTTCGGCCAGGCCGAAGCCGATGATCTGCGTGATGGACTTTCCTTCCTCGATCCTTGTCCGCCCCAGGTTGCCGAAGCCGGATCCCGCGGGGAAGAAGGCCGGAAGCCCTGCCAGGTCAACCACTTCGCTGGTGTAGCGGGTAAAAGTGACCCGGTTGGTCCAGGTGGTGGTAGCGGTCTGGATGGGCGCGTAGCCCACGGCCACCTCGACGCCCTGGTTTCGGATCTCGCCGCCGTTGAAGACCTGCGAGGTGAAGCCCGACGAGGGCGCCGGGGTGCGGGAGAGGAGCAGGTTCGTGGTGGAACGACGGAAGCCGGTGAGCTCCCAGTTCAGGCGACCGTTCCTCATCTCGCCGTCGATTCCCGCCTCCCACTCCTGGAGTCGCTCGGGCTCGACGTCGGGGGCGCCCGAGGTGGTGGAGACGGTGATGCCCTGGCGCCCACCCAGCTGCGGCGTGCCCAGGTTCGTGAACTTCTGCCCGAAGATGGGCTGGTTCCCCGTTTCGCCGTAGGCCACGCGGAACTTGAGCTCGCTGTCGTCGCCCAGAAGGTCCGGGAAGCGATACGATCCCGAGGCCTTGGGGAAGATGTAGAACTTGTCGATGTCGCCGTTCACGCTGCTCCGCTCGGCGCGGATCCCCGCCTGCACCAGCAGGCGATCGGCGAGGAGACGGATCTCCTCCTGGGCGTAGAGGGCAAAGGTGCGCTCGGCCTCCAGGTTCTCCACGGCCGTGATGTTCGTGCCCTGGTTCACGTTCCGCTGCCCCGGAAGGAGGTTTTGCGTCCGGATGCGGAAGGTGTTGAGACGCCGGTCCTCGTACTGGACCCCGGCCGAAGTGCTGGCGGACCAGCCATCGGCGAAGTAGCTGTGGACGGCGTTCAGGTTCCAGTTGTAGAAGAGGCTCCGGCCCCCGCTCTCCACCGACTCGCCGGGGAGGGCCTGCGGGCGCTCGAAGAACAGCTCGTTGGGCGTCCACACATCATTTCGCTGGTCGAAGGTGTCGAGCCCTCCGCCGGCCACCACCCTCAGCCGCTGGTTGCCCGTCGCCCATGCATCCCACCCCATGGTGACGCCGCCGGTGAAGCGAAGGGTCTCCTCCTCGTTCACGCCGAGCTCGGTGAGCTGCACCGGGTTCGACTGCGGACCCACGGTGGGGCTCGGAAAGGACCCGTCGGGGTTCCTGCGGTTGAAGTCGACAAAGCTCGGAATGTAGGCCATGGCGTAGCCGTGGCATCCGAAGTTGTTGCAGTTGTTGTTCCACCCCCGGTTGTTGGCGTTCCGCACGAAGGCGCTCGATACGCGGAGGTCGAGGCCTCCGCCCAGGTCCTGGTCCACGTTCAGCCGGAGGCCCTGGCGGGCGGCATAGGTGCCGAACTCGATCCCCTCGTCATGCTTCCAGCTCCCCGAGACGAAGTACCGGGTGCGCTCGGTGCCCCCGCTCACGTCGGCCAGCGTTTCGTGCGAGAGGCCACGGTTGCCGTAGACCTGGTCGTACTGGTCGAAGTAGGGAGAGGCGTTGCCATCAAAGAACGGACGGGCGGCCTCGCCGTAGCGGGCCAGGGCCTCGTCCAGGGTCCAGCGACGTTCATCCAGGGTCTTGAGCGGGGTGAATGCACCGAACCGCTGGACGATGTTGGCCCGGGCCTGACCGGCCTGCCCCCGGGTCGTGGTGATGACCACAACGCCGTTCGACGCCTTGGATCCGTAGATGGACGAGGCTGCCGCTCCCTTCAGGACCTCGATGCTGGCAATGTCGGCGGGGTTCAGGTCGGCGATCCGGTTGACGGGATCCGCTTCCAGGGCCACGCTGGCCGCGGCATTCGTGAAGCCACGGCCGCTGGGGATGCTGGCGTTGGAGTAGATGACGCCGTCAATGACGAAGAGGGGATCGTAACCCCCAAGGATCGTCGAATTCCCTCGCACCTGCATCTGGATCCCGCCCCCGGGGGCTCCGGAGTTGGTCTGGAGGTTGACACCGGTGATGCGCCCGGCCAGCGAGTTGAGCACGGTGGGACTCGAAACCCGTCCCAGCTCCTCTCCCGAGACGTAG
>SKNW01000057.1 GCA_007120305.1 Gemmatimonadota bacterium | reverse complement strand
GGAGGGCGTCCACGCCTCCGCGAAACTCCCGGAAGGGGTCGGCGGGGGCGAAGGGGACAAAGGGGTCGGTGGGGGTGAAGTAGAGGCCGTTGGCCCAGGAGATGCTCTGCCGCCCCAGGGTGAGCCGCGCCCGTTCCCCGGCGTGCCAGGCCACGCTCAGCCGGTCCAGGCCGTGGGGCCATTCCACCCGCTCCGTCTCCCGCAGCGTTCCCTGGAGGGAGAGCCAGGGGGCGGTGGCATCGGTCCCCTCCAGGCCGCGCCCCAGCGCCAGGTCGGTGGTGCGCAGGGTCAGCGTGTGCTCGTACGCCAGGTCCAGGGTCAGGGGCCCGAGGGTGGGACGGGTCATGAGACGAAGGCGCTGCACGTCCAGGAGGCCCGACGCAGAGAAGGGGGTGGACTCGACGCCGGCGGCGGCATGGAGATAGTAGCCGCTCATGGCGGGGACCTGCGCCCGAACCCGCTCAGCCACCGCAACGAGTCCGACCACGAGGATCCCGAGGAGGATCGCGCGCCTACCCCTGGTTCCGATCATGGCCGGCTCCTCATCCCCCGGCCCTCACGTCCCCACCGGTTCCAGCACCCATCCCGGGAGGTCGCCCGGCTCCTTCTCCGCATCCCGTTCCACGTGGCCGTCCACGAGACGGATGATGCGCCGCGCCCGCCGCATGACCCGGGGGTCGTGGGTGCAGAAGATGAAGGTGACGCCCCTCTCCTCGTTCAGGAGCTCCATCACCTCCAGCAGCGCGTCGCTGGCCGCCGTGTCCAGGTTGGCCGTGGGCTCGTCGGCCAGGACCAGGGCCGGGGCGCCCAGGACGGCCCGGGCCACCGCCACCCGCTGCTGCTGGCCCCCCGAGAGTTCCCCGGGGCGCCGGTGCTCGAGTCCACCCAGGCCGATGTGCTCGAAGAGCTCCATGACGTCCTTCCGACGGGCGTCCCGGTCCGCCCCCCGGAGCATGAGGGGGAACTCGGCATTCTCCAGGGCGCTCAGCACCGGAAGGAGATTGTAGGACTGGAACACGAACCCGATGCGGTCCAGTCGGAGGCGGGCCCGCTTCCGCTCCGAGAGCCCGCCCACCTCCTCCTCCTCGACCCAGACCTTCCCCTTCGTCGGGTCGGTGAGGCCCCCGACGAGGTTCACCAGCGTCGTCTTCCCCGAACCGGAGGGGCCGCAGAGGGCCACGAACTCGCCCTTGTCGATGCGGAGCGTCACGTCGTGGACGGCATGGACCGCCGTGTCGCCCTTCCCGTAGGTCTTCCAGAGCCCCTCGGTCCGGACGGCGGGCGGGTCGGTGGGAGCGGCGGGAGCGGCGGTCTCGGCCCCAGGGTTCGTGCTCCGGGTCATGGTCAGTTCTCCGACTTCATGGCCTCGTCGGGCGCGATGCGGGACGCCTGCCAGGCCGGGTAGATGGATGCCAGGATGCCGATGGTGACGACGATGGCGAAGATGGCCAGTACGTCGACCCGCTGAACCACCGGGAAGATCACCGGGTCGATGACGGCGCCTCCGAAGGCCAGGTCCCCCTCGGAGAGGAGCACCGAGATGTCCAGGCCGTTCCGGAATACGCCCAGGGAGATCAGGAGCCCAAGGCCCATCCCCAGAATCCCGCTGACCAGGGTCAGAAGGGTGCCCTCCACCATGACCATCCCCACCACGGCGCGGCGGTTGAGCCCCAGGGCCCGGAGCACGCCGAACTCCCGGGTGCGGTAGAGCACGGCCATGAGCACCGAGTTCACCACGGCGAGCCCCACGATCCCCAGGAGGACCAGGAGCATGATGTAGGTCTGGACCGCGTCGGCCCGGAGCCCGGCGTGGAGGTCGGGCATGGCCTCCCACCAGGGGCGCACCGCCACCTGGTCCTCTCCCACTCCGTCCTCCACCAGCGCGGAGCGCACCGCGCGAGCCACCGGTTCGGTGTGCCGGTCGGAGGCCAGGACCACGTTGACCGAGGTCACATCCTCCTCCATCCCCAGCCAGCCCTGGGCGGTGGCCAGGGGAAGGTGCACCACGCCCCGGTCAACCTCGGGGATCCCGGTGCGGAAGATCCCCTCCACCCGGACGAGCTGGCTCTCCAGCTCCCCGTCGACCCCCTGGACCATGAGGACGAGCCGGGACCCGAGCTCCAGCCGGAGGCGATCCGCCACCCCGGCTCCCACCACGGCCTCCAGCCGGTCATCGGGCTCCAGGTAGCGCCCCGCCTCCACCTTGTCGACGAAGAACGAGACCGGCGCCTCGGCCCCCGGATCCACACCGCTCACCTGGAGCGGGATGGAGGAGGAGGCCGACTGTCCGAGCCCCCCCACGGTGATCCGGGGGAGGACCGCCAGAAGGTCGCCCGGGTCGGCGGCGCCAGCCACCGCTTCCCGGATCCGGGCCAGGGTCGAGGCCGGGATCCGGTCCTCCAGTTCCCGGGATCCCATGAACGCCGGGTGCTCCATGGCCACGTGGCCCGTGCCCATGCGGGTGGCCGACTCCACGTACATGACGTGCGCCCCGGCCTCCCAGGCCCGGACGAACATGAGGAGGCCCACCCCCAGCACCACGGCCGAGGCCGTGAGGAGGCTCCGCCGGAGCTGCCGCCGGAGGTTCCGGCCGGCGAGGCGCACGATCAGGAGGAAGCGTTCCATCAGCGACCTGCCAGCGCTTCGGCCGCCGGGACCCGCACGGCCCGGATGGCGGGGTAGAGAGCGGCCAGGACCGCGGTCAGGATGAGCCCCACCGCACCCCGGAGGGGGAAGGCCCAGGAGTGCTCCACCCGGAGCACGAACCGGAAGAGGGTGTCCATGAACATCTGCTCGCCGGCCACCGGGGTCAGGTCCACGGGGGCGTGCATGAGCCAGAGCACCAGGGGCGTGGCCAGCAGGGCACCGGCGCCCACGGCCAGGATGGCCAGGACCAGGGCCTCGCCCATGACCGACAGGACGATGAGCCCCGGGCGCATCCCCAGGGCCTTGACCACCGCCAGCTCCCGCCGCCGCTCGAAGGTTCCCATGAGCATGGTGTTGGCCACCCCGAAGGCCGCCATCACGAAGATCACGAGGAGGATCAGCCAGTTGGCGCCCTGGATCAGGTTCGCGAAGTCCACCAGCTCGGGGCGGAAGGAGGTCCAGGGGGCCACCTCCAGGGCCGCGCCGTCCCCGCTCCCCCCGTCGGCCAGGGAGGCGGCGAGGCGCGTCGCCACCTCGGGGGCGTCCCAGGGATGCGTGGCCGAGGCCACGATCTCGTGGACGTCGTCCCGACCCAGGGCCAGGAGCGCCTGGAGATCCTCCAGGTCCAGCACCACCTGTGCCGCGTCCACCTCCGGGATTCCGGTGCGGACGATCCCGCTCACGGTGAAGAGCTCGTTACCCAGCGACCCGTCGGAGGCGGGGGATACCAGCACCACCTCGTCGCCGGGCGCCACGCCCAGCTGGCGGGCCAGTTCGCTCCCTACCAGAACCTCCCAGGCCCCCGGCTCGGGAACCCGCCCCTCGGTGAGCCCCTGGAGAAAGAGGGTGACCCGGCCCTCGCGCTCCGGGTCCACCCCCAGGAGCATGGCGCCCCGGGAGGTGGTCTCGGTGGCCACGATCCCGGCCCCGTGAACCCGGGCCGAGGCCTCCCGCACCCCGGGGTCCGCGGTGATCCGGTCCAGCAGGGAGGGGAGGTGGATCCCGTCATCGCCCCCCACCACGTTCCAGAGTTCGCGTTCGGGCTCGTAGTCGGGGTGCTGGATGCGGAGCTGTCCCACCATGAGGTCGGTGCCGCTTCGGATGAAGTCGGTTCCCATCCCCTGCATGATGCCGTTCAGCACCACCACGGCGGCGAAACCCCAGGCCAGCGCCAGCGCCGTGATGACGCTGCGGCGCCGGTGGCGACCCAGGTTGCGCCACCCGATGCGGAGCCAGAAGGACCGCTCCTTCATCGACCGGTCCGCAGCCGCTGGAGCGAGAAGAAGTCCGCCTCAAGCCCCACGTCGAAGCGGAGGTCCTCGTAGCGAAGCGTGGTGCGCTCGCCGGGGCGGTCCTCGGGATGCATGGAGAGCCGGGTGGGGACCCGGCGTCCGTCCAGGGTCCGGACGTCGGTGAAGGTCATGGTGCGAGCCAGGTCGCCCCGCTCGTCGAAGTAGCGCATCTCCAGGGGGATGCGGTCCTCCTTCCGCACCTCGAGCTCCAGCCTCCCCCAGACCACGGGGGCCTCCGGAAGAGGGGTCAGGGTGAACTCCCAGAGGGAGGTGCCCTCGCGCTCTCCCTCGAAGCTCACCTCGATCTCGTAGTCGTCCACCAGGTGGCTTTCGCGGACCAGATCGTCGTAGGTGAAGTGGGAGCCCATCCAGGAGCCACCCATTCCCCCGCCCGGGACCTTGATGGTCCGGTCCACCCGGGGGAGGTAGTTCCAGATGTCGCGCTCCACCTTGAGCGTGGCCGTACCGGCCTCCCGGCTGGGCGAGAGCACGCGGACCAGGGAGTAGGCCTGGCCCAGGGACCACATTTCCATTTCCATGGAGCGCGTCCACCGTTCGGTGACCACCTCCATGGTGACACGCCCCTGGCTGGAGGCCCCTCGGAAGAGCTCGTCCACGTGACCGACGATGGCCGCCGGAGTGTCGGAGGCGCGGGCACCCGGATCCTGCGCCCGTGCTTCGGTTGCCAGGAACGCGGATGCCAGGAACCCGGGGGCCAGGACCGCGGGGGCCAGGAACGCGGGGACCCGCGGGAACGGGAACCAGGAAGGCCGCAGGGTGCGGGAGGCACCGGGGCGGCGTGGGGCGGCAGCGAACGGCGGAAGCATGGGCATCCCTCCAGATCGAGTCGTCCGGGGTCCGGCCCACGAAATCGGGCAGGGACCCCGGCTTCCTCAGGAAAGCAAGGCCCATGCCGGGGGCGGGGAGGCCGCCGGCACGGGACCCCCCGCTTCCCGGGGGCGGCTCCCGGGGACGGCTCCCGGGGACGGGTCCCCGGGGACGAACTGACCCAATTCGCCGCCCCGTCCGGGACAATCTTTCGGATTCGCGGTCCGGCACCGCGCCCGGTCCGGGGCCGCGCGACGCGCCGGCGCCCCGGTCAGTCCCGTGCCGCCGCTTCCCCCTCTGCCGCGGCCCGCGCTGCCGCGCCTCGCTCCAGCGCCTGGCGCAGCACCTCCGGGGACTGGGCCCCCGAGATCCCGAACCTCCCGTCCAGCAGGAAGAAGGGGATGCCGCGGATGCCCAGGCTTCGGGCGCGGGCCTCGTCGGCCCGCAACGCCTCGACGTAGCGGTCGCCGGCCAGCACCCGCTGCACCTCGGCGGCATCCAGCCCCACCTCTCCGGCCAGCGCCGCAAGTTCGTCGCGGTCCGCGATGGCCCGTCCTTCCGTGAAGTAGGCGCGCAGGAGCCGCTCCTTCATGTCCCCCTGGACGCCGGCGTCGGCGGCGAGGTGCAGGAGGCGGTGGGCATGGAGCGTGTTCCCCCTCCTCTCGTTTTGGGCTGGCCGTTGGACTTCAGGCGACCGGACAGATCATTAGGGTACAACTGCCGAGGACACCTTTCTCAGAAGGGGAGGTCATCGTCCGCGCCCTGGTCCAGGGGCGCCTCGTCCGGCCATGGCTCCCCGCTGACGGTGGGCGGAGCGCCCACTCCCGCCGAGCCTGCCTCCGGCCGCTCTACCCGCCACGCCTTTACATCGGTATACCAGCGGTCGTTGTACTCACGGCTCTGGATGTCGATGTGGGCGTCAATGGTCTCCCCCTCCCGGAGTCCGAACTCGTCGATGTTGTCTCCCCACTGCACGATGCAGATCTGCTTCGGGTACTTCCCCCCGGTCTCGAGGATGAACTCCTGCTTCCGCCAGGGGCCGTTCCGGCTTTCGCCGGACTGCTCCGGAAGGATCTGGCGGATCGTGCCCGTGATCTTGAGTTCCATGGAAATGGATTCCCCCCTGAAGTGCTCCGGTCCTGGTCCATGCATCGTCGTTCGCGCGTCGCTCGCGCAGACGTGTACGCCAACGTGTACGCCGAGGGGAGCGCGGAGATCCGCATCCGCGTCGCGAGGCTGGCCGGATTGGGCTGTCCCCCGCGCCAGCGACAGTGGCAGCGGCAGCGACCGCGGCAGCGGCAGCGGCCGGGGTCTGGCCGGTGGCGGGAGGGGGAAGGGGATCGTACGTTTGCGTCCTCTTCCTCTCGCCGATTCCCCCCTTTCGCCCCCTCGCGCATGACCTCGTCCCTTCCTTCCTTCCCCTGCCTCCGCACCGCCGGAGCCCTGGCCCGGCGCGCCCTTCCGTTTTCCCTCCTGGTGGGCCTCGTCGTGCTGCCTCCCACCCCGCTGGAGGCCCAGGTCCCGGCCGCCGATGCGGCCAGGGAGGCGGTCCGTGCCACCGCCTCCCGCTTTGCCCCGGCCCTGGTTCAGCATCCCCAGGTGGCCGAGGCCATGGCATGGATCGAGGCCAACTTCGAGGCGCAGGTGGAGGAGTGGATCCTCATCACCGAGATCCCGGCCCCCTCGGAGCACGAAGAGGCGCGGGGCGCCTACGTGGCGGAGCAGATGCGGGCGCTGGGGCTCGAGGTATCGGTGGACTCCATCGGGAACGTTGTCGGGGTGCGTCCGGGGCGGGGCGGGGGACCGACGCTCGTGTTCGCCGCCCACATCGACACGGTGCATCCCCTGGATGTGGATGTCACGGTGCGTCGGGACGGCGACATTCTCCGGGCCCCGGGGATCTTTGACAACTCCGCCTCGGTGGCCAACATGCTGGCCGTGGCCCGTGCCATGGATCATGCCGGGATCGAGACGGCGGGGGACGTGATCTTCATGGGCACGGCGCAGGAGGAGCTGGGGCTGCGGGGAATGAGCTACTGGCTCGACCAGAACCCCGGGCGGGCCGACATGCTGGTGGCGCTGGACGGCGGCCTGGGCTCCATCAACTACGGGGCACTGGGGATCTACTGGACCCGCTACCACTTCCTGGGTGACGGGGCCCACACGAACCAGTCCGCCGGCCGGCCCCACCCGGTGCGTGCGCTGGCCGACGCCGTGGACCGGATCTACGAGCTCCGCATCCCCGAGGGTCAGGGCGGCGCGGTCTACAACGTGGGAATGCTGGACGGCGGGAGCATCTTCAACGCCATCCCCGAGCGGGTCTCCTTCACCATGGACCTGCGCTCGGTGAACCCCGTGCTCCTGGACTCCCTCCACGCCGAGATCGAGGCCCGGGTGGCCACCGCCGCCGAGGCCCACGGCGTCCGGTGGGAGATGGAGCCGGTGAACCGGATCGAGGCGGGGGGGACCGAGGCCCAGCTGGCCGACCGGCGGGAGCACCCCCTGGTGGTCACCGCCGAGGGGGTCTACGGCTTCCTGGAGCTTGGAAACCGGACCGTGGCCTCGGGCTCCACCGACGCCAATGCCGGCGTGGTGCGCGGCATCCCTTCCATTTCGGTGGGCCGCTCCCTGGGGGGGGACCAGCACACGCTCTCCGAATGGTCCGATGTTCCCAGCGCGCTGCCGGCCACGCAGGCCGTCCTGCTCCTGGCTGTGTCGCTGGCAGAGCTGGCAGGCGGGGCGCCGGTGCCGTGAGGGACCCCACCATCCGGCGGGGTGCGGCCGGGCCGGTGGCCCGGGGAAAGGCGGCCCTGGCACGCGCAGCCTTTACCTGCGTGGCCTCCAGATGCACCGCCTTCACATGCGTGGCCTTCGCGGGATGCGCAGCCCTCGGGCTCGGCGCGTTCCTGGCCCCGCACACCGTCGCCGCCCAGGTCACCGGCGAGGGGGGCGTGTCGGCTCCTGCGGCGGCGCTTCCGTCGCCCCTTCCGATCCACCGGCTCACGAGTCCCATCCGCCTCGACGGGGTGGTGGACGAGCCTGCGTGGGAGGCCATCGAGCCACTCCCGCTGATCATGTTTGGCCCGACCTTCGGCGCTCCCATGACGGAGCGCACCGAGATCCGCATCGCGCACGACGACCGGTACCTCTACGTGGCGGGGCGGATGTTCGACTCCGATCCCGCAGGGATCCGCACCAACACCTTCTACCGGGACCAGTCCAGCGGCGACGACCTCCTGGCAGTGGTCCTCGACAGCTACAACGATTTCGAGACGGCGGTCTGGTTCACCACCAACCCCGTCGGAACCCGCGGGGACCGGAGCGTCTCCAACGACGGCGTGTTTGCCGGGGGCGGATCGGTCATGAACATGGACTGGAATGCCCACTGGGACGTGGAGACGTCGCGGACCGACGAGGGGTGGTTCGCCGAGTTTCGCATCCCTCTCTCCACCCTGGGTTTCCAGGTGGTGGACGACCAGGTCACCATGGGCCTCATCGTCTACCGATTCATTGCCCGGAAGAACGAGCGACAGATCTTCCCGGCCATCGATCCGCGCTGGGGAGGCCTGGCCTTTGCCAAGCCCTCGCAGGCCCATCGAATCCGCCTGGCAGGCGTCGAGGCGGCCCGGCCCGTGTACCTGACCCCCTACGTCCTGTCCGGCGTGCGGCAGTCCCCGGTTTGGGAGTCGACGCCGGGGGCACCCGTGAATCCGGAATCGGCGGGAGCCGGGCGCTGGGGCACGACCTCGGCGGGGACGGCGGAGGCCGGCTTCGACCTGCGTTTCTCGCCCAGTTCCAACCTCTCGCTCGACCTCACGGTGAACACCGACTTCGCCCAGGTGGAGGCCGACGACCAGCAGATCAACCTGACCCGCTTTCCCCTCTTCTTTCCGGAAAAGCGGCAGTTCTTCCAGGAGCGGTCGTCCACCTTCCAGGTCGGCACGGGCCGGGGATCGGACCGGCTGTTCCACAGTCGCAGGATCGGCCTCGTGGAGGGCGAAATCACCCGCATCTACGGCGGCGGGCGCGCCGTGGGGCGCATGGGCGGCACGGACTTCGGGGTCCTGACGCTCCAGACGGCGAACCCCGGCGGCGGCGGGTCCGAGAACGCCGCTGTGCTCCGGGTGAGCCAGCAGGTTCTGAACACCTTTTCCTCCTTGGGGGGGATGCTCACGTCCCGCGTGGGGGTGGAGGGGCGGGAAAACTGGGCGCTGGGGGGGGATGCGACGCTTCGGCCCCTGGGCGACGAGTGGGTGAACCTGCTCGCGGCCCGCACCTTCGACCAGGCCCTGGACGAGGCCTCCACGCTCGAGGCGAGCCTCCTGCGTGCTCGGTGGGAGCGGATCCGCGACGACGGGTTTTCCTACGCCGGCGAGGTGGTCCGGGTGGGGCAGGACTACCGCCCGGGGCTCGGGTTCCAGGCGCGCCGCGACGTGCACTCGGTCTACGGGCGCCTCCAGCTGAAGCGATTCGCCGGGGTGGAGTCGCCCCTGAGGGCCACGACGCTTCGCCTGGACACCGAGCACTTCTACCGGAACCGTGGCGGCGGTGCGTCGTCCCGTTCCGTGGTTCCGGAACTCTCGGCCGAGTTCAAGGGAGGGAGCGAGATCAAGCTCACCGGGACCTCGAGCTTCGAGGACATCCGCGTGCCCTTCGCCATCGGCGCCGTGGCCATCGAGCCCGGAGCCTACTGGTTCCATGCAGCCGAGCTGAACCTGCGGCGTCCCCGGAGCAGCCTCTTCCGGGGGTCGCTGACGGCCTCGGCCGGTACCTTCTACGACGGTTCGCGGGTGGGGCTCGCCGTGGATCCGACCTGGACCCAGTCGCGGTACCTGGAAATCGGTGGCGGCTACCAGTTCAATCGCCTTCGCTTCCCGGACCGGGGCGAGGAAACCACGGCCCACCTGGTCCGCCTCCGGGGGCAGGTGGCGCTGAACACCCGCGTCTCGTTCAGCCTCCTTGCCCAGTACAGCAACCTGGCGGACCTGGGCACGCTGAATGCGCGCTTCCGCTACCACTTCCGCGAGGGGACGGATCTCTGGGTGGTGCTGAACGAGGGGCGAAACCTGGACCGGGATCCGCTGGGGGTGCCACCCCTCCCCTCGCTCGCCGGCCGCACGCTCCTGGTCAAGTACACGCGGACGCTGATTCGGTGACCGGGGTCATCTGACCCTGGTCACTGACCGGGGTCATCCCCTCCCGGGTTCCACCTTGCCGCAGCTACCGCTCCAGGCGCCCCAGCTGATCCCTGATCTCGCGCAGAAGCGCCAGGACCTCCGGATCGGCGGCCATGGCGCCGGCGCCGAACCCGCTCCCCGCCGCGGCCGACGGCGCGGTCCCTCCCGTTCCGGCTCCGGCGGCCTCAGGGCGCGCCCCGGAAGCGTGGGGGAGGGAGGCCGCCTCCGCATCCCCATCCGAGATCCGGTCGCGCTGCTCCAGGATGCGGTCGCGGAACCCGTCGGGGTCCTCGATCCCCACCAGGTTCACGAGCCCAAGGGGGCCCGAGACCTGCCCGGCGGTCTCGACCCGAAGCCCCTTCACGCCGAACATGCGCATGACGGGGCCTTCGAGGAGCGCCACGTCCGTGATCTTTTCCAGCGGGATCGACTTTTCCTGCCGGTTCCAGACCCCCATGCGCACCACCAGGTCGCGGCGGGTGAGGATCACCTCCAGCCGGTCGTAGAACTTCTTCTGATGCCAGAGGGTGATGAGGTAGACGAAGGGGGCCAGGGGGATGCCGAAGATGCTGGCCACCGTGATCGCCGTGTTGCTCGTGGCGCGGTAGCGGATGGCGGGCCCCTTGAGGAGCCCGGGAGCATGGAGAACGCGGAGCTGGCGGGTCATGGCGGCGTGGGGGTGAGAGGCGGCGGCGGGATGCCGTGAGGCGAAGTGCGGTCGAGAGGGTGCGGAAATCGGGG
>SKNW01000029.1 GCA_007120305.1 Gemmatimonadota bacterium | reverse complement strand
TCGTCGTCTCGGGGCTTCCCGGGGCGCCGACCATTCAGTATGACCTTCCGCTGCATGACATCCCGCCTGACCACGAGGCTCCGGCATCATGGCTCCTGATTCCCATCGCACCACCGCCATCCTCGCCCTCAACTTCGGCGAGCCCGAAACTCCCACCCTGGAACATGTGCTCCCCTTCCTCGAGCGCATCTTCTACCAGAACGCCTCGCTGGAGCCGCAGGAGACCGACGAGGCCCGCCGCGCCCGCTCGCGCCAGTTGGCGGAGCGCCGGGCCCCGGGGCTCATGGAGGAGTACAAGGAAATCGGTGGCTCCCCGCTGAATTCGCAGGCGAGGGCTGAATCGGCGGCGCTCGAGGCCGAGCTCCGGAGCCGAGGCTACGACGTGAAGGTCTACACGGCCTTCCAGTACACGGAGCCGCTGATTGCGGAGGCGGTGCGCCAGGCCCGCGCCGACGGGGTGGACCACCTGGTGGGCCTCACCGTCTATCCGCTCTGCGGACACTCCACGAACGTGGCGGCGCTGAACGACGTGGCAACGGCCGTGGAGGCCGAGCGGGCCTCGGGATGGGAGGGTGTGACCTTCGAGGGGCTGACCGGCTGGCATCGCCACCCGTCCTACCTGGAGATGCGCGCCGACGCCGTCCGAAAGGTCGTGGCCGACGCCGGGCTCGACCTCTCGGATCCCCGGACCCGGCTGGTCTTCTCCGCCCACGGCACCCCCATCAAGTACCTGGAGGCGGGGAGCGGCTACGCCCGCTACGTGGACGAGTTCTGCCGGGAGCTGGGCGCCCTGCTGGGCCTCGGGCCCGACGACTACGCGCTGGGGTTCCAGAACCACACGAACCGGCGCATCGCCTGGACCGAACCCGACGTGGAGAAGGTCATCGAGAGGGTCGATGCGGACACGGTCATCGTCGACCCGGTCTCGTTCATGCACGAGCAGTCCGAGACCCTGGCGGAGCTGGACCACGAGCTGCGAGAGGAAGCGGAGGCCCGGGGTCTGGCCTTCCACCGCGTTCCCATCCCCCATGCCGACCCCCGGTATCCGAAGGTCCTGGCGGACCTGATGGAGCCCTTCCTGACGGGAGCCGCCTCCCAGGGGGGTGGAGATGCGGCGCCAGGGAACCCGGCAGGGCTCCGCTTTGGCGCCTGCCGATGCCGCCCGGTATCCGGAACGTACTGCCTGAACTCGGTGACCCGGGAAGAGGCGGCCCCCCGGCCCGCGGGGCTCGCGGCCGTCAGCGGGTAGGCGGTGGCGCGCCCGGAATCAGGATCGCGCCCGGGATCGCGTCAGGATCAGGACGAAGCACCGGCGGCGGCGCCGGCGGAAGCCGCCAGCGTCGCCGCCATCCCCCGGGCCCGAGCCAGTCGGCCCGGGATCCCCACCCGGGACTCGTAGTTGGTGCAGAGGTGAAGCCCCGCGGGGAGTTCCAGCCCCTCCAGGGCTTCCCACGTCCGGTCCCAGGAAGGTACCCGGGTGCGGGTCACGGCCACCACCCGGGTCCGACATCCGGTGATCGCCTCGAACTCGGTGCGCGCCACCTCGCCGATCTCCTCGTCGGTGCGCTCCAGCATCGCGGGATCGCGGGCCCCGCCCAGGAAGGCGGTGTAGACCCCGGGGCGTCCGAGCGCGGAGGCGTTCCAGGTCACCCCCCGGGTGCGAAGCCCCTCCCCGTATCCGACCTGGTAGCCCAGCCCGTGGAGGCCACAGTCGTCCCCCACCATGTGGACCATGGCCAGACGGTTGTACCGGAGATGCCGGAGCCGGGCTGCCGCCTCGGGCGCCACCGCCTCCAGGAGATCGGCGGCGGGTTCGGCCGGAATGGTGAGGACCACCTGATCGTAGCGGCGCTCCTGTCCGCCTTCGGTGGTCACGATCCACCCGGCACCGGGGGCGCCCGTCGACTCCCCGGCGGGGGCTGATTCCTCCGGGCGGAGTCCCACGGATCCGGTCCGGAGGTGCAGACGGGAACGAACCCGGGCCTCCATGGCGTCGGTGAATTCCTGCATCCCGTCGACGAAGGAGGTAGCCGGCGGCGTGGCGGTGCGGTTGAAGCGCCCCAGCAGGAACCCACCCATGATGCTCTTCGACACCCCGAAGCTTCCCATGGTCTCGGCCAGGGAGTGGCGGACATACATCTCGCCCGGATCGGAGCCGTAGAGTCCGCCGAAGAGGGGACCCATGACGCCTTCGTAGGCCTCGCGACCGAACTTCCGGGTCAGGAAGGCCCCCACGGTCTCGCCCCTGAGGTAGGGTCCGGTGAAGGGCTCCAGAAGCAGACGGAGCTTGCCTCGGGCCGTGAGGAGGTCCGTGCGAAGAAGGTCCCCCGGGCGAAAGGGCACCTGCCGCAGCTTGCCCCGGCGGTAGACGAACAGGGGGATGTCCGGCGGGACCTGCACCATTCGGTCGCCCAGCCCCAGGATGCGGATCATCTCGGCCACCGGCGGCGTGACCCTGGTGCGCTGGGGCCCGTGATCCAGGACCCGTCCATCGTGGAGCGAACTCCAGATCACGCCCCCAGTTCGATCCGAGGCCTCCAGGATCTCGTGCTCCACGCCCCGCGCCTCCAGAAAGACGCCAAGCGAAAGGCCGGAGATGCCGGCGCCGACAATGCCGATCATGGTGTCGGGGAAGCTGGGGGCGAGGGGAGCGTCGGAAAGAGGTTCGCCGGAAGCAAACCCTCCCGGGGCGCCGGCGTCGAGCCCGGAGAAGCGGATGCCATCGCCCGCCTCGAGGTCCAGCACATAAATGTCCCCAACTTCGAGGAAATTTTCAAGGAAGGGCCGGGCCAGCGAGGCCGGATGCCGGAGGGAGGAGGGCGTCTAACCCGTGGTCGCGAGCCAGTGCCACCACGATCCAGAGACTCCCCCCGTAGCTGGCCACGCCGTCGGCAATGCCGTGCCGGCGCAGCATGGCGTCGTTGGCCTGCCGCGCCATGTCCTGGGTGGGACCGGCCACCGAGCGGGCCCAGGCCGCCAGCGCCTCCACGTCCCGCTGCACCCCGGGGAGCCTGCCCTGGACCAGCGAGAAGGTGGTCTCGGGATCGCGCCGGGCGAGCGCGGCCAGGACCTGCCGCTGGAGAAAGAGGGCGGCGGCGTACCGGGACTCGGCGCTCGTCGACTCCAGCGCCAGGAGGTACGCCATGGCGTTGGCATCCGACTCCCGGGCAATGCCCCGCTGATGGGCCGACTCATGCCCTGCGGTGAAATGGGCGCCAGCCCCCGGAAGGTCCGCCATGAGGAGCGCCTCTCCGGTCCAGGGGGCAAAGACCCCGGTGATCCCAAGGCGCCGGACCAGCGGCGTGGTTCGAAGCATCCGCGGGCCCGGTCGGGGGCGGGCCATGACGGGAGGGAGCTCCCATCGCACGATGGCCCGATCCCAGGCCGCATCCAGCTCCACCCGGGCCTCCTCCGTCCACCGCCAGCCCGCCGGGGCCGGGGTGGGGCTCCCCGCATCCTCCACCCCGTGCACCTCCAGGTAGAGGCGGTTCGCCCGGTTCACCAGGGCCTCGCCGAGGACACGCAGCTCGGCATCCCCCACGAGGCCGGCCGGCGGGATCCCCAGGCGAGCGTCGAGTCCGGGGCGGGCGTACTGCCACCCCCAGAGGAGGTAGAAGGTGGCCACCAGGACCGCGATTCCCCGGACCAGCCGGAGCCCCGCCCGAAGTCCCGCCCTGGACGCCGGTCGGGACGCCGCCCGGGACTCCGCGCGGGCCCATCGGCGTCCTCCCCTGGCGGTCACCTCCGTGACGTCCGCCTTCGACGCCCTGGCGGCCCGAGCCTCCCGCACCGCCCGTACCGGGAGAGAAACCAGCCAGACGAGAAGGGCCACGAGAATCAGCTCCGCCGCAGCCACCGGGAGGGGGGACGCGCCGGAGATCCGGGTCAGACCGAGGATCGCCTCGGGGTGCCACCCGGCTCCGAGCAGGGCCTCAGCCAGCTCGGGGCGCCCGGCCAGGAAGCGCCAGCATCCCCAGCCTCCCGCCGCCATCAACCCGGTGGCCAGCGTGCTCCGCCAGGGGAGGCGGTCGGCACCACCGGAGCCGGCTGGAGACGGCCCGGCTGGAGAGCTCGAGGCCACCCTCTCTACCGCATCCGCCGGTACCACTCCACCCACTCGCTGTTTCGATCCGTACCGGCCCGCGGCCGGGCCAGGGCCTCCTCGATCTCGTGGATTTCCCGGGGCGCCGGCGAAATCCACTCCACGCCCCCGACGGTGACCACGTAGTCATCCTCGATCCGGACCCCGATCCCGACGAAGCGCTGAAAAGCGGGGCGGATGGCCTCGATCATGGCTCGGTTCGCCGGGGTGTCGGCCACCACCTCGGTGAGGAGATTCGGTCGCACGTAGAGGCCCGGTTCGATGCTGATGACAGCGCCCGGGGCCAGCGGGTTCGGCGCGGGATCGTGGACGTCCAGCCCGATGCCGTGACCGAGCCCGTGCATGTAGTAGAGCTGAAGCTGGGGAGCCCGGGTCCCTGCCGCCGTCTCGAAGGTGGCGTCTGCCGCCTCCATGAGCCCCAGGGCCGCCAGCCCCTCGGCCAGCACACGGGAGGCCTCGGCGTTCATGGCCCCCATGGAAACCCCGGGACCGGCCATGGCCTCGGCGGCCGCCTGGGCATCCCGGACCAGCTGGTAGATGGCGCGCTGCTCCGGCGAGAACTGGCCGTTCACCGGGTAGCTCCGGGTGACGTCGGCGGCGTAGCCGCCGTAGGAGGCGCCGATGTCCACCACCACCATGTCCCCGTCCTCCATGAAGCGGTCGTTGGCGTTGTAATGGAGAATGGTGGCGTTGGGACCGGACCCGACAATGGAGGCAAAGGCCGGGCGTTCCGCCCCGTAGCGGCGGAAGGTCCCCTCCAGAACCGCCTGGATCTCGAACTCGTTGCGTCCGGGCGCCAGGTGCGCCGCCACCTCCCGGTGCGCCTCCACCGTGAGGGCCACCGACCGGCGGATGAGTTCCAGCTCGGCCGCCGACTTGATGGCCCGCAGCTCGTTCACCCGGGCATTCACCGTGCGCACCGAAACATCCGGGTGGTTGTGGGTGAGCTGAAGGACCCGCTGGGTCACGTCATTCTGCACGGAGGCCGCCGGCTGGTAGGGACCCACGACCCGGAGTTCAGCATGGCGGGCCAGGAGCGAATCCACGACGCCGGGAAGCTCTGCCACGCTCCGGCCGGGGATCCCCGTAACGTCCAGGGACCGCTCCGGCCCCATCCGGATACCCTCCCAGGTCTCCCGGCCGGGATCCCTGGGGTTCACGAAGAGGAACGCGTGGTGCTCCGCCCCCTCCACCACCATGACCAGCGCCGCATCCGGCTCGGTGAACCCCGTGAGGTAGCGGAAGAGACTGTTCTGGTGGAAGGGGATGTAGTCCTGGGGAGGCGCGGCACTCCCCAGGGCCAGGAGGAGCCCGTCCCCCAGGTCCGCCGCCAGCGCCGTCCGCCGCTCGGCATGCTCCGCAGCCGAGACCTGGGCCACCCCCTGCCCCGGGCCCACGAGAACCAGGAGGGCGAAGAGGCCCGCGAAGCCGGCCCGTCTTCCGCCGGTCGGAACGCGGCCGGGTCGGCGTGGGAGGGTCCGAAGAGGCCGGAAGAGCAGGGAGCGCAGGCGTCGGGAGGGAAGCGGCATGGGCGAGGTCATGGGCAAGGGAATGGGCGCAGGCCTCGACGGGGGCCGGCGGAGGAGATGGGGGTGTCCGGACCCCGGTCCGGGCGAGGGTGTAGCCTCCACCTTCCAAAGATGACACAATCCGCGAGGTTTTTCTCGTCAAGGTCCGAACGCTCGTACCCCGGCTGCGGGGGTGCCGTGCCTGCCGCAGACGCGTTCCGCATCCGTTTCGGGGCCGTTCGGGTGCTCTCGCTGCCCCCGAGTCATCCCCGTCCCCGTGGTGACCTCTCCCGTCTCCCCACCATCGACCGCGAGCTCCGACTTCATGTCCATGACGCCACGCGCCCACTTCCCGCTCCTCCGCCATGCCCGGCGCTGCCTCCCGGCCCTCCCGCTGGCCGGCGCGCTGGGGATCCTGGCCCTCTCGGGACTCGCTCATCCCGCCGGTCTCCTCAGGGCGCACGCGACGCCCACCACCCACAAGGCCGCCCTCTCCCCCGATTTCGCCATCGCCTCGGTTTCGGATACCGTCGGGACCCGGGACCGGATCGATGCCCCGGCGCTCCTCGAGGGCATCCGGACGCTGGCCCACGACTCCATGGAAGGGAGGGAGACCGGGACCCCGGGGAACGAGCGCGCCCGCCGGGTCCTCGTGGCACGCTTTGATGCCCTGGGATTCGAGGCTCCGGACGGCCTTCGCACCTGGAGCTTCACCTTTACCCCACGGGGGGGGACGGAGCCGCTGGAGGGCGTGAACGTTCTGGGCCTCATTCCGGGGACGGTTCACCCGGAGCGCTACATCGTCATCACGGCCCATTACGATCACCTGGGGATCCGGGGCGAGGAGATCTTCAACGGGGCCGACGACAACGCCTCCGGCACCTCGGGCCTCCTGGCCCTGGGACGCTGGCTTCAGTCCAACCGCCCCCGCCACTCCGTGGTGCTCGCCGCCCTGGATGCGGAGGAGAAGGGACTCCAGGGGGCCCGCGCCTTCATCGCCAACCCGCCCGTTCCCCTCGACCGGGTCCTGATGAACGTGAACCTGGACATGGTGAGCCGCAGCGAAGTCGGCGAACTCTACGCGGCGGGAACGTACCACTACCCGTTCCTCGCCCCCATGGTGGAGGCAGCGGCGGAGCGGAGCCGGATCTCCCTCCTGATGGGGCATGACCGTCCCGACCTGCCCCCCGGCGACGACTGGACCCTGTCATCGGACCACGGGCCCTTCCACCAGGCGGGCATCCCCTTCCTGTACTTCGGAGTGGAGGATCACCCCGGGTACCACAACCCGTCCGACACCTTCGAGAACATCACCCCCGCCTTCTACGTGGAAGCCATGGAGACCATCCTCGACGTCTTCCTCCTCCTGGACCAGGGCGGCGAGCGGATCCTCGAAGCTCGGGGTGACCGGTGACCTCTTCCGTCCGCATCCGCCCCCTCACGGCCGAGGACGCTGACGTCTACCTCGCCCTGGTGGACGCCCACGCCAACTTCGAGAACATGGACCGCCCCACCCCCGAGGCCCGGGAGCGGCTCCTTCGTGACGCCCTCGCCAGCCCTCCGCGCTACCGGGCCTACCTGGCCACCATCGACGGACGCGACGTGGGCTACAGCATCACCTACCTTGCCTACTCGTCGTTCCTGGCCCGCCCCACCTTCTTCCTCGAGGACATCTTCGTCTTTTCCGAGTACCGGGGCCGGGGATTCGGGGGTGCCATGTTCGACTACCTGGTGCAGGAGGCGGTGCGGCTCGAGTGCGGCCGCATGGAGTGGATGGTCCAGGACTGGAACGAGGGGGCGATCCGTTTCTACGAACGGCGGGGAGCGATTCAGCTCTCCGAGTGGCATACCTATCGAATCGACCAGGAACAGCTGGGGCTTCTCGCGGAGCGCCCCGCATCCCAGATTGGGACATCGAACCCCACCCACGAACCGGAACCCCCGGAGCCCACGTCATGACCGACGGCATCTTCCAGATCCCCCTCCCCGGCAACGAGCCCATCCTCGACTATGAGCCCGGTTCCCCCGAGCGCGAATCTCTGGCGGCGTGGATCCGTGACCACGAGGATCAGACCATGGACCTCCCCCTGGTCATCGGGGGAAAGGACCGTTCAGGTGAGGGAACCTTCGAACAGGTGTCGCCCCATCGCCACAGTCGGATTCTGGCCCGGGTGCAGTCCGCCGGGTCCGACCAGGTGGAGGCGGCCGTCGAGGCGGCGCTCAAAGCCCGTCCCGCCTGGGCGGCCATGCCGTGGGAAGAGCGGGCCGCCATCTTCCTGAAGGCCGCCGAGCTCATGGCCGGGCCCTACCGCGACGCGCTGAACGGCTCCACGATCCTGGGTCAGTCCAAGTCGGTCTACCAGTCCGAAATCGATGCGGCATGCGAGCTCATCGACTTTCTCCGCTTCAATGTGGCCTTTGCCGAGGAGATCTACTCGGGCCAGCCCATCTCCAGCGACGGGATCTGGAACCGCACCGACTACCGCCCCCTGGAGGGCTTCGTCCTCGCGGTATCCCCCTTCAACTTCACCGCCATCGGCGGAAATCTGGGGTCGGCGCCGGCCATGCTGGGGAACGTGGTGGTCTGGAAGCCTTCCGAGAAGCAGGCCCTTTCGGCCCACGTCACCATGGAGATCTTCCGGGAAGCAGGCCTTCCGGACGGGGTCATCAACCTGGTGCACGGCGACGGGGCCCTGGTCACCGACGTGGCCATGGCCCGCCGGGAGTTCGCCGGGCTCCACTTCACCGGATCCGCCGAGGTCTTCAAACTCCTCTGGAAGAAGGCCGCCACCAACCTGGACGCCTACCGGGGCTACCCGCGGATCGTGGGGGAGGCCGGCGGCAAGGACTTCATCGTGGCCCATCCGTCGGCCGATCCCGATGCCCTGGCCGTGGCCATGGGGCGCGGGGCCTTCGAGTATCAGGGGCAGAAGTGTTCCGCCGCATCCCGCGCCTACATCCCGCGCTCCCTCTGGCCCCGCGTGCGCGACCAGCTGGCAGGGATCGCCGAGGACATCACCATGGGCGACGTGGGAGACCTTTCCACCTTCATGGGGGCGGTCATCGATGCCCGGGCCTTCGCCAAGCACCGGGATGCCATCGAAGCGGCCCGGGGGGCGAACGGGGTGGAGATCCTGGTGGGAGGCGGCACCGACGACGCCGAGGGATGGTTCGTGGAGCCCACGGTGATCGTCACCGACAACCCCTCATACGACACCATGGAGCGGGAACTCTTCGGGCCCATCCTCACGGTGTATGTTTACGAGGATGCGAAGTGGGCCGAGACGCTTCGCCTCGTGGACCAGACGAGCCCCTATGCCCTCACCGGCGCCGTTTTCTCGCGGGACCGGAAGGCCACCGGAGAGGCCGTGGCCGCCCTGCGGGACGCCGCGGGGAACTTCTACATCAACGACAAGCCCACGGGGGCGGTGGTGGGGCAGCAACCCTTTGGTGGCGCCCGCGCCTCGGGGACCAACGACAAGGCGGGCTCGGCCCTGAACCTGCTCCGCTGGCTCTCCCCCCGCTCGCTGAAGGAGACCTTCGTGCCCCCGAAGGCCTGGCGCTACCCCCACATGGGGTGAGACGCCGCGGGGTCTGCCGCTACTGCGAGCCCTGTCCGAAAATGACCACCGGAACGGTCCGGGCCATGATTCGCAGATCCTCCAGCGGCGAGGATTGCTCCACGTACTTCAAATCCAGGCAGACCTTCTCCCGGACGTCGTCCAGGCACTGGTCGTAGCGAAGGTGCACCTGGGCGAGCCCCGTGATGCCAGGAAGGACCCGCTGCCGCACCTGGTAGCCGTCGATTTCGCCCCGGAGCTTCTGGAAGATTTCCGGCTGCTCTGGCCGAGGACCCACCAGGTTCATGTCGCCCTTGAGCACGTTGAAGAGCTGGGGGAGTTCGTCCAGCCGGTAGTTCCGGAGAACCCGACCCACCCGCGTGACACGGGGGTCATTGACCTCGGCCCACACCTGTCGGTCCTGCTCCTCGGGCCGGTGGGTCATGGTGCGGAACTTGAGGATCTCGAAGATCCGTCCTCCCATGTCACGCTTGCGGCGAGGATGGGGGGGGACGCCGGGCTGGTCCTGCCGACGGTCCAGCCCGACCCGCTTCTGGCGGTAGAGCACCGGCCCCGGGGACGAGAGCTTGACCGCGATGGCCGCGAGGAGCATGAGCGGCGAGGTCACAACGATGAGGACCAGCGACGCCACCACGTTGATGCCTCGACGCATCCGCTCCTCCCTTGCGGATTCCTCGGCCACCTCGGGCCCGGAGGGAGGAGGGGCCTGGGGGCGGAGCACTAGCTGACGACGACGAAGCGAGGAGGCGTAGCTACGCCCCCGGGATGAACCGGAGGATCCCTGCCCCCCACCGTGGGGGAGGGGCGAGCCCTGGCCACTGACCTGGCCACTGAAGGGGCGGTTCGTCTTGGGGGCGGGTTGCGACATGCGGACAGGGCGGTGCGTGTGGAAGGATCTCTTGGGGTCGGACTGGAGTCATCGTGGGTGCGGCTGTCAAGGAAAAGACAAGCAAGAGCCATGCCTGAATCAGGCCCATGATGCGATGCGAAGGTGTGTGGAGAGACGCCCATGGGGAGTGGGCCCACCTGCGGGGCAAGGGGTCCGTCCGACGAATGCGGAGTAGCTGTACGGATCCCGCATGTTGCAGTAAATCCCTTACTCCACCATGCCCCCCCCGTTCGGGCCTCCCTCCCTCCCGAAGCCATGGAGCGCCGAGGGATCGGAGGGGAGACGGATGACGTCGACCTGCCGCGGCTGTTGGTCCCACGCCACGGCAGCAGCGCCTCCCGGGGGCGCGGCAACCAGGGCATCCATGAGAAACCAAGGGCGTGACCCGGAAATCCGTCTCCCTTCTTCAGCCCCCCCCGCCGCGGGACCGAGCTCACGCCCGGGATCGAGGTCAGGGGTGTGGTTGACGTCGGGATCGATCCACCGGAGAAGCTGACCCTCGGACCCGATCAGGTCCACCGAGAAGTGGCGGGGGGAGAGCGCGAGCCCCACGCCCATGGCCTTCAGGAGCGCCTCCTTCCGCGTCCACCCGCGGAGGAAGGCCCCGGTCCGCTCGGGACCCGGCGGGAGTGCCCCAAGTTCGTCCCGTTCCGTCGAGGTGAAGACCCGTCGGGCCAGGGCCTCCAGGTCCGGAAGAGAACGGGGCTCCTCCGCATCCACTCCCACCTCCCCTTCCGTGGCAAGGGCCAGCACCAGATGGTCCCCGGTATGGGCCAGGTTGAAGGCGGGCCCGCCCTGGAGAAAGGGCTTTCCGCGGGGACGGGTCCGAAAAATCAGACGGTGGGGATCGGACGCCGTGGCGAGACCAAGCACCCACCGAATCCACCCCCGGGTGGCGAGGGTGCGCCGACGGATGTGAGGGAGGCGAAGCCGGGCGACCCGGTCCCGCTCCTCGGGCGAGAGCAGGCCCTCGAGGAACGCCACGATCCCGGGGTCCGGATCGAGCTCCGCCGTGAGGAGAAGGAGCGTTCCGGGAACGAGAGGGGGAAGACCGTGCTCAGTGGCCACGACAGGGGCACGGCATCAGCGGCTCACGGCCCACGCCTCGGCGGCCGGACCCGGGAAGCGGAGCCCTGGGACCGCGAAGCAGAGGCGCGGGCGAGGGCGGACATGGGTCCCGAGAACGGGGGACGGGGTCATGAGCCGCGACTCCGGTGGAAAGGGAACCGACATCCCGGAAGATAGATCATCCCCCGATCCGGTAGCCCGACGGGGGTTCCCGGTGGAGGAGGTGACGGACGAAGTAGTCCCACGTCCGGCGCACGGCGTAGCTTTCGCCGGCGTAGCCATGCCCCCGGTTGGGCATGACCAGGACGTCGAAATCCCGGTTCGCGGCGATGAGCCGGTCGATGAGGAGAAGTGTGGTGTTCGGGTGCACGTTGGCGTCCATCGTGCCGTAGGAGAGGAGCAGCTTCCCCGCGAGGTTCTCGGCCTGGAGGTGGTTGGCCTGCACCTCGTAGGAATGGCCGCCCTCCTCGAAGCGTTCGAAGGGGCCGTGGTACTTCTCCCCCCAGTAGAAGGTGTAGCCCGCATTGTCATGGTTCCCGGCCCCGGCCACCCCCACGTGGAAGAAGTCGGGGTGACGGAGAAGCGCCGCCGCCGTGGCATAGCCGCCTCCGGAGTGGCCGAAGATCCCGACCCGGTCCAGGTCGATCCACGCGTGGCGCGTGGCCAGCTCCCGCATGGCCGAAATGTGGTCCGGAAGCCCGTTGTCTCCCATGTCGCCGTAGTAGGCGGTGTGGAAGGACTTGGACCGGAACGGGGTTCCCATGGCATCGACGAGGACCACCACGAAACCCAGCTCCGCCAGGGCGTGGGCCTGCCCCCGGCGACTCACCGAGAAGGACCGGGTCCCCACGCTCCCCGACTGGGGACCGGGATAGATGGCGTTGATGATGGGGTAGCGCTTCTCGGGGTCGAAGGTCGAGGGCAGGATCAGGATCCCGTAGACGTCGGTGACACCGTCCCGGGCCTTGGCCCGGAAGGGCTCGGGAGCCCGCCAGCCCAGGGCCTCGAGCTCCGAGGCGTCCGCCTCTTCCAGGACCCGGACGACGCTCCCGTCCCGGGTGCGACGCAGGGTCGTGACCGGGGGGTCCTGGAAGGTGGAGGCCCGGTCCACGAACCAGGCGCCCGACGGGGAAAGGGAAATCTCGTGGTTCGCCTCCTCGGGGGTCAGCAGGGTGAGCCCCGACCCGTCGAAGCGGACACGGTAGAGGTGCGCCAGGTAGGGATCCCGCCCGCCTTCCCGTCCCACCCCTGTGAAGAGGATCGTCCGCTCGCCTGCGTCCACCCGCTGCACATCCAGGACGTTCCAGTCCCCTCCGGTCACCCGGCCCTTCATCTCTCCGGAAGCCAGGTCGTAGAGGAAGAGATGCCCCCATCCATCCCGCTGCGAGAACCAGAGGAACTCCCCGGTTTCGGCCAGGAGGCGCCAGTTGGGGAGACCGCGTTCTCCGGCATGGGATTCGAAGAACTTCGGATGGGACTCGGAGAGCACGGTCCGGACCTGACCCGACGCGGGATCGGCCACCCGGAAGGTGGCCGTGCGGTAGTCCCGCGACACGGAGACGAAGGCCAGCATTCCCCCATCAGGGCTCCATTCCACGTCAGCCCACACCTGGCCCCGGGTCATCCCGCAGCAGGAAGAACTGCGCTGATGGTCCGGCGGCGTGGCGAGGGGAACGACCCGTGCGGTCGGAGCACCGGCGGCGTCCTGGATGTGAATGACCACCCGTTCCACCATGGGGACGATGGAGTCGGAGGGGAGCGCATAGGGCCATGACTCGAGTTCGGGACGGGGCTCGGCCGTACGCAGGAGGTGCATCTCCTCCACGCCCCGCTCGTCGAGCCGGAAGGTGGCGATCATCCGGGAGTCGGGCGACCAGAGGAGGATGGGCTGGTTGCTCCGGCTCCACCCCTGGGAGTTCGTGGCATACCCGTGGCGGTCCACCCCGTCGGTGGTAAGGGCCCGCTCCTCGCCCGTGTCCCGGTCGTGGATCCACAGGTTGTGGTCACGCCGAAAGGCCACGAAGCGGCCATCGGGCGAGGTGATCCCCGACGGGCCCGCCTGCGGGCGATCCTGGACCGTGCACCGGGTTCCGTCGATGTCGCACCGCCAGTGGCCGCCCTGGACCTGGACGTCGATGGCCGAACCCCCGTCGGCCCACGTGAAGGAGGTGAAGGGGAGGCGAAGGGCCTCGAAGCTTCCCCCGGTGGCCCTCGAGAGGGCCGCGGAGACGGCCTCGTGATCGAAGGCCCGAGCCCGGGTTCCCCGCGCTGCATCCACCGCCACGAACTCGAACCCCCCGGCAATCCGGGTCCGGTACCAGAACCGGTCCTCGCCGGTCCAGGTGGGGCTCACGTCGGCCCGGTACAACCGGGTGGCCAGGTTCTGAGCCATGAAGGCCTCGGCCCGCTGGTAATCCGCCGCCGTGAGGGGATCCGGACCGGACTGTGCCGCCGCCCACGTGGGACCCAGAGGGGCGAAGGGGAGCGCACCCGCGAAAAATGCGAGCGCGGGAAGGGTGGCCACCAGGGCAAGGCGCGGACGGGGAGGCATGGGCGACGGGGAAGACGGGGTGGGCGAAAGGAGCGAGGAGTTCGCTCCGGTGGAGAGGTCCGATGCGGTCGGGAGGTCCGAGGCCGTCGAGGTCGATTCGACGGCCCCGGATTCCCCCTGAAGCTGGCGCGGCACATGGGCCGGGGCAACCTCCTCCGCGCTGGCATGCAACCGGGAGAGGCTGGCCCCGGTTACCGGGTCCGGGAGGCTCGATCCGTGGGACTCCCCGGGGAGGCCGTGGAGTTGATGTTCAGCATGCGCCGGATGGCGTTGAGCAGGGCCTCCGGCGTGAAGGGCTTGGCCAGGAAGGCCGCGTTCGGGCTCAGGATCCGCTCGGCGATGGCCGCTTCCTCAGGGTACCCCGACATGTAGATCACCGGGAGACGGGGTCTGGCTTCGTGCACCCGGTCGGCCAGGTCGCTCCCGTGCATCCCGGGCATCCGCACGTCCGTGAGGAGGAGGTGCACCTCCCAGTCGGCCTCCCCAAAGGCCTTCAGGGCCTCTTCGGGATGCCCGAAGGTCACCACGTCGTAGCCGGCCCGCTCCAGGATCCTCAGCGCCATCCGCCGAACCGTGGCCTCGTCCTCCACCACCACGATCCGGCCGTCCCCCCCCAGGGCTCGGGGGGAGGAGAGTGGGCGTGGGGCCGGAGCGGCCGCTCCCTCCCGGGCCACGGGCAGGAAGAGGCGGAAGGTGGTCCCCTCGCCTGGTTCGGTCTCCACCTCCACCTTCCCGCCCAGGCGGGAAATGATTCCGTAGACCATGGAGAGCCCCAGCCCCGTTCCCTTCCCCACGGCCTTCGTGGTGAAGAAGGGTTCGAAGATCCTGGAGACGATGGCGTGGTCGATCCCCGACCCCGTATCGGACACCGAGAGCGTCACGTAGGGGCCGGCCTGGAGCCCCGGATGCTGGTCGAGTTCCGCCTCGGTCAGGATCCGGTGGCCGGTCCGGAGCACGACCTCCCCCCCGTCGGGCATGGCATCCCGGGCATTCACGGCGAGGTTCAGGATGACCTGCTCCAGTTCCCCGGCGTCCGCCACCACGGGGGGAAGGGCAGGGGCGGGTTCCAGCCGCAGGGTCACCACCTCCCCCAGGAGCCGGGAGAGCATCCGCTCCACCCGGGTCATCACGTCGTTCACATCGAGGGGAACCAGGTCCAGCACCTGCCGGCGGGAGAATGCCAGAAGCTGCCGGGTCAGCGCCGACCCCCGCTCTCCGGCCTCCTGGATGGCCTCCACACTCTCCCTGCCGTCGGGGTTCAGGCCCTCCGACCCCAGGAGAATGCGGGATTCTCCCGTGATCACGGTCAGAAGGTTGTTGAAGTCGTGGGCTACGCCACCGGCGAGTCGCCCGACGGCTTCCATCTTCTGGGCGTGGCGGAGCTGCTCCCCCAGGCGACGCCGGTCGGTGATGTCCTCCACCAGGCCCTCGAGCCGGGGAGCACCCTTTTCCTCGAAGGTGGTGAGAGTGAGGCGCACGAAGATCTCGTTGCCGTCCACCCGCCTCCAGAGGGCCTCCCGGCCAATGACGACGCCCTTCTCCCGGGCCTCCTTTTCCAGGGACTGGAAATGGCCCGGGTCCACGAACACCTCCGGGATGCTCTCGAGGGACGGAGATGCGGATTCCTCGGCCCCCAGAATGGCCAGAAGGGCGGGGTTCGATTCCAGGAGTCGTCCGTCCTCGGAGCAGAGGAACACGGCGAAGGGGGCATTCCGCACGATGGACTCGTACCGCTCCTTGGAGCGCTGCACCTCGTCGGAGCGACGCCGGGCCTCGGTGACGTCCGACATGACCCCCACGACGCGCACGGGGCGCCCATCCTCCGCCCGAACCACGTACCCCCGGTCCAGGATCTGGGCCCGTCCACCCCGCGCATCGGCCATGGGGTATTCCTGGACCCAGAGGGAGCTCCCCCGGGCGAGCGCCTGTTCCAGGCTTTCCCGGACCCGGGAGCGATCCGGTTCCGGAATGCGCTCGAACCACCGGTAGGGGCTCGTGAGAGCTTCCACATCCCCCCCGAGAAAGCTCAGGAGGGCATTGTTCGCGTGGAGCTCGCCGCGGACCATGTCCCAGTCCCAGATCATGTCCCGCGAAGCCCGGAGAACGAGTTCGTGCCGCTCCAGAGTTCCGGCCAGCTCCACCCGGGCCTCGTCCCGGGCCTCCAGCGTCTGGTTCAGCGCGCGGGCCATGGCCACCACCTCAAGGGGACCCTCCTCCATGACGCGGCTTCCGGGGTGAAGGCGCGCCTCGGCGGCCTCCGACGTCAGCTGGCCCAGGGACCGGGCCAGGACTTGACCGGCCCCCAGCAGGAGGACACCGAAAAGCGCGAGCAGCCCCAGGGTCAGGAGTCCCTGCCGGGCCGCCATCGCCCGGACAGGTCCCCATACCGCGTCCGACGGCTCGCCCGCCATGATGATCCACGGAGTCTCCGGAATCCACGCGTAGCCCCAGATTCGATCGACCCCGTCGGCCCCCTGACCGCGGAAGACACCGGACTCGCCTTCGGGGGGTCGGGTGGCCCCGGCCGCCCAGACGTTGCGTCCTGCCCAGCTCTCGGGGTCGGCGGAGCGCGCCACGTCGATCCCCGTGGAATCCAGAAGCACCAGGACCTGTCCGGCGCCCGTGATGGTGGAGGCGAGGAGGGCGTCCAGGGTTCGGGTTCGGAGCAGGATCTCCACCTGGCCGCCGGGGATTTCCAGGCGGACCGGAACGGCCCACTCGGATCCTCCTGCCGGCCGCTCCCATCGGACGGGCACGTCCACCCCCGGCCCTTCGCGCCGGGAGAGCCGTCCGGGGGAACCGGCCTGGCCCGCTGCGTTCCCGGAGAGCCCGGGCGCGGTTCCGGGCGCGGTTTCGGGCGCGGCTCCGGGCGCGGTTTCGGGCGCGGCTCCGGGCGCGGTTTCGGGCGGGCCCACCGCATCCCCGGCCGCACAGCGGAAGGCCCCGTCATCGGTTTCGATGCGGAGGGATGCCACGTTCGGGAGGAATCCGGCGAGCTCGCGAAGCCATGCGGCGCACGCCTCCGCATCCCGGCTCAGCACGGTGGGATGCGCTGACACCCGGTAGGCCACGTTCTCGGCCTCGCGGAGGACCCGGCCCGCTTCCGTCCCCACTCCGCTGGCGAGCGCGGTCACGGCGGCGCGGACATCGTCCGCCCGCTCGCGGTACTCCAGGCCGACCTGGAGTCCAATGAAGGCGACGCCCCCGACCAGGGACATGAGCCCCAGGGCGAGGAGTCGACCGCGGATCGAAGGAGGCACCGGCGTCATGCCCCGAACGTACCGCCGACGCGGCCCGACGGCCACCGCGAAGCCCCGGTGGAAGCCCCGGTGGAAGCCCCGGTAGAAGCCCCGGTAGAAGCGAAGGACGGTGGAGGCGCCGGACTGAACCCCGGACCGACCGACGGGTAACGGGGCGCCTACCGTTCTGCCGCCTGCATTCTGCCTGCCGCCTTCGTTCTGCGACCGGCGTTCGTTCACCTGGACCCGCCATGCCCTCGCCCTTCCGCACCGAGCTCCAGGCCCGCGCCGTCGACCCGGCCGGACGGCGCTGGATCTTCGTCCCCTATGATCAGCTCACCGACCAGCTGGGCCCCCTTGCCCGCGAGGCCCCGGACGACGTGGGGATCGTGGTGGTGGAGTCCCCGGCCAAGGGCCGTGAGCGGCCCTACCACCGCCAGAAGCTGGCGCTGGTCCTGGCCAACCTCCGCCACTTTGCACTGGAACAGGCATCCCGGGGTGTGGCCGTCCGCCACGTGGTGAGCCCGGGGGACTACGCCGAGGCCCTTCGCATCTTCCTGGCAGAGCCCCCGCCCGAGTTTCGACGGGGCGCTTCGGGCGCACCCCTCCGGGTCATGGAGCCTGCGGAACGGGAGCTCCGGGAGGACCTGGCCCCCCTGGTCCGGGAAGGCGTCCTCGACGTCCTTCCCCACGAGGGCTGGCTCACCACCGTGGAGGACTTCGAGGAAGGGGCCGGGCGCCGTCCCCCCTGGCGGATGGACGCCTTCTACCGGCGCGTGCGCCGTCGAACCGGGGTGCTCATGGCGGAGGGAAGCCCCGTGGGCGGCAAGTTTTCCTTTGATGCCGAGAACCGGGAACCGTGGGCCGGCGACCCGCCCGCCGCCGTCCCGCCGACCTTCAGGGCGGACCCGGTCACGGCGGAGGTTCTGGACCTCGTGGCCCAGGTGTTCCCGGATCACCCGGGGAAGCTGGTTCCGGAGGCCCTCCCTTCCACCCTGGCCGATGCGGAAGCCCTCTGGGCCTGGGCCCGGGAAGCGTGCCTTCCTCACTTCGGGCCGCACGAGGACGCCATGTCCACGGTCTCCCGAACCCTGTTTCATACCCGGATCTCGGGGGTGGTGAACCTTCATCGCCTGACGCCGGCCCGGGTTCTGAAGGACGCGCTGGCCCTGGAAGTGCCCCTGGCCGGGAAGGAGGGCTTCGTTCGGCAGATCCTTGGGTGGCGGGAGTTCGTGCGCCACGTGCACCGGGCCACCGACGGCCTCCGGGACCTCTCGGGAGAGGCTGCCCGGGGGGCTGACCCCGGTCCGGGCGAGGGAGCCCCGGACGGGCCGGGTGCAGACGGAGGGAATCCGGACGACCGGGATCCGGATGGCCGGGATCCGGATGGGGGCGTTCCCCAGCGGAACGGCCACGCCGCCCCGTCCTTTCTCGGCGCTAGACATCCCCTCCCCCCCACCTTCTGGGGCGGGGCACCATCGGGGCTGAACTGCCTGGACCAGGTGGTGGAGAGCGTCTGGGAGGAGGGATACAGCCATCACATCACCCGGCTCATGATCCTCTCCAACCTGGGGACCCTGCTGGACGTGGATCCCCGGGAACTCACCGACTGGTTCTGGGCAGGCTACATCGACGCCTACGACTGGGTGGTGGAACCCAACGTCCTGGGGATGGGCACCTTCGCGGTGGGCGAGCTCATGACCACCAAACCCTACGTTTCGGGGACCCCCTACATCCGGAAAATGAGCGACTACTGCGACGGGTGCGCCCTGGACCCCGACCGGACCTGTCCGGTGTCGGAGCTCTACTGGGCCTTCCTGGCGCGTCACCGGGAGCGACTGAAGGGAAATCGGCGGATGGCCCTCCCCCTGGCCTCCGCCGCCCGGAGGAGCGAGGCACGGCGGTCCGCGGATGCCCGGGTTGCCCGGGAGGTGCAGGCGGCCCTGGCCGCCGGAGAGCCGGTAACGGCCGACCGGGTCCGGGCAGCGCGGGAGGAGGCATGACCGGACAGCGGGGGAACTTGGGGCGTGGGTCGGCAGCGCGGCGCGGGGCCGGACGGAGGGCTGGGAAAGGGATCCCCTGGGCAGGTGCGGGGTTTCCGGAAACCCCGAGGCGGGTCCCTGATCCGCCCTGATCCGCCCTGATCCGTCCCGAATCGCTCTGCCCCCCCCTTTGCATCGACGTCCGTACCGACTCCCTATCCATCCCCCCTTCCTCTCCCGCGCCCCTCATGACGGCTTCCCCGCCCCGCGACACTATTCCAGCCTCCTCGCTGACCGGCCTGACCTACCTCGTGGTAGGAGGGTCCTCGGGGATCGGCCGAGCACTTTCCCGTCGCCTGGGAGCCCGCGGCGCCCGGGTGGTGGCCACGGGACGCGACGCCGAGCGCCTGGGACGTCTGGAGCCCATGGAGGGGGTGGAATTCCGTGTTCTGGCCGATGCGGCGGAGTTTGACGCGGTGGACACGCTGGTGCGCGACCTTGCTTCGGAGGAGGATGGACGGCTTGCCGGCGTGGTCAACTGTGCCGGATCGATCCTGCTACGTCCGGCGCACCTGACCTCGGTGAGCGACCTTGAAGAGACCCTCCGTCAGAACCTGGTGACGGCCTTCTCGGTGGTCCGGGCCGCCGGTCGCCACCTGGACGACGGCGGCTCCACCGTCCTCTTCTCCACGGCAGCGGTCCGGATGGGCCTCGCCGCCCACGAGGCGGTGGCCGCGGCCAAGGGGGGGGTGGAGGGGCTGGTCCGATCGGCCGCCGCCACCTACGCTCCCCGCAGGCTGCGATTCAACGCCGTGGCTCCCGGCCTGGTGGACACCCCGCTGGCGGCGCGGATCGTGGGGAACGAGGCTGGACGAAAGGCTTCGCTCTCGCTCCACGCGCTCGGGCGACTCGGGTCGCCGGAGGATCCGGCGGCCATGGCCGAATTCCTCCTGGATCCGGCGCACGACTGGATCACGGGACAGGTGATCGGGGTGGACGGAGGACTGGGCTCGGTTCGGAGCCGCGGAGGCTGAGCGCAGGGCGTGAGCTGCGAGGGCTGAACCCGGAGTCCGGGAAGGACGGCCGGTGGCCGCACGGGAGGAAGGATCGAGGATGGAACGTGAGAACTTCAACCAACGAGTGATCATGTCCGAAGCGCAGGACAGGGCGGAAGTGGTGGTGGTGGGCGCGGGGCTGGCCGGGCTGGCCTGCGCACTGGATCTGGTGGCCCTGGGGCGCGATGTCCGCCTCGTCGAAGCCTCGGACGGGGTCGGAGGTCGCGTCCGCACCGACGCCGTCGACGGGTTTCTCCTGGATCGGGGGTTCCAGGTCATCCTGGAGGCCTACCCCGAGCTTCGCCGCCGCGTGGACCTGAAGGCGCTGGACCTCAAGGCCTTCTACCCCGGTGCCCTGGTGCGCATCGGGAACGAGGTCCATCGCATGGCCGACCCGGGACTCGAAATGGCTGACGCCCTTCGGTCCATCACCGCGCCCGTGGGGACCTTCGCCGACAAGCTCCGCGTGGCCCGACTTCGCCAGGAGGTGGTGGGCGGGGACGCGGAGCGGCTTCTCGAGGCCCCGGCCGGAACCACCGAGGAGGTACTTCGTGAGGCAGGGTTCTCGGAGGGGATGATAGACCGGTTCTTCCGCCCCTTCTTCGGCGGGGTTCTTCTGGATCCGACACTGGGCGTCTCCGGACGTCTCTTCCGCTACTACTTCCGCATGTTCGCCGAGGGCACCTCCTCCCTGCCGGCCACCGGAATGGAGGCCCTTCCGCGCCAGCTGGCAGGCCGCCTCCCCGAAGGCACCCTCCAGCTCGATCACCCGGTCCGGAAGGTCACGGCTTCCCGGGTGGAGTTCGAAGGAGGAGGAAGCCTGGAGGCCGAGGCCGTGGTGGTGGCCGTGGAGGGGCCCGAAGCCGCCCGGCTGCTGGGAGACCGCGTGGCCGACCCCGGCTCCCGGAGCGTCACCTGCCTGTACTTCGACGCCCCCGAATCCCCGGTGAACGAGGAAATTCTCGTCCTGAACGGCAACGGCCCCTCGGATGGTCCCGTGAACAACCTGGCCGTTCTCTCCGACGTGGCCAGGGGCTATGCCCCTTCCGGCCGGGCCCTGATCTCGGTGACCGTGGTGGGGGAGCCGAACGGCAGCGAGCTGGAGCTGGAGCAGGACGTCCGGCGCCAGCTCACGGGGTGGTACGGCGACCAGGTATCAGGGTGGAAAGCCATCCGGCAGTACCGTATCGCCCACGCCCAGCCCCTCCAGACCCCGGCCCTCATGACGTCGCCCCGCCGCCCCGTGCGCCTCGACAACGGCCTCTTCGTCTGCGGCGACCACCGGGACCACGCTTCGCTGAACGGTGCCCTGTCGTCGGGCAAGCGGGCGGCCCGGGAGGTCCACCGGGCGCTCTCCTGAGGGAGGCACTCCCCTGAGGCAGGCACGCTCCTGAAGCCGGGTTCGGCTCTCCGGAGGCTGCACCGACCCCTTTCCGCCCGCCGGGCCCGATCCTGATGTCAGATCCGGGCCGCCGCCTGGTGGACCCCCTCCAGCTCGTCCCACTCCACCCGGCCGGGCTCGTCCCAGTTCCACTGGTCGGGGAGCCCCAGGTCCTTCGCGATGCACCCGTAGGTGGTCTCGGCGGAGAGGAACACACCGGGGACGCCGGCGCCCGGGTGGGTTCCCGCTCCCACCAGGTAGAGTCCCTTCACGTCCTCGCTCCGGTTGTGGGGCCGGAAATACGCGGTCTGCATGAACTTGGGAACGATGGCGAAGGCGTTTCCATGCAGGGAGTTGAGGTCGTCCCGGAAATCGGTGGGGTCCATGATGTGGAGCACCTCCAGGTTCTCGCGAAGACCCTCCATCCCCCATTCCTCCAGGAAGTCGATGACCTTGTGGGCAAAGGGCTCCCGGAGCTTCTCCCAGTCCTGCCCGCCCCGGAGG
Organism: Gemmatimonadota bacterium; assembly: GCA_007120305.1. Lineage (GTDB taxonomy): Bacteria > Gemmatimonadota > Gemmatimonadetes > Longimicrobiales > Gaopeijiaceae > SKNW01. The sequence goes on along the minus strand of SKNW01000029.1, from coordinate 44,818 downwards.
TTCGCCACCGGCACCAGCACGTACATGCTCTCGCACCCTTCCGGTGCCATGGACGGGTCCGAGCGGGTGGGGACGTGGAGGTACATGGAGAAGTCGTCGGGGACGATCTTGCGGTCGAAGATGTCGGCGATGAGCTCCTTGTAGCGCTCGGTGAGGATCAGCGTGTGGTGCTCCAGCGCCGGGTACTGCTTCTTCGTGCCCAGGTAGAGAAGGAGGCAGGACATGGCATAGTCCAGCTTCTCCACCTTCCGGTCCGTCCACTTCTTCCGGGCCGAGGCATCCACCAGGTCCCGGTAGGTATGGCCCACATCGCCGTTGGAGACCACGAGATCGGCCTCGAACCGGCTCCCCCCGGCTTCCACGTGGGTCACCCGGCGCTGGGCGTCGGTCCCGATGCGGGTCACCTCGTGCTCGGTCCGGATCTCCCCTCCAAGCTCGGTGAAGAGCGTCCCCATGGCCTCCACCAGGCTGTACATCCCTCCACGAGAGAACCAGACCCCACCCCTGCGCTCCAGGTAGGGGATCATGAGGTAGACCGCCGGCGTGTAGAAGGGGTTGCCTCCCACGAAGAGGGGGTGGAAGGAATAGAGGAAGCGGTGCCGGAAGTCCTTGAAGTACCGATTCACCAGCATGGTCACCGGAAGGAACGCCTCCAGCCGGATCAGGTCGGGAATGAAGCCCAGCATGGTCTTCAGATCCCCGAACGACTTGGACCCCAGCCGGTCTCCGATGACGGAATCATAGATGGGCCGGGCCTTCTTCATGAAGTCGTCGAAACGCTCGGCATCCCCGGCGTTGAAGGTCGCCATCTGGGCCTTCATCCGGTCCGGATCCCCCACATAGTCGATCTGCGTCCCGTCGTGGAAGTAGATCCGGTAGTAGGGGTCCAGCGGCATGAGCTCCACGTAGTCCGAGAGTTTCCGGCCCGCCGCCTGGAACACCGATTCGATGATGTGGGGAGCCGTGATCAGTGACGGCCCCATGTCGAAGGTGTAGCCCTGATCCTTGAGCTGGTAGGCGCGCCCTCCGATCTTCTCCCGCTTCTCGAGGAGGGTGACCTGGAGGCCGGCCGCCTGAAGACGGATGGCCAGGGCCAGACCGCCGAACCCGCTTCCGACGATGACGGCCCGCTTGGGATTCGTACCGTTGACCTTTGCGCTGGACGACATGATGACAGGACTCTCGCTGGTGGAATCGAGGATGCGGAAGGGGAAGTTGCAGGAGGGGATCTGGGGGAGGATCAGGCGGGGGCGGGAAAGTACCTCCCTCCGCGCAGGGGGTTCCGCCCCAGAGCCACGTTGCCCGCGCACCGGTCCCTCCCTATTCTGGACAGCGCTCGGGAGCAGTACCCTCCCGGGCCGAATCCCCCGTTCCACCCCCCGCCGCCGCTCCATCTCCCCACTCCCTTTTCGAGCCTCCCCGTCGTGACTCCTCCGTTTCCGTTTTCGGCCATCGTGGGACAGGAAGAAATGAAGCTCGCCCTCCGCCTGGCGGCCGTGGACCCCACCCTCGGGGGGGTCCTGGTCTTCGGCGACCGGGGCACCGGGAAGTCCACCGCCGTGCGTGCGCTGGCTGCCCTCCTCCCCCCCATCGACGTGGTGGACGGATGCCCCTACGGATGCGCTCCTGCCCGCTCGTCCGAGGGGGCAGGTCCGGCGGGGCTCTGCCGCAGCTGCACGGGGGCCCCGGGGAATGCCGCGGGGTCCGGATCGCTTCCTGTGCTGCGGCGGCCGGTTCCCATGGTGGACCTCCCCCTGGGGGCGACCGAGGACCGGGTCGTGGGAACCCTGGACCTGGAGCGGGCCCTCCTCGACGGCACCCGGTCCTTTGAACCGGGGCTCCTGGCCCGGGCGAACCGCGGATTCCTCTACATCGACGAGGTCAACCTCCTGGACGACCACCTGGTGGACCTCCTCCTGGACGTGGCCGCCTCGGGCGAGAACGTGGTGGAGCGCGAAGGCATCTCCATTCGCCATCCGGCCCGATTCGTTCTCGTGGGAAGCGGAAATCCCGAGGAGGGGGACCTGAGGCCCCAGCTCCTGGACCGCTTCGGGCTCTCGGTGGAGGTGGGGACCCCGAGGAACATCGACGACCGTATCGAGGTCCTCCGCCGCCGGGACGCCTACGACCGGGATGCCGACAGCTTCCAGCGTCGCTGGGCCTCGCAGGATGGCCGGGTCCGCAAGGGTCTGGAGCGGGCCCGGGCCCGGCTGGGGGAGGTGGAGGTGAGCGATGCCTTTCTCCGACGCGCCTCCGGTCTCTGCGTGGCCCTGGGCGTGGACGGTCTCCGAGGCGAACTCACCCTCCTGAGGGCGGCCCGGGCCCTGGCGGCGCTGGAGGAGGCGAGCGAGGTGACGCCCGAACACCTGGCCGCCGTGGCACCGCCCTCTCTTCGGCACCGGCTGCGCCGGGATCCCCTGGACGAAAGTGGATCCACAGAGCGCATCGACCGTGCGCTCCGGGAGATGGGCCTGGTCGAAGACGAACCGTCGTCCGCCGCTCACCCCACGACGCGGGCCTGACGTGCTCCCGTCGGATCCTCATACCCTGGCCGCCCTTCTGGTGGCGGCCGACCCGGAGGGGCTCGGGGGCGCCGTCCTGCTGGGTCCCGGGGGTCCCGCCGTGGAGGGCTGGTGCCGATTGCTTCGGGGGAGTCTGCCACCGGGATCCCCGTGGCGCCGGGTCCCCGTGGGGGTCACGCCGGACCGCCTCTCCGGCGGGATCGACCTGGCCGGAACGCTTCGGACCGGTCGCCGCGTCCTTCAGCCGGGGATCCCCGCCGAAGCCGACGGCGGGATCCTCATCCTCCCGTCGGCGGAGCGGATCCACCCGGAAGTCACGGCGGTCCTGCTGGAGGTGCTGGATCGGGGGCGCCTCCGCGTCGAGCGGGAGGGGCTGTCGGCCGACCTGGCGGCCCGGGTGGGGGTGGTGGCGCTGGACGAGGCCAGGGAGGACGAGCCCGGATCCCCGGAGGCCCTCCGCGACCGGGTGGCCTTTCTCCTGACCCTCCCTGCGCGCTGGACGCCCGACCGCCTCCCGGACCCCGAAGAGGTGGCAGAGGCCAGGGCCCGGATCGCCCACGTCCAGGTTCCCGCCTCCGCCGTGCGCGCCCTGGCCGAGATGAGCCTTCGGGGGGGGCCGGACTCCCTGCGCCCGATGGCCTTTGCCCTGCGGGCGGCTCGGGGGATCGCCGCCCTCCGGGACAGCCCCCAGGTGGAGGCGGAAGATGTCTGGCTTGCGGCGGCCCTGGTGCTCGCGCCCCGGGGCGTTCCGCTTCCGGCTCCGCCGGGCGAAGCCGACGGCGAAACGGACGAGGCGGAGGCGAATCCCCCGGATGTCGACGAGGACGCGGTCTCCCCCGACGATGAGGCGGCGCCCCCACCACCTCCGGATCCCGCAGCATCCACGGAAACGCCCCCGGACGCCAACCCGGCGCCGGCCCCGGAGTCCGCCTCTGATCCCGATGACCTGGGCGAAGGGAAGCCCTCCTCATCCGAGCCTCCGACGTCCTCCGCCCTCCCGGATCGCCTCGTGGCGGCCACCCTCGCGCTCCTCCCGGACGACGATGCCTCGGCGCTGCGTCGTCGAGGAAAGGGGGCCGGCGTCCGGGGCGCGGGACGGGGACAGGGGGGCACCCCGGTGGAAGCTCACGAACGAGGCCGAAGGGTCGGGGCCGATCGGGGCGCCCCCGGCCGAGGTCGGCGCGTCGATCTTCCGGCCACCCTTCGGGCGGCGGCCCCGTGGCAGGCGCTTCGCCGGCGAGAGGCAGCGCGAGAGGCAGAGAAGGCCCGGACCGAGGACACACCCCGCGCCGACGTCCCCCCCTCGGCCGAGGTCCCCCCCTCGGCCGAGGAGCCGACCACGGATCGATCCCGCCTCCACGTGGTCCCCGGCGACCTGCACATCCAGCGCCGGGTCCGGCCGGCGGCCCGGCGAACCATCTTCGCCGTGGATGCCTCCGGCTCCCAGGCGCTCCGCCGACTGGGCGAGGTGAAGGGCGCCGTGGAGCTCCTCCTCGCCGAGAGCTACCGCGCCCGGGAGGAGGTGTGCCTCGTGGTCTTCCGGGACCGGGAAGCCCGTCTCCTTCTCCCGCCGACCCGGTCGTTGACCCGGGCCAAGCGACTCCTGCGCGGACTCCCCGGGGGGGGCGGCACGCCGCTGGCGCTGGGACTCGCCGAAGCACTCCGCCTGGCCGAACAGGCCCTCCGGGAGGGCGTGGCCCCGCGCGTGGTCCTCCTGACCGACGGGCGTCCCAACGTGGATGCCGCCGGGCGAGGGGGACGCCCGCGTGCCCGGGAGGACGCGCTGGCGGTGGGTACCGCCATCGGCCTTCGCGCGGTGGACGTCCGCGTGCTGGACACCGGGCTTCGCCCCGAACCTTTCCTGGAGGAGCTGGCCCGGCGGATGGGCGCCGAAGCCCGCCACCTCCCCTTTGCCGATGCCCGACGGATCCGGCGTGCCCTCGCCGACTCGCCGTCGGGCGACTCCGCACCTCCGTCTCCCGCGAGGCGACGTCATGGCTGATCCGTCTTCGAGCTTCGGGACCTCTTCACCCGAATCCACCTCGTCCTCCCTGCCCAAGGCGGCGGCCTCGCCCAAGGCGGCGGCCTCGTCCAACGCGGCGGCATCGTCCAACGCGGCGGCCTCGAATGGCACGGCCTCGAATGGCGCGGCCCCGAATGGCACGGCCCCGCATGGCACGGCCCCGCATGGCACGACCGCGAATTTTGCGGCCTCGAATTCGGAGGCCTCGAAGGCGCCGGCATCCGACGCCCCCGCCACGACCTCCGCCGAGCCAGGGCATCCCGTCCCCCCCCTCTCGGTGGGAGAGCGGCTCCTGGCCCTCCGGGACCGCATCCTGGCCTCTCCGGGCTTTCAGCGCTGGGCCTCGGCCTTTCCACTCACGCGGCCCATTGCCCTCTCGCGGTCCCGCCGGGTGTTCGATCTGTGCGCGGGGTTCGTGTATTCCCAGACCGTACTGGCCGCCGTTCGCCTGGACCTCTTCACCCGGCTCTCACGGGGCCCCATGGCCCCGGCGGAGCTGGCCGACGCCTGCGGGCTACCCCTTGACCGTCTGGAGCGGCTCCTGGGATCGGCCACGGCCCTGGGGCTGGTGCGTCGGACCCGAAGCGGCCGGATCGCCCTCGGCGCCATGGGAGCGCCCCTCGTGGGGAACGAGGCGCTGGCCCGGATGGTGGAGCACAACGTCCTCTTCTACCACGACCTGGCCGATCCGGTGGCCCTGCTCCGCGACGGCCCCGGGGACAAGGGTCTCCTTCACGGATACTGGGCGTACACCCGCTCGTCAGAGGCCAAGGACCTCACCTCGGAGCAGGTCGGCCCCTACTCGGCGCTCATGGCCGCCTCGCAGCCCCTGGTCTCCCGCGAGATCCTCGATGCCTACCCCTTCCAGCGGCATCGGCGGATCCTGGATGTGGGGGGAGGGGAGGGCGCCTTCCTCGAACAGGTCGGGCTGCGCCACCACCGCCTGGAGCTCGGTCTGTTCGACCTCCCGGCGGTCGCCGCGCGCGCCCGGGAGCGGCTCAGCGAGCGTTTTTCGCCTTCGCGCCTCCACCTGAACGGAGGAGACTTCTTCCGGGATCCCCTCCCCCGAGGGGCCGACGTGATCACCCTGGTCCGGATCCTCCACGATCACGACGACCACGAGACCCGGGCCCTGCTTGGCTCGGTCAGGGAGGCCCTCCCCCCTGGCGGCACCGTGGTGGTGGCCGAGCCCATGGCCGGAACGCGTGGAGCCGAGACGGTGGGCGCCGCCTACTTCTCGCTCTACCTCCTGGCCATGGGGCAGGGCAGGCCCCGCTCCCCCGCCGAGTACCGGGCACTCCTCCGGGAAGCCGGGTTCCGGAAGATCCGGAGCCCGCGACCCCGTTCCCCGGTGCTGACGAGCGTGGTCACCGGCGTGGCCTGAGGGGGTGGAAACGCCCCACCAGGACTCGCTCGTCTCGATGTGTAAACAAACCTGTACACGTAGGGTTGTAATTTTTGCTTGACATGCGGGAGGGGGTTCCCCATTCTGTTCGACAACGTGGGCCGACGGCTCACTTCGGCCGGCGTGGTCTGCGGGACTTCTTCCGCACGGCGGCCCCCCGGAACTGGAGCAGGGACCTGTGGATCGGGAGTGTGCGTGGACACAATGGCGGTAGTCCTGGAAGAGCCTGGACGACTCGTCCTTCGGCGTCTGGGCCTGGCGTCACCGGAACCGGAGGACGTCGTGGTCGACGTCGCCTGGACCGGGGTCAGCACCGGCACGGAGCGACTCCTCTACTCGGGCACCATGCCCCCCTTCCCGGGGCTGGGATACCCCCTGGTCCCGGGGTATGAAGCCATGGGCCAGGTGCGCTGGGCCGGCCCTCGGTCCGGCCGGACCGAGGGGGAGTGGGTCTTCGTTCCGGGGTCCCGTGGATTTGACGGAGCTCGCGGGCTTTTCGGCGCAGCCGCCCGGCGCCTGGTGGCCCCCGGCCAGCGGGTGGTTCCGGTCTCGGAGCGGATGGGCGAGGAAGCCTGCCTGCTCGCCCTGGCCGCCACCGCGGCCCACGCCGTGCGGGACGGCATCGCCGCCGAGCGCACCCTCGTGGTGGGACACGGCGCGCTGGGCCGCCTCACCGCGCGCTACCTCGCTACCCGGGAGGACGCGCCGCCCCCGGTGGTGTGGGAAACGAACCCCATTCGCATGTCGGGAGCCGACGGCTACGAGGTCGTGGCCCCCGACGACGACACCGACGGACAGTATGGTACGATCTACGACGTCAGCGGGGATCCCAACATCCTCGACGTCCTTCTCCCCCGTCTCTCCCACGGGGGCGAAGTGGTGATGGCCGGCTTCTACACGAAGCCCGTCCAGTTCACCTTCCCGCCCGCCTTCCTGCGGGAGGCGCGCATCCGCGTGGCCGCCGAGTGGCACCCCGACGACCTGCGCGAAGTCCTGTCCCTCATGGGCGAAGGAAGACTCTCGCTGGAGGGACTGGTTACCCATCGTTTTCAGGCCGCCGGAGCCCCGGAGGCCTACCGCACCGCATTCGACGACCCGACCTGCGTCAAGATGATCCTCGACTGGAGAGGCACTGCATGATCGCGCCCACGGACACCCCCGTATCTGCCGAGACCCCCGAGACGAAGGAAACCCAGATCATCGCCATCTACGGAAAGGGCGGGATCGGGAAGAGCTTCACCCTGGCCAACCTGTCGTACATGATGGCGCAGCAGGGCAAACGGGTTCTCCTCATCGGATGTGATCCGAAATCCGACACGACGTCGCTCCTGTTCGGAGGCCGGGCGGTTCCCACCATCATCCAGACCTCCTCGGAGAAGCGGCTCGCCGGCGAGGAAGTGGCCATCGGCGATGTCTGCTTCATTCGCGACGGCGTCTTCGCCATGGAGCTGGGGGGACCCGAGGTCGGACGAGGATGCGGAGGGCGGGGCATCATCCACGGGTTCGAGCTCCTCGAGAAGCTGGGCTTCCACGAGTGGGGCTTCGACTACGTCCTCCTGGACTTCCTGGGCGACGTGGTGTGCGGGGGCTTCGGCCTCCCCATTGCCCGCGACATGTGCCAGAAGGTCATCGTGGTGGGCTCCAACGACCTGCAGTCCCTCTACGTCGCCAACAACGTCTGCTCGGCGGTGGAATACTTCAGGAAGATGGGGGGGAACGTGGGCGTGGCCGGCCTTGTCATCAACAAGGACGACGGCACGGGCGAGGCCGCGGCCTTTGCCGAGAAGGTGGGCATCCCGGTTCTGGCCGCCATCCCCCAGGACGACGACATCCGTCGGAAGTCGGCCAACTACGAGATCGTGGGCCGGCCCGGTGGCGTGTGGGCCTCCCTCTTCGAGGAGCTGGCGCTGGGTGTGGAGGAGGCCCCCCCGGTTCGCCCCCTCCCCCTCACCCATGACGGACTCCTGGACCTGTTCAAGGGCGAGGACGTGGGCCGCAACGTGGTTCTCACGCCGGCCACGCCCACCGACATGCGCGGCGGGGTGATCATCGAGCGCGAGTCCCTCGAGATCGTGTACGAGGCGGTCTGACCATGAGTTCATCCCGCACCCCCCTTCACCTCCCCGTGGTCGGACCGGCGGCCCCGCCGGTCGACGCACCACCCGTCGAAGCACCGTCGGGCGAGCCGGATCCCACGGCCACCGCCGTGGCAGGAGACGCCGCTGCCGGCGCCTCCTGCCATGGCGGCCGCGAACGCCTTCTGGCCGCCGAGAACGCCGACGGGAAGTCGTCGGTCCTCCGCGAGCTCGTGGACGACTACCCCCTCGGACCCCACGACCAGCCCCAGGGGATGTGTCCGGCCTTCGGCTCCCTTCGCGTCGGCCTCCGCATGCGGCGCACCGCCACCGTGCTCTCGGGATCGGCCTGCTGCGTCTACGGCCTCACCTTCACCTCCCACTTCTACGGGGCCCGCCGCACGGTGGGCTACGTGCCGTTCAACTCCGAGTCGCTGGTCACCGGGGCCCTCTTCGAGGACATCAAGAAGGCCATGGAGGACCTGGCCGACCCGGAGCGGTACGACACCATCGTCATGACGAACCTGTGCATCCCCACGGCGTCGGGCGTCCCTCTGGACCTCCTGCCGAAGGAGATCAACGGGGTCCGGATCGTGGGGATCGACGTCCCCGGCTTCGGAGTGCCGACGCACGCCGAGGCCAAGGACGTCCTGGCAGGGGCTCTCCTCAAGTATGCCCGGACCGAGGCGGAGGCCGGGCCGGTGGCCCGCCCCGAGGGGCTGGTCAAGGACCGCCCCACCGTCACCCTGCTGGGCGAGCTCTTCCCCGCCGACCCCATGGTCATCGGCTCCCTCCTGGAGCCCATGGGCGTGGTGGTCGGCACCGTCATCCCCCCCCGGGAGTGGCGGGAGCTCTACAAGGCCCTGGATTCCTCGGTGGTGGCGGCTGTGCACCCCTTCTACGTGCGCTCCGTGCGGGAGTTCGAGTTCGCCGGGCGTCCCATTGTCGGATCCGGACCGGTGGGCGTCGATGGCACGGCCGCCTGGCTCCAGTCCATCGGCGAGACCCTGGGCATCGCCGCCGACGCCACCGGTGCGGCGGTGGACCGGGCCGTGGCCGCCACCCGGGGCGCCCTGTCGAAGCAGCGGATCAAGGGGCGGATCCTGGTCTCGGGCTACGAGGGCTCCGAACTTCTCGTGGCGCGGCTCCTCTCCGAGGCCGGGGCGGAGATCCCCTACGTGGGAACCGCGCTTCCTCGTTCGAAGTGGAGTGACCCTGACCGGGAGTGGCTCGAGGCCCGGGGAACCCATGTCCAGTACCGCGCTTCCCTGGAGCAGGACCGGGCCGCCGCTCGCGACGTGAACCCCGACCTGGTGCTCGGCACGACGCCCTCGGTGCAGTCGGCCAAGGAAGAGGGCACGCCCGCGCTCTACTTCACCAACCTCATCTCGGCTCGTCCCATTTTCGGGCCGGCCGGGGCGGGAGGGATCGCCGAGGTCATTGGCGGCGCCATGGCCGGCCGGGATCGCCTCAACCGGATGCGCGACTTCTTCGATGGCGTGGGTGTGGGTCACACCGCCGGGTACGGCCATGACGGCGTGCCCGAGAAGCGCCTGAACGCCAAGGAGCGTAACGCAAAGGCCCGGGGCGGAAAGGCCGTGACCGGGGATGCGAAGAAGTCCACCGGCCTCGCGTCGGGACGCAGCTCCGGTGGCGAGGACAAGGTGCCGGACTCCGTGGCGGCCAGCGAAGCGGCGGAGGTGGCCTGATGCTTGTCCTGGACCACGACCGCGCCGGCGGCTACTGGGGGTCGGTCTACGCCTTCACCGCCATCAAGGGGCTGCAGGTGGTGATCGACGGGCCGGTGGGGTGCGAGAACCTCCCGGTCACCTCGGTCCTCCACTACACCGACGCCCTCCCCCCGCACGAGCTCCCCATCACGGTAACGGGGCTGGGCGAGGACGAGCTCTCCATGACCGGCACCGAGGATGCCCTCCGCCGGGCCCGGGAAGCGCTGGACCCCGAGCTGCCCGCCGTGGTGGTCACGGGGAGCATCGCCGAGATGATCGGGGGCGGCGTGGTCCCCGAAGGCACGAACCTCCTCCGCTTCCTTCCCCGGACCATCGACGAGGACCAGTGGCAGAGCGCCGACCGGGCCATCTACTGGCTCTGGACCGAGTTCGGGCTCAAGAAGGCCCGGACCCGGAAGAAGCGGGAATCGGAGAAGCCCCTGGTCAACATCATCGGCCCCATCTACGGCACCTTCAACATGCCCTCGGATCTCCACGAGATCCGGCGGCTGGTGGAGGGCGTGGGGTGCGAGATCAACATGGTCTTCCCCCTGGGAAGCCACCTGGATGACGTGGCCGCCCTCGGGGACGCGGACCTGAACATCTGCATGTACCGGGAGTTCGGGCGGAAGCTCTGCGAGAACATGGACATCCCGTACCTGCAGGCCCCCATCGGCATGTCCTCCACCACCCGGTTCCTGGAGGCCCTGGGCGAGGCGGTGGGGATCGACCCTCAGCCCTTCATCGAGCGAGAGAAGCACACCACGCTCAAGCCCATCTGGGATCTCTTCCGGAGCGTGACCCAGGACTTCTTCGCCACCTCCTCCTACGCGGTGGTGGCGAACGACACCTACACCCGGGGGCTCCGGAACTTCTTCGACGAGGACCTGGGGATGCCCTGTACTCTGGCCCGTTCGCGCCTGGCCGGCGAGAAGACGGACCACGACGAGATCCGGACCGAACTGCAGGCCAAGCCGCCGCTCCTCCTCTTCGGGAGCTACAACGAGCGCATGTACGCGGCGGAGGCAGGACTGCGCTGTTCGTACATCCCGTCATCCTTCCCGGGGGCCGTGGTACGCCGGCACATCGGAACCCCCTTCATGGGCTACTCGGGGGCAGTCTACCTGGTGCAGGAGATCTGCAACGCCCTCTTCGACGCCCTGTTCCACATCCTCCCCCTGGGGACGAAGCTGGACGAAGGCGCGGCGACGACACTGACCCGGGGGTCGGCCGAGACGCTCCCCTGGGAGGACGACGCGCTGGAGGCGCTGGAAGTGATGCTCGCCGACTTCGCACCCCTGGTGCGCATCTCGGTGGCCAAGAGGATCCGGGATGCGGCCGAGGCCGCCGCCCGGGGGGCTTCCGAGCCCTGCGTCACCCTCGACCGGGTCAAGGCGGCCCGAAGGGGGCTTCATGAAGCGGCATGACGGATGGATGTGCCGCGACGAACTGGCAGACACTCCGAAGGGGCGGGTTGGATTCTGGGGTGACGAGGTCGCGCAGCTGCGCGCCGGTCGCCCGCTGGACCGACTCGCCTCCGGACGCGGCCGAAATCGGTCGCGCCGGTTCGGGTCGGGAGACGGCGTTCAGGCGCCCCTCCCGGGCGTGGGAGTCCGTGCGTACGCCGGAGGTCCCGCACCATCCGAAACCCGCACCCGGTGGCAGGGCCCAAGCGGCATCGCGTTCCCCGATGGGATGCCGTGGAAGCGCCCGAGAACGTCACCTGACCCTCAGCTAGGAGGAAATCATGTCACAACATGAAAGATCGGGGAGCATGTCGGGGCTGACCGAGAACGAGGCCAAGGAATTCCATGGGGTTTTCCTCATGTCGTTCATCGGCTTCACGGTCGTCGCCGTCGTCGCTCATGTGCTCGCCTGGATGTGGCGTCCCTGGGGCTGAAGCCCCACGTAACCTGGAGAATACCATGCATCGGATATGGATGATCTTTGATCCCAGGCGGACCCTCATCGCCCTCTTCGCATTCCTGGGCGTTCTGGCGTTCACCATCCACTTCATCCTCCTCTCGACCGACAAGTACAACTGGATTGACGGTGGAGACGGAGCTACAGCCGGCGCGGTCGTCGACATGACACCGCTTCCCCCCGGGTTCTGACCCGAGCGTGGCGGCACGGTCCCGGGGGGCACCCCGCCTCCCGGGACCGCACGCGGCGCCTGACCGCCCCCACCGGGAGTGACACACGATGGCCATGCTGAGTTTTGAAAAAAAATACCGTACCCGTGGCGGTACGCTCATTGGGGGGGACCTCTTCGATTTCTGGATCGGACCCTTCTACGTAGGCTTCTTCGGGGTGGCGACGATCTTCTTTGCCACGCTGGGGACGGCTCTCTGCGTCTATGGTGCTGCCATCGGCGAGGGGCTTGCGGGCCAGACGTGGAACCTCTGGCAGATCAACATTGCCCCGCCCCCCCTGGAATACGGCCTGGGCTTCGCGCCCATGACCGAGGGAGGGCTCTGGCAGGCCATCACCATCTGCGCCATCGGAGCCTTCGTGGCGTGGGCGCTCCGGCAGGCGGAGATCTCGCGCAAGCTGGGGATGGGTTACCACGTGCCCGTAGCGTACGGCGTGGCCATCCTGGCCTACGTGACGCTCGTCGTGGTCCGCCCCGTCCTCATGGGCGCCTGGGGCCACGGGTTCCCGTACGGCATCATCTCCCACCTGGACTGGGTCTCGAACGTCGGGTACCAGTACCTCCACTTCCACTACAACCCGGCGCACATGATCGCGGTGAGCTTCTTCTTCACCACGACCTTCGCGCTTGGCCTCCACGGCTCGCTCATCCTCTCCGTGACCAACCCGAAGAAGGGGGATCCGGTCCGGTCCAGCGAGCACGAGAACACCTACTTCCGTGACACCATCGGGTACTCCATCGGCGCCATCGGCATCCACCGCCTGGGGCTGTTCCTGGCCCTGAATGCCGGGATCTGGAGCGCCATCTGCATCGTCATCAGCGGGCCCTTCTGGACCCGCGGGTGGCCCGAGTGGTGGGCATGGTGGCTGAACCTTCCCATCTGGAGCTGAGGAGCAGGCAATGGCCGAGTATCAGAATCTCTTCACCCAGGTGCAGGTCCGGCACACGCCCGATCCGGGCGTCCCGGCCAGTGGCGGCGACCGGCGGATCCCCGATGCCGGGTTCTCCTACTGGCTAGGGAAGATCGGGGATGCCCAGCTGGGTCCCGTCTACCTGGGATGGGCCGGCGTTCTCGCGCTGGTCACCGGCGGTCTTTCCATCTTCCTCATGGGGATGGTCATGCTCGCGTCGGTGTCGTGGGACCCGGTGCAGTTCGTGCGACTTCTCCCCTGGCTCTCGGTGGAACCGCCGGGCCCGGAGTGGGGACTTCGCATCCCCCCCCTGAGCCAGGGCGGCTGGTGGATCTGGTGTGGCTTCCTCCTCACCGTTTCCATCTTCGCCTGGTGGTACCGCATGTACAGCCGGGCCCGTCAGCTCGGCATGGGCACCCACGTGGCCTGGTCCTTCGCCGCGGCGATCTGGCTCTACCTGGTCCTGGGCTTCATTCGCCCGATCCTCATGGGGAGCTGGTCGGAAGCGGTGCCCTTCGGAATCTTCCCGCACCTGGACTGGACCGCCGCCTTCTCCATCCGGTACGGGAACCTGTTCTACAACCCGTTCCACATGCTTTCCATCGCCTTCCTCTACGGATCGGCCCTGCTCTTTGCCATGCACGCCGCCACGATTCTCGCGGTGGCCAAGATGGGGGGCGAGCGGGAGATCGATCAGATCACCGATCGGGGAACGGCAGCGGAACGCAGCCAGCTCTTCTGGCGCTGGACCATGGGCTTCAATGCCACCATGGAGTCCATTCACCGGTGGGCCTGGTGGTTCGCCGCACTCACGGTGATCACGGGCGGGATCGGCATCGTGCTCACCGGAACGGCCGTGGACAACTGGTACCTCTGGGGCCAGAAACACGGCCTCGTGCCGGACTACCCGCAGGTCTGGGGTGACCCGGCGGTACCGGTGCAGCCGGGCGAGCTCGATGCGCCCATGCTGGCACCGCCGGCGCAGGGCCGCCCGGGCCTCGACACGTCGATGCACGAGGTGTTCGTGGTCCCCGGGACCGATGTTCAGGTCAGCTTCGCCGAGGTGACCCTTTCGCAGGAGATCGTCCGATGAAGACGCGTGGACTGAGCCTGATGGCAAGCGGCGCCCTTCTCTTCGCCGCGGGGTGCGAGCTTCCCCCGGTGGACGCGGTGGACATGGGCTTCCGGGGCGTGGGAATGCAGCATGTGGTCAACCCCGGCACCCTCCAGGACTCGGTGCAGGCCATCGCGGCCCGCGCCCCTACCATCTCGGGAGAGGCCCCGGCGGACATGGTGCCGGCCCCCGAGGGGACCTGGGAGAACGTCCAGGTGCTGGGCCACCTGAGCGAGGCGGAGTTCAACCGCTTCATGCTCAACATGACCATCTGGGTGGCGCAGAACACGGGGCAGGGATGCAACTACTGCCACGTGGTTGACGACCAGGGCCAGGTGAACTTCGTGTCCGACGACATCTACACGAAGGTGGTGTCGCGCGACATGATCCGCATGACACAGGACATCAACACCAACTGGTCCTCCCACGTGGGAGATGTGGGCGTGAACTGCTGGACCTGCCACCAGGGCGAGGCACTCCCGACCAACTACTGGTTCTTCGCAGAGGACGGCCGCCGGGACATCCAGCGCTACTTCGTGAACGAGCAGGACCGTCAGATCGAACGCTACAACCTGGACGAGACCGGCGTGCGGGTCATCTCGCAGGTGCCTCTCCGGGGGGATTCGGACAACCGGATTTCGACCAACGACACCCGGCACGCCTACTGGGTGATGCTGCAGATGTCCGAAGCCCTGGGCGTGAACTGCACCTACTGCCACACCTCCGCCCGGTTCAGTGACTGGGAGGAGAGCCCACCGGCGCGGGTCCACGCGCTCCGGGGTGTGCGGATGGTGCGGGCCATGAACGAGAGCTACATGCTCCCGCTGCAGACCACATGGCCGGAGAACCGCCTGGGACCGCTGGGCGATGGCCCGAAGATGCAGTGCGCGACCTGTCACATCGGGGCGTACAAGCCCCAGTTCAGCAACCCGGCATCCTACGGCGCCGGCCATCCGGCCCTTACCCGGATCGGCGTTCCCCACGGGGGATCGTCCGATGCCATGATGACCATGGGCCTGGAAGGGACCCAGGGGATGCCCTGACGTGATTCGCCCGACCCCTCGTCCCGTATTTACCCTCACGGCCCGGACGGCGCTCGCAGGCTTCGTCCGGGCCTTCGAGGCCCCCGATCCGGTGCTCCTTGTAAATCTGGAGCCCACCGGAGGGGACCTCCCCGATGTGCACCTGCAGCTGATCCCCGGGGCGACGCCCCGGATGGCCGGGCAGGCGCAGCAGGACGACGACCCGATCCCGATCCGCTTCGACCCCGAGGTGGGTCAGCGACTGGCGGGGCTCGTCATCGATTTCCTGGACGGAGAGCCGGAGGGAGGTGCCCCGGGCTTTCTGGTGCGGACAGCCGAACCCTCGGGTTCGCGTGCGCCGGGCCCTCCCTCTTCTCCGGCCCCCTCTCCGGCCGCCTCCGCACACCCTGCTCCAGCCCCTTCTGCAAAGCTCGTCCAGATCCAGCGCCGCCGGCCTGCCGCCACGGCGGGCCCGACGCGGCCCGCGCTCGACGTCGAGACCGAGACCGGGGGCGCGTTCACGGCCAGGGGCGAAGGGCCCGCGGCCGCTCCACTCGATGCCGCAACCCTCTCCCACCTGGCTTCGCGCATCCGCACCGAGATCCACAACCGGGTGAACCCCCTGGTGGAGAGCCATGGTGGCGCCGTTCACCTCGTTCGTCTGCGTCCCGATGCCGTGGCCGAGGTGGGCATGGCCGGGGGGTGCCAGGGATGCGCCGCTGCCTCCGGTACCCTGCAGGAGGTGGTGGCCCGCATTCTCCGGAAGGCGGTCCCCGAGCTCCGGGGCGTGGAGGATGTCACCGCCCACGAGCAGGGAACGAACCCGTTCTTCGCCACGCTCTGACCCCTCCCGCTCCGAGTCCCCCTTCGCCATGTCCCCCCTGATGATCGTGTCGGCATGGATGTCGTGATTCCCGTCGTGGGCGGTCTCTTTGCCTGGTGGTTCGGCACGGGGCTCCTCTTCGTGCTGGCCCGGGCGTCCAATCGGTCCGATCCCAGCGCCCTCATGGCCGGGGCCACCGTGGTGGCCCTTGCGGCCGGCGTGGCCGTCCTGGCGCTCCGCCCCGTGGACACCCCGGTGGGTGCGGCCACCGGGTTTGCCATGGCCGTGCTCCTGTGGGGATGGCACGAGTTCGCCTTTCTTTCGGGCGTGGTCACGGGGCCCGAGCGGAGGCCCTGTCCGCCCCAGCTCCAGGGATGGGCCAGGTTCCGGTTCGGCTTCGCCTCGGTCTCGCACCACGAGCTCGCCCTGGCCGCCACCGTCGCGATCCTCGGTGTCGCCTCGTGGGGGGCCGCGAATCCCTCCGCCTTTCTTGCGTTCACCGTCCTGTGGGCCATGCGCATCAGCGCCAAGCTGAACCTCTTCTTCGGGGTTCCCTTTCCCAATCGACATCTCTTTCCTCCGCGCCTCCAGCACCTTTCCGCCCTTGTGCCCCAGCGTCGTCCCGGATCCTTCTACTGGGGCTCCATGGTGGCCATCACCACCGCCACGGTCGCCCTCTTCATGGCCGCCGCCAGCGCCGGCACCGGGGCCGACCGGGTCACCTTCCTCCTCGCCGGCACGCTGGCCGCGCTGGCGGTACTGGAGCATCTGGCCATGGTGATCCCCCTGCGTCTCGAGGGGCTCTGGGGACTGGAGGGAGAGGAGTCCACCGGACAGGTCGGGTAGGCGGATTTTCGCCGGAATGGGCGAAGGCGCCGCTCGGACCGAGTGTGGCAGGTCCAGGCACCCGTGACGGGCCAGGAGCCACGAGGAGACGTTTCAGCAAGGCGGCACTGCTCCTCGCCACTCGAGGAATGGCCGGTGTCGTCCGACACCATCGGGTGGATCTCGGGAGGGAGGACTGACGTCGTCTCGAGCGCCTGGTTCCAGCGGCTGGCTCCGTGGCCGGAAGGCTCGCCCCCCTGACAGCGCTACGTTCGGTTCCCTTGCCCGCGGCCATTCTTCTCGTTTCGGGATGCGGAGGTGCGGCCACCTCGGAGGCGCCGGTTCCTGCCGCCGGCGCGTCTCCCGACACGCTGGCCCCTCTGGACCTCCACCCTGCCACCGAAGTGCTCGATTCAGTGATGGCGGCCGAGGAGAAGCACCTTGCACTCGCCCATCACCGGAGGAACCGCGGGCCGTCGAGCCCACGATCCCTCCCGCATCGTTCCGCTGGACACGCTCCGCGAGCACCTCGCGACAGGAGCGCCGGTTTCGGGCGTCCTGGCCGTTCATGTCCGGCGGACCGAGCGCTGTCATGATTGCCCGGTGCTGCTCGTTCTCCTGGGACGGGTCCATCCCTGCCCCGAGAGCCCGCCATGTCCTTCGCCGATCGCGGCAACCCATTCCTTCCCGAACCTCCTCGCCATCCATCCCCGGTGACGCCACCCGGGCGGCGGGGGCGACCTTCCTTCGCGTTTCGCGTGGCAGGGGCTTCGCTCCTCGCGACGGCTCTGGTGATCGCCGCCGTTGCTCTCCCACCCGCCGATTCCGCGAGTCCCGATGACGCTCCCGACGTCACGGACGCCGCGAACGCCGCGGCCCCCGAGGATCCCGAGCTTCCCGCGATCCATGCCGTCGGATTCGCACCCTCCCCCGACGCCGAGCGCGCCCTGGTGCGGGCGCACCTCGCGGAGGTCGAGGCGGCGCTTCGAGCCGCTCCCACCGATCACCTCGACGCGGGCAAGCGGGCGAACCGCGCGACCCTCCTCGACGAGCTTCGCGCCTACCGCCTGGCGGGAATCTTCCCCAGAAACGTCGATGTCCCAGGCCGCAGCCCGGTCTTCGTCGACAACGACGGCGTGCACTGCGCCGTCGGATACCTGATCCACCGCTCCGGAGGGGACGAGCTGGTAGCCGCGGTCGCCGGGGCGCGGAATCATGCGAGAATCTTCGAACTCCTGGACGAGCCCGCCCTCGTCGCATGGCTCGAAGGCTCCGGCCTGTCGCCGGTGGAGGCCGCGTGGATCCAGCCGATGTACTGCAACATGGAGGGGGATGCCGCACACCAGCCCTCCTGGTGCAACCTCTGGCCGAATCCGGGGCGGGAGGAGCTCTCTCGCGAGTACCTGGGGCTCACCGTCGGCACCTCCACGCTGGGGGCGGCCCTCGCCGCAGTCAACCTCCTCGACCTGTCCGCCGGTCAGCCGTCCGCAGGCCGGGGTCTCCTGGGAATGGGAGTGGGTGCCGCCGGGGTCGGGCTGGGCGCCGCCGGCATCCTCGACGGGGGCGATGCCCGGCGAGCCGGATGGGTCAACGTGGCCTTCGGTGTGCTGGGCGTGGGCAGCGGCGCCTGGACCTTCCATCGGGCACGCGGTCAGGAGATGGCGGGGTCCGGCGGGCAGCCCATCCTGGCAGACATGGCCAGCGGGCCCACCCTCTCGGTGAATCCGTGGGTACCTTCGGGCCGGGCCGGGGCGAACCCGGAAGCCGTTGGGCTGCGCATACGCATCATGCACGAGTGCAGGGGTGGCCCGGGTGCGCTGAATCGGCCACATCGTGCGCCGATCCGGCCGCAGCCTGTGCGATACGGCCGCAGCCTGTGCGATACGGCCGCAGCCTGTGCGATACGGCCGCGCCCTGCGCTGATTCTGCCATTCGAGGTGTCCCCGGAACTCCAGTGGCAGAAAGCAGGCGCTTTTCGGGGCTGTTTCTGCCACTAGTGTGTGCAGCTCGCCGACGATTGGCAGAATGGATGCCCTCTTTGGCACCTTCTCTGGCAATGGAATGAATCCAGAGGTTCGATTGGCAGATTCGCGACAGCGAGGCAGCACCGCGCTCCGGCGAGGGGGAGCCACGCCGGGCCAGGTGATGCTGCAGGGAACCGGCAGAAACGGTGCCTGTTCGCCGAGCACTTGCTGGAGGGCTGAAATCCACTTGCGGGATGCTCCGGGGAAGGGCAGACTGTCCACCTTCCCCGACCCAGGAGTCAGCCGTGCCCGAATCACCGTCCCCCGCCTGCAGCGCCCACCCCGATCGCCCCGACCGCCTGACCCGCTTGACGAACCAACAGGCCCCGACGCCCGGGCGTGCGCTCCTGGGCGTTGCCCTCCTGCTGCTCGCTGGCGTCGCCGGATGTTCAGGTCAGGCAGAAACGGACCCGGGCCCCTTCGACCTGGTGATCCGGGGGGCCGAGATCCTGGACGGCACCGGCGGCGAGGCCTTCCGGGCCGACCTGGGCGTCACCGGGGACCGCATCATCCGCATCGCCCGGGAGGGGATCGCGCCGGGTGCGGGGGAACGGGAAATCGTGGCCTCGGGGCTCGTCGTCGCACCGGGGTTCATTGACCTTCATGCGCACCTGGACCCCCTTCTTCGCCTTCCCCACTCCGAAAGCCACGTGCGCCAGGGAGTGACCACCGCCCTGGGCGGGCCCGACGGAAGCGCACCCCTTCCGCTCGGTCCCTACCTGGATTCGGCCGAGGTCCTGGGCGTGGGAATGAACGTGGCCTTCCTGGCCGGGCACAACTCCATCCGCCGGGAGGTCATCGGGCTCGACGACCGCGCCCCCACCGCAGCCGAGCTCGAAGCCATGAAAGCCCACGTGGCCGAAGCCATGGACGACGGCGCCTTCGGCCTCTCCACCGGGCTGCGCTACATCCCGGGCGCCTTCTCCGACATCGACGAGGTGGTGGCCCTGTCGGAGGTGGCAGCAGCCCGGGGGGGGATCTACACCTCCCACCTCCGGGACGAGGGGCGGGAGCTGATGGAAGGGGTCGGAGAGGCCCTGGAAATCGGCCGCCGGGCCGGGATTCCCGTGGTCCTCACCCACCACAAGGTGGTTGGCTACCCCATGTGGGGCTCGTCCGAGCGAACGCTGGCCATGGTGGACTCGGCCCGGGCCGCCGGGACCGATGTCATCCTCGACCAGTACCCCTACACGGCCACCTACACCGGCATCACCATCCTCATCCCGGAATGGGCCATGGGCGGGGGGAACGCCGGGCTCCTGGCCCGGATGGAGGACCCGGTGCTCGCCGACTCCATTCTGGCCGGCATCCGCGACAACCTGATCAATGACCGGGGAGGAAACGACCTGGACCGCGTTCAGCTCGCCCGGGTGACGTGGGATCCGTCGCTGGAAGGAGGCTCCCTGGGCGACTGGGCCGACCGGGAGGGACTCGCCCTTACCATGGAGACCGGTGCCGAGCTGGTGGTGGAGGCCGTGCGGCGCGGCGGGGTCAGCGCCATCTACCATGCCCTCCACGAAGACGACGTGGAGCGGATCATGGTCCATCCCATGACGGCCATTGCCTCCGACGGGCGGCTGGTGGAGCCCGGAGACGGCCACCCCCACCCCCGCTGGTACGGGACCTTCCCTCGCGTGCTCGGCGAGTATGTCCGGGAGCGCGGCGTCCTTACCCTCCCGGAGGCCATCCGGAAGATGACCTCCTTCCCCGCGGACCGCCTGGGCCTCACCGACCGCGGCCGGATCGTGGAGGGTGCCCATGCCGACCTGGTCGTCTTCGATCCGGCCACCGTCACCGACCGCGCCACCTTCGTCGAGCCCCACCAGTACCCGGAGGGCATCCTCTGGGTGGTGGTGAACGGCGTGGTCACCGTCGAGGACGGCGTTTTCGTGGACGCGCGGGCGGGCCGGGTCCTCCGCCGCTAGGCCCGTCCGGCAGGTCCGCGGAGAACGCGGGCGCAGCGGAGCGGCACCGGGCGCGGCGGATGGTCGACGCCCGGCGTCCGTAGGCCGGCGCGAGGCGGCGGCTGGCTGGGGCCCGGCGTCAGTAGGCCGGCGCGAGGCGGAAGTCGGCGGGGACCTCGTTCGCGTGCGCCTTCATGACGTAGAGCCGTCCGAACTGGTAGGCGTTGGCCAGGGCCAGCGAGTTGTAGCGGAGCTTGGCCAGGAACCCGCCCTCTTCCTGGGCCACGGCCATCTTCTTCGTGTTCTCCACCATCCGGTTCATGCGAGCAATGAACTTCGGGTTCCGGAAGTCCAGGACCACGGGGAAGCACTGCTTCGAGATCTCCGACGTGATCTCGAAGACGCGCAGGTCGTACTCCGTGGTATCCATCCCCATGGCCTCGTAGAAGGTGCTCCGGAGGTGGTCCCGGACCCACATCGTGCAGAAGACCGCCAGCAGGAAGAACCGGATCCAGAGCTTGTTCCGCCCCCGGATCAGCTCCGGGTTGGCATGCATCAGGGCGGCAAAGGCCTCACCGTGGCGGAACTCGTCGTTGCACCAGTCCTTGAACCATTCGAAGATGGGATGGAACCGGAGTTCCGGGTTCTTCTCGAAGGCCCGGTAGATGGTGATGTACCGGGCGTAGCCGATCTTCTCGGAGAGATAGGTGGCGTAGAAGATGAATTTCGGCTGGAAGAAGGTGTACTTCTTCGTCTTGGTGAGGAAGGAGAGGTCCACCCCCATCCCAAGGTCCTTGAGGGTCCCGTTGATGAACCCGGCGTGTCGACCCTCGTCCCGGCTCATGTGACCGAAAAGCTCGGCCAGCTCCGGGTTCTTCACCCGCTTCTTGATCTCGGCGTAGAGGATGCACCCCGAGAACTCGGCGGTGATGGAGCTCACCAGGAAGTCGATGAACTCGTCGCGCACCTCCAGGTGGGACCAGTCCCCCTCGAAGGCCTCGGTCCGCTTGAAGTGACCCTTGTTCGGGTCATCGCGGAACTCCTGCACGAGCTTGTCCCACTCCTCCCTGACTCCCTCCACACTCATCCGGTCCATCTTCTCGAAGTCGGTGGTGTAGAAGCGCGGCGCCAGGGTGGCGTCCTTCTGTGCCTTGATGGTGGGCTCGTTGACGGGGGCGTTCGTGGTGGCTGGATACATCGGGGCTGTTCTCCTGCGGGATCGAAGCGGACGTCGGGGAGGGGATCCGGAGGGGTGGTGGGATGCCGAGGCGGCCCGGGTGGCGGACCCGTTACTCGAACCCCACGTCGTAGAGTTCGTAGAATTCGAAGCGGCCGGTGAAGCGCGTCCACGCCCGCCGGAGGGCGCTCGCCCGGGTCACCACGGCCTCGGCTTCCCGGGTCTCGGTCGTTCCATACTCGATGGTCACGATGTCGTCCTCCACCCGGACCGAATCGCCGGGCTCGGGGAAGAAGCCCATGAGTTCCACGTGGGCATGCAGGTGCTCGTGGGTCCGCTCCAGCTCCAGCCGGCAGGGCACCCGCTCGGTGCGCTTCCAGAAGAACCAGATCGCGAGGATGACGAACAGGGCCGCCAGGGCAGCCCATGTGGTCAGGGTCATGGGGAATCGACTCCTTCGAAGACGGATCGCAGGTCAGCCGCAAGGGGCGCGGCAGGCGCAGGGGGAGGGGGAAGCAACTCGGCAAAGGCTCCGGCGTTCGTGGGCCCGAACGCATGGAGGTCCACCACCATCCCGGTCATGGGATCGGTGAGGGTCAGAGCCCCGTCGGACCAGAGCGTCAGACGCCACGGTGCCGCCGGATCACCCCCGGCCCGCTCCCGCTCCCGGTAGAGGGGACGGACGGCTCCGCGCAGGAATCCACCTTCGCCAGGGGCCAGAAGCTGGATCAGTTCACCCGTGTCCCCGTCCCGGAGTTCCACGGGACCATCGCCTGGTGCGGCCACGAACGCCAGGGTTCGTTCCACCAGCGGGGTCCGGTCGGACAGGTCCTCCAGCGCCCCGACCCCGGTCAGGCGGGCTACCGCCGCCAGGATCAGCACCAGGACGAGGAAGGCAGCCGTGGCCTTGATGGCAACCGGCGGAATCAGCTCCTTCTCGAGATCCCCGCCCTCGAAGCGAACGACACTCATGTCGGATTCTCCATCATGCCGTATCCTCGCGTTCGCCCTGAAGCTGATCAAGACGTGCCTTCGCGTGCCGGGCCACCAGCTTCCCCACGTACGCCGCCTCGGGGATGGCCCGAAGTGCCGGCGCAGGGGTGCGCCAGGACCAGGGTTTCACGTGGGGCCAGAGGTAGAGCCATCCCACCTGCTCGCCGCCGATGGGGGTGAGCACGAGGTCACCGACCTCGCGGCCCTCCCGATCTTTTCCCGTCGCGCGGACGTCCACGGCGTCGATCTGGTGAAGGGGAAGATTGAGCACCGAGGGGAAGGCCACCCCCATCCGGATCACCACGCGGCGGTCCGTCAGGGCGTAGGTGGTGCTGGAACGGATGGCTGCCGCCAACCCGAAGATCAGGGCCGAACCGGCAGCCGCCACGACCATGAGCCAGACCAGGTCGGCGGCAAGGCTGCCGGACCCACGACCGCCCAGGGCACCCGCGGCCAGGAAGCCGACGGCGACGAGCGCCCAGTAGACGAGAATGGCACGGAGATAC
This sequence comes from Gemmatimonadota bacterium, assembly GCA_007120305.1. Lineage (GTDB taxonomy): Bacteria > Gemmatimonadota > Gemmatimonadetes > Longimicrobiales > Gaopeijiaceae > SKNW01. Next base: position 21,612 of record SKNW01000029.1, on the reverse strand, counting down.
AGGACCCGGAACGCCAGGGTCTTCACATCCGGTTGTCCCTCCCATACGAGGGATTCCCCGGGGGGGAGGGCTTCCTCCACTCCGGTGATGCGAGCCCGAACTTCGTCCGAATGGGTCCCCGGTGCGGACGGGGTACTCATATCAGAACAGGGGGTCGAGTCGAGACGGATCCGCGTAGCGATAGCCGCCGGCGAAGTAGCCGTAGATCCGATCCTCTTCCAGGAGTGTGATCTGGTCGGCCGCCTTCGGGCGCGGGATGTCGGCGAAGTGCTCCGCGTAGAGCGCCTGCACCCGGACCTCCCCCGCGGCGCGCTTGATCTTCACGAACCCATTGGGGATCAGCACCGATCCGGTCCCGTCGGGGAGCTCCATGGTCATGAAGCGCACCTGGGGCTCGGCCAGGTCGATCCAGAGGTCGGTGACCACCCCGGCCACCCCGCCGTCGGCGCCCACCACCTTCATTCCCCGGGGATCCGGATCCCGGGATTCGATGGTGAACCCGCTCAGCCTGCTCATGGGCTGGATCCGGGGGCGCCCGTCGTGGGTCAGGTCCGGACGATCCGCCCGGTCGGTGGCCCAGGCGGCGGCGCCCATGCCGTCCTTCATCGGGTTGCCGGTGGGTTCCAGGGCCGCTCCGGGATGGGATGCGGTGGGCCGGGCAGGGATGCTCATCGAACCTCCTTCTGGTCGGTCTGGGATTCAGGCATATAGTTGGCGGGGTCGGAGGCGTCAAGACTCGCATGCTTGAGGCGGGTCGAGCGTGCCGATGGTTCGGTGGGCACGACGGGCCATCCCTGCACGGTCACGTTGGCCCGATCGGACTCCAGGGGGTAGCCCTCCCGCTTGTCCTCCCGGCGGAGGTAGATCACCAGCCCGGCAAAGAAGAACCAGAACAGGTAGACGGTGATCTGGGCAAAGTCGAAGTATCCCACGGTACGGTCTCCTTCAGAGGGAATCACGGTGGGGTGAGAATGGCCTCACCCCGGAAGCTCCGCCAGTCCGAACCGGCGTCGCTCGGGGCCTGCGGGAATCGTCCGGCCGGAGGCCACCAGGGGGCCCAGCACGGCCATGGCCAGGAAGAGGGCCACGATTTCCAGTTGAAACACCAGCATGTATCCAGCTGTGGGCCCCTCGAACCCAGGGCCCAGGCGTCCCGTCGCGGCGAGAATGGCCGCTCCATCGCGGATCACCCCGCCGATGATGACGGCCACCCCCATGGAGGTGGCCTGCACGGCGCCCCAGGCGCCCATGGCGAGCCCGTTGCTCTCGGCCTGGTGCAGGTCCATGGCCGCGGTCAGGGTCCCCACCAGGAAGAACCCGCCACCGATCCCGATGAGGACGGCGCCGATCTGGAGCGCCAGGGGCGAGCCCATGACACCGGAGAGGATCACGGCCACGAACGCGCCCACCCCCACAAGGGCACCCATGGCCGCCAGGCGGCAGGCATCGGCGCCCCGCTCGAGCATCCGGGCCGCCAGGGCAAAGGCCACCACCGCCCCGCCGGCGGTCAGGGCCGTAAGGAGCGACGTGCCCCCCACGCCCATCCCCAGGACCTCCCCGCCGAACGGCTCGAGGAGCACGTCCTGCATGGAGAAGCCGGCGGCCCCGAGACCCACGGCCACCAGGAGTCGGGTCGCCCGGCCTCCCTGGGTGAAGGCCCTCCACGCGTCCCGAAACCGCAGGGTTTCCGGCGGCCGGGTCGCCCGGGTCCGATCCCGGGCCTCCTGCTTCCAGAGGGCCACGCCGTTGAGCACGATGGTGATCACCGCCGCCCCCTGGATGACCTGGATCAGGCGGAGGGGCGAGAAGTTGGCCAGGACGACGGCATAGGCCACGCCCCCGATGATCATTCCTGCCAGAAGAAAGAGGTAGAGGAGGGCCACGACCCGGGGACGCTGCTCCGGGTTGGCCAGGTCCGTGGCCAGCGCGAGACCTGCCGTCTGCACCGTGTGGGCCCCCGCCCCCACCAGGAGGAAGGCCAGGGCCGCCCCCGCCGTCCCGACCCACATGGGCGCGGAGTGGTCACCTCCCAGCAGGAGGAGGGCGAAGGGCATGATGGCGAATCCCCCGAACTGCAGAAGCGTGCCGAACCAGAGATAGGGCACCCGGCGCCAGCCGAAGGCCGACCGGTGGACGTCCGACCGGAACCCGATGAGCGCACGGAAGGGGGCAAAGAGCAGGGGGAGGGCGATCATGGCCGACACAACCAGCGCCGCCACTCCCAGTTCCACAATCATGACCCGGTTGAGCGTGCCCACGAGGAGGGTGAGCGCCATCCCCACCGAGACCTGAAAGAGGGCCAGGCGAAGCAGGCGCCCCAGGGGAAGTTCAGCGGAAGCGGCGTCGGCGAACGGGAGGTACCGGGTACCCAGGCTGTTCAGCATGTCGGCCGTACGGGACGCCAGCGACCTCTTCGGGGGCGCAGCCGCAGGTTGAGCCGCGCGTTGCGCCGGGCCGTGATCCGCGACTCTCTTCACGTGGTCCTCCGCGACGTCCTTCGCGTCGTCCCTGCCGGCGTCGTTCCTCACCACGCGCTTCAGATCCACCGTCATGGGCGGGGGCCTCCCCGCTCCGCATCCGCATCCCCGCGTGCCTCGGGGTTCCGGACCAGCTCCACGGCGTGGGAAAAGTAGACGCCGGAACGCACGAAGCGATCCCGGCCCCGGGCCCACTCCGAGAACCCGGGGTGAGCCAGGACCCGGTTCACGAAGGCGCGCACGGGTACGGGGTGGAGGGTGGGCGCCCGGTCCCGTCGCGGGAAGAGCCCCCCCACGGTGCGCAGGGCTCCCAGAAGCGGGGTCCGCGGGGCCAGCGTGAACACCACGCTCCGCCGGGCCACCGGAGCCAGCCGGGCCAGGGCCTCCACGGCCTCGGCCAGGGGATAGTGGAAGAGGACGTCCATGAGGACCACGTGGTCCCAGGGTCCGTCACCGGGGCGGGTGGCATCGCCCTCGAGGATCTCCACCCGATCCGCCATCCCCGCCGCCTGCACGCGGTCCCGTGCCGCCTCGGCCAGCGACGGCGCCAGCTCGATCCCCGTCACCCGGAATCCCCGGGCCGCGAGCCGCAGGCTGATCTCCCCCGGTCCGCATCCGGCATCCAGCACCCGGCGCTCCCCCCCGGGGATCCCCCCCCCGGCGTCGGAGTCGAGGTCGGCGCCGAGACCGACACCGGCACCGACACCCGCACCCGCACCCGCACCCAGAGAATCCGCCGCGGGCGGTGACTCCAGCCACCCGAGCAGGGTTCCGGCCATGGTCTCGCGCCCCGCCCGCACCCTGGCCCGAACGCCGCTTACCGGGGCGTCCGAGGTCAGACGGATCCAGTTCTCCGCCCGACCCTCGAAGTAGGTGCGAATGCGCTCCGGCCGATCGGCCGGGGCGGGGGACGCGAGTTCGGCCATCAGTCGAAGCCCAGCAGGTTGAAGATCTCGGTGTCGTCCAGGGGCTCCACGTTGTAGGAGCCGTGATTCTCCAGGATCCGCTCGGCGAGCCCCAGGTAGCGACGCTGCACGTCCAGCACCTCGGGGGTCTCCTCCATCTCGAAGAGGGTCCGCTTCATGAGGCGGCTCCGCCGGATGGCGTCAAGGAGGGGGAAGATCGCCGTGGTCTCGAGGCCCACCCGGGCGTTGAACTTGTCGATCTGGTCCGTCTCCTCGGAGCGGTTCGCGATGACGCCGCCCAGCCGAACCTTGTAGTTCACCGCCTTGGCCTTGATGGCCGCGATGATCCGGTTCATGGCGAAGATGGAGTCGAAGTCGTTGGCCGTGACGATGAAGGCCCGGTCGGCGTGCTGCAGAGGTGCTGCGAAGCCCCCGCAGACCACGTCCCCCAGCACGTCGAAGACGACCACGTCGGTGTCGTCCAGGAGGTGATGCTGCTTCAGGAGCTTCACGGTCTGCCCCACCACGTAGCCGCCGCAGCCCGTGCCGGCGGGGGGGCCCCCCGTCTCGACGCACATCACGCCGTTGTACCCCTCGTAGACGAAGTCCTCGGGGCGGATCTCCTCGGTGTGAAAGTCCACCTCGGCCAGCGTGTCGATGACGGTGGGGACCATGCGCCGGGTGAGGGTAAAGGTGGAGTCGTGCTTCGGATCACAACCCACCTGAAGGACCCGTTTTCCGAGCTTGGAGAACGCCGCCGACAGGTTCGAGGAGGTGGTGGATTTTCCGATGCCACCCTTGCCGTAGATGGCGAGGACCATGGCCCCCTCGATGCGCTCGGATTCGTCCAGGTGAACCTGTACGCTCCCGTCGCCGTCGCCGGCCGTCGCGCCCTTGGCCGAGCCCTGCCGGATGGTGGGAAGAACGCCGTTCACACTCATGCTGCTGCCTCCGTTTCAATGCCCTCGAGCCGGTCTTCCAGTTCGTCGGCCGCTTCCTGGAGTGCGTCCAGCATCTCCGGATCCGGCGACCAGTATCCCCGATCCGTGGCCTCGAGGAGGCGACGTGCCACCCCCAGGGCGGCATCGGGGTTGAGCTCCGCCATCCGGCGGCGCATCTCCGGGTCGAGCAGGTAGGTCGATCCAATGTCCCGGTAGATCCACCCGGGGACGGCGGCCGCCGTGGCCGACCACCCCAGGTGGTTCGTGACCCGGGTCTCCACTTCCCGCACGCCCTGGTATCCGTGGGAAAGCATCCCCTCCACCCACCGGGGATTGAGCGTGCGCGTCCGGGCCTCGAGCTCGATCTGCTCCTCGAGTGTCCGGACCTTCCCCTTCCCCAGCGTCTCGTCGCCGATGTACGCCGGGATGGCGGCCACCGGCTGGCCAGTCTCCCCGGCGCTTCGCGAGGCCTGGTTCCGGGCCGCGCGGGTGAGGCCCCCGAGGGAATCGAAGTACTGGTCCAGGTCCGACACCCCGGTCTCCACCGACTCCAGATTCTGGTAGGTGAGCTCCACCCCGGCCAGAGCCCGGGTGAAGAGTTCCCTGGCGGGGCGGGCCCGGCCGTCCCGGCCGTAGCCGAACCCCTTCCGCCCCAGGAAGCCGTCGCCCAGTTCCTCGTCGGCCCCGAAGGTGCTTCCGTCCACCATCTGGTTGACCTGGGCCCCGTAGGCCCCGTCGTCGTTGGAGAAGACCCGGAGGGCCGCCTCGTCCAGGGAACACCCTGTGGCTTCGGCATGGGCCAGGGCGTGCGCCCGGACCGGGTTCAGCTCGTCGGGTTCGTCGGCGGTGGCGGCAAGCCAGGCCGCCTCGGCCAGGAGCCGCATCTGGAGGGGGAGGAGATCCCGGAAGATCCCGGAAACGGTCATGATCACGTCCACCCGGGGGCGTCCCAGCTCCTCCAGCGAAAGGAGGCGGGCCCCGGCCAGGCGGCCATAGCTGTCAAAGCGGGGCTCGGCGCCCAGGAGGGCGAGGGCCTGGGCCACCGGGGCCCCTTCCCGCTTCAGCGTGTCCGTGCCCCAGAGAACCAGGGCCACGGAACGGGGGAGGCCGTTTCCTTCGGCCACGTGTCGCTCGAGAATCCGCTCCGCCTGCCGGCGCCCTTCCCGGAACGCCCAGGGGGTGGGCATGCGCCATGGGTCGAAGGCGGTGAGGTTCCGGCCGGTGGGGAGCAGGTCCGGTGTACGCAGCAGGTCACCCGCCGGCGCCGGGGGAAGGAAGCGGCCATCCAGGGCCCGGAGGAGCCCGGCAGGCTCGCCCGAGTGCTGGAGGGCCTCGTCCATGGACCGGGCCGCGGCGGTCTCCGGATCGGGGCCCAAGGCGGCCTCGATGAGCTCGGCCCGTTCCTCGGCCGGAGGGATGCGGCCCATGACGTGGAGGCCGTGGGGGATGAGGGACTCCTCCATCTCCTGGAGGCGCCGGTGGAGCTCCGTGATCCAGCCGGTCGGGTCGCCCTGCGGGTCCACGCCCACGGAGAGCTCCATTTCAGCGGCCAGCGCCGCCGCCGCCTCGATCCCCTCCTCCCGTTCGGTCTCGGCCTCGGGAGGGAGCCCCCGGAGCCGATCCACCGTCCCCCGGAGGTCCAGGAGCCCGCGGTAGAGCCCGGCCCGGAGGAGAGGCGGCGTGAGATGGCTCACCGTGACCGCTCCCCCTCGCCGCTTGGCCATGGTCCCCTCGGAGGGGTTGTTGGCCGCGTAGAGGTAGAGGAGGGGCGTCGTGCCGAGGAGGCGATCGGGCCAGCAGGCCGCCGAAAGCCCCACCTGCTTGCCGGGCATGAACTCCACGGCGCCATGGGTACCGAAGTGGAGGATGGCGTCCGCGTCGAAATCCTCCCGGACCCAGCGGTAGAAGGCGGAGAAGGCGTGGGTCGGAGCGAATCCCCCCTCGAAGAGAAGCCGCATGGGATCCCCTTCCCACCCGAAGGGGGGCTGGACCCCGACAAAGACCTTGCCGAACTGCATCCCCTGGATGAGAAGCGCCTCGCCGTCGGTGAGGCTTCGCCCCGGCGCCGCCCCCCACGCGGCCTCGATCTCCGGGAGCCAGCGTTCCCGGGCCACGTGATCCCGCACCGGGATGCGGGCGTGCACATTGGCCGGGGTGCCGAAGCGGTCCCGGTTCCCCGTGAGGATCCGGGTCCGGAGCGCGTCGGCATCCTCCGGGAGGGGGCCTACGTCGTATCCGGCCCCGGCCATTTCCGACAGGGTCCGGTGGAGGGAGGCCCAGACGTCCAGGTAGGCCGCCGTGCCCACGTTCCCGGCGTTGGGCGGGAAGTTGAAGAGGACGACGGCCACCTTCCGATCCGCCCGCGGCGTCCGCCGGAGCCGGGCCCACCGGGCCACCCGGTCGGCCACCCCCTGGATCCGGGATTCCAGGGGCTGCATGGTGCCGGATCCCTCGACCCGGGAGCGGCCCGCGAACACCGTGGGCGCCACGGCCCCGTCCAGTTCGGGGAGGGCCACGTTCAGCGCCGCCTGCAGGGGCGTGAGCCCGCGGGCATCCTCCTCCCACCCCTCCACCGTCTGGAACTCCAGGGGCTGGAGCACCAGGTAGGGGACATCCAGCCGGTCCAGGAGCTCGGCCGCGCGTGGGGCATCGCTGTAGGCCGGGCCTCCCACCAGGGAGAACCCGGTGAGGGAGACCAGGGCCTCGATCCGGACCCCCCGCTCCGAGAGGAACCACTCCTCCACCACCGGGCCGTTGTCGAGGCCGGCAGCAAAGGCGGGGACGGCCCGCATCCCCTGGGCCTCCAGGGCCCGGATCACCGCGTCGTAGTGCGCCGTGTTCCCGGCCAGCAGGTAGGAACGCATCACCAGGACCCCCACCGCGGGGGCGTCGGGCGCGGGACCCGGCGGGAGATCCGCCAGCGACTCGGTCATTCCGCCGCCAGGGAGGCTGGGGTGGTAGAGGCCGCTCTCGGGATACTCCCGGGGCGGAGCCGCCCCTCCCTCGCCGGCGAGCGCGGCCACCACCCCTGCATCCTCGGGACCGGAATAGCGGGCCAGGAGGAACCGGATCATTGCCTCCAGGTTCTCCTCGGACCCGGAGAGCCAGTACTGGAGGCAGAGGAACCAGGCCCGGACATCCTGGGCCTTTCCGGGAATGAAGCGCAGGATCTGGGGAATCCGCCGGAGGGTCCGGAGCTGGCGGCGACCGGAGTCGCCCCCTTCGGACCCGCTCCCCCGGAGCTTCCTGAGCAGACCCCGGAACCAGGTCCCACCGCCCCCCTTCCCCGCCTCTTCTCCCCCCCCCATCCGGAAATTCCCCATCCGGGTCAGGGAGGTGACGTCGCTCTCCGAGAGGAGGCAGACGAGGGCCCGGTACGCCTCCCGCCGGGCCCGCAGTGTCGGAAGAATGACCTCCGACATGCTGGGCATGAAGATCTGGGTCACCACCACCAGGTCCGCCTGCTCCAGGGAACGGCGCACCCGCTCCGGAGCCTCGGCATCTCCCTCCCAGTCCGCCGCCACCTGGAGTTCGAGCCGGAGCCCCGGCACCTGGCGTTCCAGGCGCTCGCGGATCCGTCCGAAGGCACCGGACAGGTGGTGGTCGAGGGTAACGAGGACGAAGCGCATGGGTCGGTTCAGCGATTCCCGAAGTGGGCCTTGGCGTCGTACATGGTGTCGACCGTGATGGTGGGAATCCCTCGCTCGGCGGCGAAGGACTCGGTGTTCCGGCGCACCTTCCCACGGACGAAGAAGGGAATCTTCTTCAGTTCCTGCTCGGCGTCAGCCGTCCACGACGGTGCTCCGGCGGACGCGGCTGTCCCGACGCCGGGCGCTTCGGCCGACGACGCCGCGGCGGCCTGGGCTCCGGCCGGATCGGGGGCCTGGTTGCTGGCATGAGGGCCAGCCCCGGCAGCGGCCGGAACCGCTGCCGCTCGAAGCGCACCCTCCCCCGCGTTGGCCCCCTCCGGCTCGGTGGCCATGGAGAGCACCGGGGCCGCCGGGGCCTCGGCGTGAAGGTGGGACGGCCCCCGGTCATTGGCGAACTCGAAGTCGTCCTGGAACATCCCCAGGAGGTGCTCCTCGAGCCCCATCATGAGCGGGTGGACCCAGCTGTCGAAGATGACGTTGGCCCCTTCCGGTCCCATCTGCGGGGAGTAGCGGGCCGGGAAGTCCTGGACGTGGACAGGAGCCGAGATCACGGTGCAGAAGAGCCCCAGGCGCTTCGCGATGTGCCGCTCCATCTGGGTGCCCAGCACGAGCTCCGGCGCCGCCTCGCGGATGGCGTCCTCCACCTCCAGGTAGTCGTCGGTGATGAGGGGTTCGATCCCCAGCGCCTTGGCCGCGGTTCGGACCTCCCGGGCGAACTCCCGGTTGTAGCATCCGAGTCCCACCACCTGGAAGCCCAGCTCCTCCGAGGCCACCCGGGCCGCGGCCACGGCGTGGGTGGCATCCCCGAAGATGAAGACCCGCTTGTCGGTGAGGTACGTGGAGTCCACCGAGCGGGACCACCACGGCATCCGGCTCGGGAGCCTGGTCTCCACGATCCGCAGCGCCTCGTCCACGTCGAGCCCGGTCACCTCCGCCATCTCCCGGACAAAGTCCCGGGTGGCTCCCACGCCGATGGGGACCGTGCGCACCACGGGTTGCCGGAAGGTGCGTTCGAGCCACGTCGCGGCCTGCCCTCCGACCTCGGGGTAGAGGACCACGTTGACGTCGGCGTCACCCAGGCGGGCCAGGTCGGCGGGCGAGGAGGTCATGGGGGCCACGACGCTCACATCCACGCCGATGGCGTCCAGCAGGCGCGTGACCTCGATCACGTCGTCCCGGTGCCGGAACCCCAGCGCCGTTGGACCCAGGAGGTTGCAGCTGGGGCGGCGGCCTTCCGTCTGCCAGCGCTCGACCACCGGGAGACGCTCCGTCCCCGGAGGAGGTGCATGCGGCAGGGCCATGGCCCGGAGCAGCTGGTAGAACGTCTCGGACGCCCCCCAGTTCTCCTTGCGCTGGTAGGAGGGGAGCTCCAGGGGGACCACGGGAACCGGGAGGTTCAGCGTCTCGGCCAGCCCCCCCGGATCGTCCTGGATGAGTTCCGCCGTGCACGAGGCCCCCACCAGGAGGGCCTGGGGGCGAAAGCGCTCGTAGGCATCGCGCACCGACTGCTTCACCATCCCCGCCGTGTCCCCCCCCAGGTCCTGGGCCTGGAAGGTGGTGTAGGTCACCGGTGGGCGGTGATCCCGCCGCTCGATCATGGTGAAGAGGAGGTCGGCGTAGGTATCGCCCTGGGGGGCGTGAAGGACGTAATGCACGTCCTTCATCCCCGTGGCCACCCGCATGGCCCCAACGTGCGGCGGGCCCTCGTAGGTCCAGATCGTGAGCTGCACGGTCAGCCCTCCTTCGGGGGCATGGCGGGCACAGCCGGCATGGCGGGCACAGCCGGCATGGCGGGCATGACCGGCATGGCAGGCATGCTTCGGAGGGCGGCGTGCCGGCGCAGGGGCCGGGCGAAGAGCTCCGCCAGGTCACCCGCCTGGTCAAACCCCTGGATCGGGGTGAAGACCAGTTCGATGGCCCACTTGGTGGTGAGCCCCATGGCCTCCAGCGGGTTCGCGAGACCCAGCCCGCAGACCGTCAGGTCGGGGCGTACCGCCCGGCACCGGTCGAGCTGCAGGTCCACGTCCTGCCCTTCGCTGAGGACAAAGCCTTCGTCGAGGAAGTCGCCGTCGAGGAGCTCCATCTCCTGCTCCATGTGCGCCCGGTGCAGGTAGGGCATCCCCACTTCCACCGGCACCATCCCCAGTTCCCGATGGAGAAACCGGGCCAGGGGGAGTTCCAGCTGGGAATCGGGAAAGAAGAAGATCCGCTTCCCCGCCAGGACCTCCCGGTGCCGCTCCAGGCTCCGGGCTCCCCGTTCCCGCCCGGAGGCCGTGGCCTCCATGAGACGCGCCTCGTCCACCCCCCAGGCCTCGGCGGCGGCCCGGAACCAGGCCAGGGTCCCCTCCACCCCCAGGGGGAAGGGGGCGTGGAGTCGCTCGGCACCCCGCTTTTCCAGGGCATGGATCGTCTCGTTGATCCATGGCTGGGCCAGCAGGAGCCGGGTGCCAGGGCCCACGGGGGGAAGCTCCGCGCTTCGCCGCGGGGGAAAGAAGTGGACCGGGCCGATCCCCAGCGCGTCGAAGATCCGGCGCATCTGGTCCTCCACCACGTCCGCCATCGTCCCCACCACGAGGAGGGAGGCGGGAGCGACGGGAGCACCGGGGGTAGCGACGGCAGTACCGGGGGAGTCCGGCGCTTCGGGCATCTTCGGGACCAGGGCCTGGAGGCAGGTATCCTCGCCCTGGGTGAAGGTGGTCTCGATGCCGCTCCCCGAGTACGCCAGGACACGGCAGTCGGGTGCATGGATCCCGTTCAGTCGCTCCGCCGCCCGGGAGAGGTCCAGCTTGATGACCTCCGATGGGCAGGAGCCCACCAGGAAGAGGGTGCGGATGTCGGGGCGCCGGTCCAGGAGCCGCGTCACCACCTTGTCCAGCTCCTGGTGCACGTCCGCCATCCCCGCCAGGTCGCGCTCATCGATGATGGCCGTTCCGAAGCGGGGCTCGGCGAAGATCATCACCCCCGCCGCCGACTGCATGAGGTGCGCGCAGGTGCGGGACCCGACGATGAGGAAGAAGGCGTCCTGCATCTTCCGGTGAAGCCAGATGATCCCGGTGAGGCCGCAGAAGACCTCGCGCTGCCCCCTTTCCTTGAGCACCGGAAGGTCCCGGCAGCCCCGGGATTCCCCCGTGGACACGGAGGGGGTCGGGGCAGGGACGGTCTCGGCGCGACGGTCGCCCGCGTCCAGGGTGGAGGGATTCATGCTGCGGCCCCCGGCATCCCGACCATCGAACGCTCCTGCATCTGGCGCTCCTGGAGGCGCGCCGCCCGGAGCTTGAGCACGAACTGGATGGCGTTCACGGCGTAGGCGGCGTAGGCCACGAGGGCGAGCCAGGCCAGGGCGGTGGGCGTCATGAGCCCCCCGAACAGCCCGACCAGGTACCAGGTATGAAGGGCGATGACGCCCATGCTGACCACGTCCTCCCAGAAGAACGGCCCGGCAAAGAGCCACTTTCCGAACACTTCCTTCTCCCAGATCGAGCCCGTCACCATGATCAGGTAGAGGAGGCCCGTCTTGATGACCACCGAGACCTCGGCGGCGAAGACCCCCTCGCCGCTGGAAAGGAACCGGAGGAGGAGGGCGGCGCTCACCAGCATGACGAGGAACTGCAGAGGCGCCAGGATCCCCTGCACCAGCGTCCAGCGGGACCGGTCGCGGCGTTCGCGCTCCTCGGGGGTATACAGTCCCTGACGCACACCCTCGTGCACGGGCGGGCGCGGATGCGCGCCTTGCGGATGCGCGACTTCTGGATCCGTGGGATGCGAAGGTCCGGCTGCGGGGCCGGCCGGGGCCTGGGTTGGATTCATTCGATTCCGATCCGGTTGCGGGGCCGTCGCCGGTGAGGGGCCCCTCAGTCTGGCGTCAGTATAGGGCGGGTTGAATCGCTGTGTCAAGAAATATTGACGTCCAGCTCAGAGGACATTATTGAAGGGGGAGAATCGGAGGACGGACGGGAGGGCTGGATCGTCTCGTCACCGCGCAACCTGCCGGCGCTGGAACGGACCATGGAACCTCAAGAAAGCCGCGAAAAAGGCGGAGCCCGAGGGAAAAACCCCAGGCTGAGCCGGGACTCCTTCGCGCATGACGTCTGTTCTGCGCGATTCGAGCCGGGGGATCCGGCGGGAAGCCGTGGCCCGCGCCTCGGCCAGGAACTCGACGACGCCGAGATTCGCCGTTTTGTCACCGTTCTCAGGGGTTTCGACGAAACGGCGCTGGACGCCTACGTCTCCAGCATGCTCCGGAAGGGGATTACCGCCGACCGGTTCCTGGTGGAGCTGGCCGCCCCGGCAGCCCGGGAGATCGGCGAGGACTGGGCCGACGACCGATGCGACTTCGTGGATGTGACGCTGGCCACCGGACGCCTCCAGAGAATCGTTCGATCCCTCGGCGGTCAGATCCCTTCGGAAGAGCCCATCGCCGAGGGAGGAAGGCCCGTGCTCCTGCTGGCCTCCCCGTCGGGGCAGAGCCACACACTGGGGATGCTCATGGTGGCCGAATTCTTCCAGGCCGCTTCCTGGTCCGTCTGCTTCGGAGCTCCGTTTGAACTCACACCCACCCCCGACCTCGTGGCCTCCCGGTTCGTGCACGTGGTCGGGCTCTCCCTTTCGCTGACCGACGGTGTCGGGCAGGTCAAGGAGGAGATCCGCCGGATCCGCCGCCGGTCCCGGAACCCGGCGGTGGGCGTGATCGTTGGGGGTCCGGCTCTTCTGTTTCAGCCGGATCTCGTGGATGCCGTGGGGGCCGATGCCGCCTCCGTGGATGCCCGTCTCGCGCCCGAGGTGGCGCGGGCCTTTTTCTAGAGGTCGCGGATTGGGTCGACCCGGCGCTTCTGCCGGCCGACCTCCCGCCTCGATGACCGGATCAGGTTTACAGTGACCGGGAATTCTCAAAGCCCGACAGCCCCCCTGACGGGGACCACTGCGCCGGTCCTCGACCGCGTCGTGCGAGCCTCGGCCGACCTGGTCCTTCGCCTGGATCCGTCCGGGCGGGTCGTGGACGTGTACAGGGATTCCTCGCTGATCGAGGAGAACCTGCGGGAGTGGGTCGGAAAGATGTGGGCCGACACGGTCCTCCCCGACACCCGAAGCAAGGTGGGGATGCTCCTGGATGATGCGCGCGAGCACGGGCTCTCCCGAACGCGCCAGCTCAACCAGACACTCCCCGGAGGCGCCGACTTCCCCATCGGGTACACGGGGATCCTGCTGGATGACAACGCCGGATTTCTCATTCTCGGGCGGAATCTCCAGTCCCTTTCCGACCTGCAGCGCCGCCTCGTGGAGGCCCAGCAGGCGCTGGAGCGGGACTACTGGCGCCTTCGGCAGATGGAGACCCGGTACCGCCTGCTCTTCCAGCGCTCCTCCGAGGCTCTCCTGGTTCTGGATGCCCCCTCCCGCCGCATCCTCGACGCGAATCGGGCCGCGGGACAGGCTTTTGGTGTCCCCCCCAGGAAGCTGACCGGCCGGGTCTTCCCCGATGACCTCACCATGAGCGAGCGCACCCACGAGGATGTCCGCCGCCACCTGGAGGGGGTCCGGGATCGGGGCCGCGCCGAGACGGTGGGGCTGGACCTGGGAAGCGGCGACGGCTGGCGACTCGAGGCCGCGGTAATCCGCGAGGAGAGGGACGGCATCCTGCTCGTCCACCTCCAGGAGATCCGGGGCCTCACACAGGATGTAACCCCGGCGCCGGCCGGCCTGAACCCCACCCGGCTCCTCGAGTACGGTCCCGACCCCTTCGTGGTCACGGACCGGGATGCCCGGGTTCTCATGGCCAACCGTGCCTTCCGGACCCTGGTGCAGGTGCCGGCCGAGGAGGACCTGACGGGCCTCAGTCTCGGACGCTGGCTCGGTCGTCCGGGAGCCGACATGACGGTGCTCCTGACCAACCTGGAGAAGTTCGGCGAGGTCCGGCTCTTCCCCACCACGCTGAATTCGGCGCTGGACATGGAGTCGGAGGTGGAGCTGTCGGCCACCGGAATCGAGGGCGCCGATCCCCCCTGCATCGGCGTCACGATCCGGAATGTGAGCCGACGCATCTGGACCGAGGGCGCCCTTTCCGGGCACCGGGACCTCTCCCGGGCGGTGGAGCAGCTCACCGACCAGGTGGGAAAGGTTTCGCTGAAGCAGCTCGTCCAGGACACCGTGGGAATCGTCGAGGCGCACTTCATCGAGTCCGCCCTCAAGCTGACCGATGGCAACCGCACCGCCGCCGCAGAGATCCTGGGGGTAAGTCGACAATCGCTCTACACCAAACTTCGGCGCTACGACGTGGACGGAGGCGACACCTGACCTCCCTTCCGTCGGTGTCTCCGGGCCGCCCCTCCCTTTTTTTCCGACCGATTGTCAATTTTTCTTGACGAACATGACCGTCCACCAAAGATTACACTCTGAAGGACCCGCCGAGGCCCGCACCCTTCCAGATCCGGGTGCCGTGCTGGAGCTCTTCAAGCCGGTCACGTGGTTTCCACCCATGTGGGCCTTCCTCTGCGGGGCGGTGTCCTCGGGAGCGGCGCCCGGCGAGCGATGGCCGGTGGTGCTCCTGGGAATGATGGTGGCGGGACCGCTGGTCTGCGCGACGAGCCAGGCGGTCAATGACTGGTACGACCGAGAGGTGGATGCGATCAATGAGCCGAAGCGACCGATCCCCTCGGGGCGAATCCCCGGTCGGTGGGGACTGGGACTGGCGCTGGGATGGACGGCCGTCTCCGCGGCGGCGGGATGGTTCCTCGGCACCTGGGGGTTCATCGCCACGCTCGTGGCCCTGGTCCTGGCGTGGGCGTACTCGGCCCCTCCCCTCCGGTTCAAGCAGAACGGGTGGATCGGCAACCTGGCCGTGGGCGTCTCCTATGAAGGGCTGGCCTGGGTCACCGGTGCCGCCGTCCTCCTGGGCGGGCAGCTCCCCGGTGTCCCGATCCTGGTGGTGGCACTGATGTACTCTCTCGGAGCGCACGGGATCATGACCCTGAATGACTTCAAGGCCATCGAGGGCGACCGCCGGATGGGCATCCGGTCTCTCCCTGCCTCGCTCGGGGCGGAGCGGGCCGCCTGGGTCGCAGCGGGCGTCATGGTGGCCGCCCAGATGGCCGTGCTCCTCCTGATGGCCCCCTGGGGGCGCCCGGTTCATGCCCTGGGCATCGGGATTCTCCTCCTCATCCAGATCCCCATGCTCCACCGGTTCCTCCAGGCCCCGCAGGAGCGGGCCCTCTGGTACTCGGGATTCGGCGTTCCCCTCTTCGTCCTCGGCATGATGTTCGCGGCCTTCGCCCTTCGCGGAATGGGGGCCTGACCATGACCACGGGTGCCACTCCCCTCACCTGGCTCAGCATCGCCCGCCTGGCGCTGGTGCAGGTCGCCATCGGGTCGGTCATGGTCATCATGACCTCGACGCTGAACCGGGTCATGGTGGTGGAGCTCGGACTCGCCGCTTCGATCCCGGGGGCCCTGGTGGCCCTTCACTTCGCGATCCAGCTCCTCCGTCCCCGGATGGGATTCCTCTCGGATGCCGGGGGGCGGCGCATCAACTGGATGCTGGGCGGCATGGCGGTGGTGGCCGTGTCGGGCTTCGGCGCCGCCGGCGCCACGGCCCTCATCAGCGTTCACACCGGGTGGGGAATCACCCTCGCCGTCTTCTCCTTCCTGGGTCTCGGCGTCGGGATCAGCGCCGCCTCGACCCCTCTCCTCGCCTTCCTGGCGGAACGGGTGGAGGAGACCCGGATGGCCGGCGCCGCCGCGCTCTTCTGGATCCTCATGATCGCGGGGATGATCCTCACCGCGGGCGTGGCCGGCACCCTTCTGGACCCCTTCTCCTACACCCGGATGCTGGCCGTCACCGGCGGTGTCTGCGGCCTCGCCTTCCTGGCGTCCGTCGTGGCCGTCTGGGGACGGGCCGACGGCATCGTGGTCAACGCCTTTCGGGGCACGGCACGGTCGGACGGCCGTGACGCCACCTTCGGCGAGACCTTCCGGGCCATGTGGGACGACCCCCAGTCCCGCCGGTTTGCCATCTTCATTTTCGTGTCCATGCTGGCCTATTCGGCCCAGGAGATCATCCTGGAGCCCTTCGCCGGAGCGATTTTCGGGATGACCCCCGGAGAGTCGACGCGGGTGGCGGGAATGCAGCACGGCGGGGCCCTGCTGGGGATGCTCCTCGGCGCCCTCGGCGCCGCCCGCTTCAGCACCCTTCCCCGCTGGGCTGCCGCCGGCTGCCTGGGCTCGGCCGCCGCGCTCGTGGCCCTGGCCATGATGCCGGCGCTGGGTTCCGTGGAGGGGATGAAGGCCTCGGTCTTCGCCCTCGGCATCGCCAACGGGGTCTTCGCCGTGTCCGCCATCGGGGCCATGATGGGCCTCACGGTCAAGGGGAAGGCCGGAGGGGCAGGGCTTCGCATGGGCTTCTGGGGAGCGGCCCAGGCCATGGCCTACGGCCTCGGAGGCTTCCTGGGCGCGGCCCTTTCGGACCTGGCCCGGGCCTTCCTGGGCTCGCCGGCCGCCGGGTACATCCTGGTCTTCCTCCTGGAGGCGGTCCTCTTCGTGGCGGCCGCCGGCATCGTCCTGAGCGTCCGGGCCGCGAGCCGCGCCCGGGGAATCGAACCCATTCGCCAGGGCATGGCCCTCTCGGAGCCCGCATGAGCCTCACCTTCGCTCCCCCTGCCCTGCATCCCCGAACAGCTGGAGACACCTGATGGAGACGTATGACGCCGTTGTCGTAGGAGGAGGCCCCTCGGGGGCCACGGCCGCCTGTGACCTGGCCACGCTGGGGTACAAGGTGATGCTCCTGGACCGGCAGGGTCGGGTGAAACCCTGCGGCGGCGCCGTCCCACCCCGCCTCCTGGAGGAGTTCGAGGTCCCGGAGGAAATGCTGGTGGCCCGGGTGGACACCGCCCGGATCCTCTCGCCCACGGGCAAGCGCGTGGACATTCCGGTGGGGGACGGCTTCGTGGGGATGGTGGACCGGGGCCCCTTCGACGAGTGGCTGAGGACACGGGCAGAGGCCCGGGGGGCGCACCGGGTCCGGGGGAACTTCGTGGCCGTGGACGACGCGGGCACGGGTGCCCCCATCGTGCGCTACAACGAGGGTGGATCCCGGTCCGGCGAGGAGCGCAGGGTGCGGGCCAGGGTGGTGATAGGGGCGGACGGCGCCCTCTCCCAGGTGGCTCGCCAGACGATCCGGCGCGCCGACAAGGCCCGCTACGTCTTCGCCTACCACGAAATCGTCGAGTCGCCCAGCGAGCCGTCGGAGGTCTTTGGCCCAGCCCGGTGCGACGTCTACTACGACGGGCGGTTCTCCCCGGATTTCTACTCCTGGGTCTTTCCCCATGGCGGGACCACGAGCATCGGCACGGGCACGGAGCAGAAGGGCTTCGACATGCGGGGTGCCATTGCCGACCTCCGGCGCGACACCGGCCTCGACAAGCTCCGGACCATCAAGAAGGAAGGGGCCCCGATCCCCCTCAAGCCCCTCCCGCGCTGGGACAACGGACGGGACGTGATCCTTGCCGGTGATGCCGCCGGGGTCGTGGCCCCGTCCTCGGGCGAGGGCATCTTCTACGCCATGACGGGGGGACGCGTGGCAGCCCGGGCCGTCCACGAGATGTTCGAAACCGGGAACCCGAAGGCGCTGGCGCGGGCCCGGAAGCGGTTTCTCCGCACCCACGGCATGGTCTTCCGGGTCCTGGGGATCATGCAGGACTTCTGGTATACCACCGACAACCGGCGGGAGCGCTTCGTCGCCATCTGCCGGGACCGGGACGTCCAGGAGCTCACCTTCGAGGGCTACATGCAGAAGGAACTGGTCAAGGCCCGCCCCCTGGCCCACGCCCGGATCTTCTTCAAGAACATCGGCCATCTGACGGGACTGGTATCGCCATGAACGAGCGGATGCCCTCCCCCTCCCGCCCGAAACCCGGGGGCGGTCCGCTCCGGAGTTCCGTGCCGGAGGGCCCCCTCACCCGCTTCACCGGAGAGGTCCTGCCGGCGTTCGAGGCCGCCCTCGCCGCCTCGGTGACCGCGCCTGCGGGGCTCACCCCCGTGGTGGAGATGGCCCTTCGGCGCGCCGTCGGGGTGGAGGGCGCACCCGGAAGCCGCTGGCGTCCCCTCCTGACCCTGGCCGCCGCCCGGGCCGCCGGAGGAACCGTGGAGGCCGCGATTCCGGCGGCCGTCGCGGTGGAGCTCACCCACACGGCGTCGCTGGTCCTGGACGACCTTCCGTGCATGGATGACGCCGCGGATCGCCGGGGCGTCCCCTCGACCCACCTCCAGGTCGGAACCGGAGGGGCGATCCTGGTGGCCCTCGCCCTTCTGGGTCGGGCGGCGGAGCTCCTGGGCCGGGTCCCCGGCGAAGGCGGCGCCCTTGCGTCGTCATGGGGCGAAGCCTTCGGTCTCGCCGGCATGTCAGGTGGCCAGGCGGTGGACCTGACGGGGGCCTTCATGCAGGGCGGGGCCCCCCGCCGACTCCACCGGAAGAAGACCACGTCCCTCTCCTCGCTGGCCCTGGAGGCTGGCGCCCGGTGCGCCGGGGCCGAAGTCGAAACCCGCGACGCCCTGGTCCGCTTCGGCCGGGACCTGGGCTGGGCCTATCAGCTGGCCGACGACGTGCAGGACTGGAAGGAAGACGGCCGCCTGGGGAAGGGCGCCGGGGGCCGGTCCCCCCGGGCCCAGAGCGAACGGCTTCTGGGCCGGGCCATCCGGCATCTCGAGACGGCGCCCGGGCTCGATGCCGAGGGACGTCTCCTCCTGGAGGCGCTGGCGCGGAAGGCCGCAGGATTCCCACTGGCCGGCGAGGCCCGCCAATGGGCATGAGCCACGAGCACGGCCGGCTGGCCGTCATCGGCCTCGACTTCCGGACCGCCCGGGTCGAAGTGCGGGAGCGCTGGGCCCTCGACGACCAGGCCCTGGCGGCACTCCGAGCGTCGGCCCTTCGCCTCGTCCCGGAACTGGTCGTCATCCGCACCTGCAACCGAACCGACCTCGTGACCTGGTCGTCGGACCCCGAGTCCCACCTGGACGCGCTGGGCCGGGCCTGGGCCCTCGCCGTGGGAGAGGATTCGAGGGACGCCACGCCCCCGCTGCATCTGCTCCAGGGGTTTTCCGGAACCCGCCACCTCCTCCGCATCGCCGCAGGGCTCGAGTCCCAGATCCTGGGCGACATTCACATCCTGGGCCAGGTACGGCGCGCCTACCGGGAGGCCCAGGCCTCCGGGTCAGTGGGCCCCCACCTGCATCGCCTTCTGGACGCGGCCATCCGGGCCGGAAAGCGCGTCCGCCGCGAGACCGAGCTCATGGCCGGGCACCGATCCGTCGGATCCGAGGCGGCGCGCCATCTTCTGGAGCAGCTGCCCGATGGCGCTCCCCGCCGGATCGTGGTCCTGGGCGCCGGAAAGATCGGGAGCCATGCGGCCCGGGCCCTGGCGGCAACGCCGGGGGTCGAGGTGGTGCTCCTGAACCGCACACGCGATCGTGCCGTCGACCTGGCCGCCGAGTGGGGCGGAGAGGCCGGAGGGCTGGAGGAACTGTC
Organism: Gemmatimonadota bacterium; assembly: GCA_007120305.1. Taxonomy (GTDB): domain Bacteria; phylum Gemmatimonadota; class Gemmatimonadetes; order Longimicrobiales; family Gaopeijiaceae; genus SKNW01. Next base: position 2,130 of record SKNW01000029.1, on the reverse strand, counting down.
CCAGCACCTCCCCGGGGCCGGCGGAGTTCTCGTGGCCACCGGCGCACCGGGTGCGTGGGTGGACCACCGCGTCCTGGCCGCCCGTGCGCCGGCTCGGACCCTTCCGGTGGTGGACCTCTCCATGCCCCGGAACGTGGCACCGGACGTGGCGCTCCTTCCGGGAATCGATCTGTCGGACCTGGACGACGTGCACCCCGAGACGGCCGCCATCGAGGAGGCTCGCCAGGATGCCATCCCCCGGGCCGAGCGGATCATCGAGGACGAAGCCTCCGACTTCCACGAATGGGTGGCCGCGTCCCATGCCCGGGCCGCGCTTCGCCCCCTTCAGGAGTGGGTGGTGGAGATCTGCCGCCGCGAGGTCAGCTTTGTTGCTCCCGACAACGGCGAGGCCGCCGAGCGCGCGGCCCGGCGCATCGCGGCCCGCGTGCTCAGCCGGCCCATGATGGCCATGCGTTCCATGCGCAGCACCGGCTCGGTGAGCCCGGAGCAGCAGCTCCTCCTCTCCCGGACCCTGCAGCAGCTATTCAGCGATGTCCCCGCCCCCGGCGGATCCCCTTCGGACTCGAGGTAACCATGTCGTCCCACGCTCCCCTTCCTGGTGCCTCTCCCCAGGTTCTCGGCTCGGCGCTCCCCCATCCCCGCATCCCCCCGACGACATCGCTCCCGATGTTCGCTCCCGGGGACCGGTCCTGGGCGGTGGAGACAACCCCCCTGCGCCCCCGGGTGGGACGGTGGATGCAGCTCCTCCAGGACACGCTTACCGACTTCTTCGAAGATCGGGACGGGGGGGGGGAAGTTCCAGGAGGACGCCTGGCTTCGGCCCGGGGGGGGGGGAGGGGTCTCCCGGGTGCTGGCCGACGGCTCCACCTTCGAGAAGGTGGGGGTGAACCGGTTCGCCGGCGGGGGCGCGCTTCCCTCCGAGATGGCGGCCCGCCTCGGCTCGGAGCGAGCCCAGGGCCTCGAGGTGGAGTTCTTCGCCACCGGGGTGAGCGTCGTGTGTCATCCCCGAAGCCCCATGGTTCCCATCGTCCACATGAACGTCCGGTACTTCCAGCTCACCGGGCCGGACGGGGAGGTGGTGGACCACTGGTTCGGAGGGGGCCTGGACCTGACCCCCACCTACCCCTTCCCCGAAGACGCCGTGCACTTCCACCGGACCCTGCGCCGCATCTGCATGCAGCACCACCCCGAGTACTATGACCGGTTCAAGGCGTGGTGCGACCGGTACTTCGTGAACATCCACCGTGACAACGAGAACCGGGGCATCGGCGGGATCTTCTTCGACAACCTCCGTCCGGGGGAGAACGGGGAACTCGACGCCGAGGCGGCCTTCGCCCTGGTCCGGGATGTGGGCCTGGCCATGCGGGTCGCCTACGGACCCATCGTGGAGCGACGTCGCAAGGAGCCGTGGGGATCGAGGGAGAAGGAACTTCAACTCGTGCGGCGGGGTCGATATGCAGAGTTCAACCTGGTTCACGATCGCGGAACCAAGTTCGGCCTCCAGACCAACGCCCGCATCGAGAGTGTGCTCATGAGCATGCCTCCCTCGGCGAACTGGGGCTACAACCTCACCTGGCCGGAAGGGACCTTCGAACACCGACTCCACCAGATGCTCCCCCCCCGGAACTGGGCGGACGGCGTACCCGACGAGTTCCTGACCCCGGTGCGTTGACCTCCTCGATGGGGTCCGCGGCCGCTCTCGCGGCCGCCTCCGGGGTGCGCTGGTCCCCGGGGTGCGGTGGATGTCCCGACCTGCCCTTCCTGGAATCAACGCATGAGCCATGATGGCGCGGCCCTCCTCCTCCACCTTGACCAGGTGGGCTCCGACGACCGTCCGCGCGTAGGAGGCAAGGGCGCCTCCCTCGGCGAGATGCTCCGTGAACTCTCGGGTGCCGGGATCCGCGTGCCGTGGGGATTCGCCTCCACCGCACAGGCCTTCCGCGTCTTTCTGGCCGAGCCCGTCGCGGCCGAGCCCGACCCCGAGCTTCACGCCTCGTCCCACGCCGAGGAGGCGTTCAAGCTCTGGTCCTCGCTGCGGCGGCGCCTTCCTCCCGGCTCGACCCTCGAGGGCGCGCTACGCATTCTCTTCCAGGACACCTCGGAGGAGGATGCGGCCGGCCGGGCCGCCCT
>SKNW01000012.1 GCA_007120305.1 Gemmatimonadota bacterium | reverse complement strand
GGATCTCCGGTTTTGCCTTCATGGGCGGGGTGGAGGTGGTGTGCCGGCTTCCCGGCGAAAGTGCGCGGGATGCGAAGCGGCGGCGGCGGGAGGCCTCCCGCCGGCTCAGCGCGGGGGAAGGGGAGTGACCACCGGGCATCGCCAGGCCGGAAGCGAGGTGGGCCTCCTCTCCGTGAGCATCGACCTTGGGGCGGGCCGCCGGGGCGTGGACATGGGACCATCGGCCCTGCGGATCGCGGGCGTTTCCCGGGCCGTGGCGGCGCTGGGGTACCGGGTGAGAGAAGTGGGGACGGTGTACGCGCCGGGGCCCGAGGAATCGGCTGTCGGGGAGGATGGGGCGCGGTTCCTGGCCGAGATCACCTCGGTCTGCGCCGAGAGCTACCGACTCCTCCGGGAGGCCCTGGCCGCAGGCGCCTTTCCCCTTGTTCTCGGCGGGGACCATTCCCTGACCATGGGAACGGCCGCAGCCGTGGCTGATCACCACCGGGCGCAGGGAGAGTCTGTCGGGCTTCTGTGGGTCGATGCCCATACCGACATGAATCGCCCGGACATCACGCCCAGCGGGAACGTGCACGGAATGAGCCTGTCCGTTCTGACCGGGCAAGGTCTGCCCGAGCTTCAGGCCCTGTTCGCATCCTCACCCGCCGTTGATCCCCGCCACGTGGCCGTCCTCGGTGCCCGGGAGATCGATCCCCGGGAGCAGGAAGCGGTGCGGGCGGCGGGGATCCGCGTCTTCACCATGTCGGAGGTAGATGAGCGCGGTCTCACGGCGTGCGTGGACGAAGCCATCGAGCGGGTCACGGCCGGAACGGCGGGCTTCCACGTCTCCTTCGACCTGGACAGCCTCGATCCCATGGAGGCCCCCGGGGTGGGAACGCCCGTCCCCGGGGGCTTCACGTATCGGGAGGCTCACCTCATCTGCGAAAAGGTCGCGAGCTCCGGTCGGCTGCTGGGCTTCGAGCTGGTGGAACTGAACCCGGTCCTGGATGAGCGGAACCTCACGGCGCAGGTGGGCGTTCGCCTCATCGAAAGCGCCCTGGGAAAGACGATTCTCTAGCCTTCTCCCAGCGCTGGCCTGCGGTTACCCGCCCGCACAGGGTCGTGCTGCAAGTGCCCCTGCGCGTCACGCGGCTCCCGTCTCACGTCAGAGCCCGTCTCGCGTCAGAGCCCGCCTCACGTCAGAGCCGGTCTCGCGTCAGAGGATGGGCGGCTCCGGCCGATCGTCGTCCTTGCCCCGAGGGGCGGTGCGGTCCCAGGTCGCCCGGACGTCGGCCCAGATCTTCTCCGCCCCGGACTTCACCTCTTCCCACCCCTCTCCAGATGCGGCCTGGAGCTCCTTCAGGCGCTCGCGGGCTTCGTCGATCTTCTTCCGGAGATCGGATTCGTCGTCAGCCAGACGGGCCCGGAGACCCGCCTCTGCCTGCTTGGTCCGGGCTCCGAGCTGGTCCAGCCTCGCCTCCCATTCCTCGATGCGGGCCTTGAACTTGTCGGCATAGGCCTTTCGCTTGGCGTCATCCATGGATGCTTCTCCTCGGCAGAAGGGGTCGATGGGAAGGGTCGACAGCCAACCGGGCTGTGACTTCCCGCCGGAGTCGGGCAGGTGGCGGTCAGACCGCTTCCGTGCAGTGCTCCCGGTAGGCCGCGGCAAGGTCCGCCGCGATGGCTTCGGGTCCACGTCCCTCGATCTGGTGACGCTCCATCATGTACACCAGGTCGCCGCCGCGCAGCAGGGCGACCGAAGGCGACGATGGGGGGTACCCGGTAAAGAAGTCGCGGGCGCGGGCAGTGGCGTCCATGTCCTGGCCGGCAAAGACGGTGGTGAGCACCGGGGGGACAACGTCACTTCGAAGCGAAAGCGCGACCCCGGGGCGAAGAGCACCGGCGGCGCATCCACAGACCGAATTGACAACCACCAGGACCGGCCCATCGACGTTGGAGAGAATGTCGTCCACGTCCTCCGAGCTCCGCAGTTCGCGGAAGCCGAGACGGGTAAGATCCTCCCGCATGGGCTGGACCAGCAGATCGGGGTATGGCATGAAGGAACTCCTGGGTTACGGTCAAATCGGGAAACAGCTTCCTCCGAACCTACCCCGGAACGACGAAAGGTTGCAAACTAGAAGGCCGTTGAAGAAGTAGAGGGGGTCCTTCGCCACGGCCCTTCGCCCCTGTTCCCTGCCCAGCCCACGAACCCTCAAGGGGTTGCCATGATGCCTGTTCGTCTTCAGGTCGGAGTCGGATCCCTGCTTCTGCTGATGGGATTTCTGGCCGGCTGCGGGCCGGAAGAGGACCGCGGGATGGCGGATCAGGTGCGCCCGGGCGTCGCGGCGGCGTCGCCCCAGCCCTCGGTCTCCGCCCCGGGAGATGCGGGCACCACGTCCGGCTTCAGCTACGCGGGTCCCGTCCTCGATCTCCCTCAGGACCCCGACCCCTCCGATCCCCGGGGGCACGAGACGGAGCGGGACTGGGCCATTGCCGCGGGGACCGTGGCGTGGGCCCGGGGCCAGGGGCTGGGAGCGCTTCCCGTGGGCGAGATTGCGGCGATCCTCGGAACCACTTTCGTGGGCACGCCCTATGAGCCCGGAACCCTGGAACTCCCCGGTCGCGAAGCGCTGGTCGTGAACCTCGAGACCTTCGACTGCGTCACCTTCGTGGAGCAGGTCCTCGTCCTCGCCCACCTGGTTCGAGACGGCGCCGTTCAGCCCGAGACACGGGCCGAATCGGAAGAGGCCCGTGCCTTTCGGGCCCGATACCGGGAGATCCTCACCGACCTCAGGTACCGGGATGCCGTGCTGGATGGGTATGGTAGCCGTCTCCACTACTTCACCGAGTGGATGGACCAGGCGGTGGCGCGAGGGTGGGCCACCGATGTGACCGGGGAGCTGGGCGGCGTCCCTGACCCACGCCCGGTCCACTTCATGAGTTCGCACCCAGGGTCCTACCGCCAGCTCTCCGAGGACCCCCTCCTCGTCGACGCGATCCGAACGGTGGAGACGCGCCTCTCGTCCGGGACGCGCCTCTTCGTGCCCCAGGATCGGATCGCCGAGGTGGAGGAAGGGATCCGAAACGGCGATCTCATCGCCGCGGTCAGCACGGTGGACGGCCTGGACATTGCCCACACCGGGATCGCCCTTCGCCACGACGGGAGAGTCCACCTTCTCCACGCTCCCCTGGTGGGCGACAGCGTGGAGATCTCCGCCCGCCCCCTCGCCGATCGCATCCGGGGCATTTCGGGGCAGCAGGGGATTCGGGTTCTCCGCCCCCTCGATCGGTGAGACTGGCCCCTCGTCAGCACGTCGATCCGCGCTGCGGCCCTTCCGCGAGAAGGCGCGCGGCTGTCGTCGCCCTTCTTGTCCTGGCAGCGGGCATCGCCGGATGCCAGGTCCAGGAGTCTGGCCCCGAGCGCCCCGAAGCGTCCGCCGCCAACCGGCCGTCGCCTGCCGCCCCCCATCTCCGGTGGACTGAGGTCGAGGTGGAACGCCAGTCCTCCAGGTGCGGGAGACCGGGGGAGGCCTGTGCCCGGGCACGGCTGGCCTATCCGGACTTCGAGGGGGATGATGCCCTGGCTCGCGCGGCACGAGGGTGGACGGCCCAGCGCATGACCGAACACACGCTCCTGGAGGCCGGGAGCCTCGCGTCTCCGGAGGCCCTGGCCGAGGACTTCGTGGCCGGCTTTGACGCCTTTCAGGCGGACTACCCGGAGGATCTCCTCCCGCCCTGGGAACTGGATCGCACCGTGGAGGTCGCCGCGGCCTCCGGACCGGTGGTCGTGCTTCTCGTCTCCGAGATGGTCTACACCGGCGGGGCTCACCCGAACAGCTGGGTGCGCTACCAGGCCATGGTGCCGGAGACCGGGGAACTCCTTTCCCTGGATGCCATGGTGACGCCCGGCGGGGAGGCCGCCCTCCAGTCGCTGGTGGAGGCCCGCTTTCGCGAGGATGTGGGGCTCAGGCGGGACCAGCCGCTGACGGAGGCGGGGCTCTTCGAGGACAGGATCCCCCTGGTGGACAACGTCGACCCCAGCCCTCGCGGCCTGACCTTCCACTTCAACCCGTATGCCATCGGGCCCTACGCCATGGGCATGATCCGCGTCACCCTTCCCTGGGACCGGGTCCGGCCCCACCTGGCTCCGGCCACGGCCCGGCTTCTGGCCCCCTGGCTCGAGGTGGAGTGACGCTGGAGGCGGACCGACGCTGGATCCCGCGCTCCCGGTCCCTGGAACCGGGCGCCCGCTTCTGCGTACTCCCGTGGCTGTCTTCCCGGGTCCCGGGTTGCTCGACGCCGAGGGTGTCGGGCCGGAAGACCCCCACCCCGCCCTCCTGCCCCGTGTTTCCCATGCCTCTTGCCTCCGGCACGCGTGCCCCTGATTTCACGCTGACCCACCGAGTGGGCGCTCCCGCCGTGCACCTTGCCACCGAGCTCGAGCGGGGTCCGGTCGTGATTCTCTTCTTCCCGCTGGCGTTCTCCCCGACCTGCACCGAGCAGATCTGCGGCGTAGCGGAATCGTGGGGCGCGTGGGCGGAGCTGGAGTCCACCGTGCTCGGCATCTCCGTGGACTCCCCGTGGGTGAATGATCGCTTCGCGCGGGAGTGCGGCGCGGAGTTTCCCATCCTCTCCGACTTCAACCGGGAGGTGGCCGCAGCCTGGGGCGTGCTGAACGAGGACTTTTTCGGGATGCGCGGCGTGGCAAACCGGGCCGCCTTCGTCATCGACCGGGAAGGGATCATCCGGTGGGCCTGGGAGTCGGAGGACGCCGACCTCCTCCCCGATCTCGGGGCGATCCGCGAGGTGGTCCGGACCCTCTGAGGCGAACGGCGGGACGCCACCAGGTCCCGGGAAGATCCTCTCGCCTCGATTCAGCTTCCGGACCGATTCAGCTCTCGCCTCGATTCAGCTCTCGCACCGATTCAGCACTCGGACCGATTCAGCACTCGGACCGAGCCAGCTCTCAGAACCGGATGGTAAGCCAGGCCGGTGGGGACGCTGCGGGGCGCGTGGCGGAGGAGGTTCCCGGACCGTACGGGTTTCCTGGCCTCCCCCCCCGCGCCTCCCGGCCGGGTCCCGGGAGGGTCCCCTGCAGGATGCCGGCCGGGTGAATCTCGATGGCCCACCGCTCGAGGGCAGACGAAAGCCCAGTCGCCGCTCGCCCATCGGTGCGCGGGGATGCGTCGTGCACGGCGCTCCAGACGAGGCCTGCCCCCAGCATCCCCCCCAGGGTCGACGCCGTGAGGAGCGCCGTCAGGTTCTCGCCGATGTCATCCACCAGGAGGTAGGTGATCCCGGCCGCCGTGGCGGACCCGGCCAGGTGGCCGGCGTTCACGAGGAGCCCCTCCCCTGTGCCAAGCCCCCGGGGACCGACCCAGCGGTCGCCGGCGACCATCCCGGCTACGCCTCCGGCCAGCATGCCGGCCACCCAGGGGTCTCCGTTGTCGTCGGCTCCGGCCAGCCGGGCCACCGTGGCCCCGGTCTGCACCCCAAGCACCGCCGCGCTCCGGAGCACCGACACGTCTCCGGTGGCATAACTCCGACGCCCGGAGAGCCATCCCCCCATGGCGAGGCCGGCCCCCTGCCCGGCCAGTGTGAGTGCGTGGCCCGTCCTCCGGTTCCGCGTCCGCGTGGTCGTGTACCGAAAACCGCCATCCCCCACCTCCACCACCTCGTCCTTGTACGGACCGGCGAGATACCCGACCGCCGCGCCGGCAAGGAGCCCCGCATCCCCCAGGGCCCCCCACAGCTCCGCATCCCCCTGCTCCGGAGCCCAGCGGTCCACGGCGACGAAGCCCAGGACGCCCCCCAGGGCGCCCCCCACCACTCCCCCCCCGAGCCGGGCGCGTCCCGATCCGCTTCCGTCCTCCCGGTCCCCGGCCGCCAGATCCCCGGCCAGGATCCCGGCCACGATGCCGCGGGACCCCCCGTAGAGGGAGAGGCCCCGATGGGTATCGCTCACTCCTCGCCCCCGGGTCAGGGCGTATGGCACGTAAAAGGCACTCCCCGCGGTCAACAGGTAGGAGGCCACGGCTCCCTGGGAGGAAGAGACGTCAAGGGCCGCGGGCACGGCCCATCCATGGTAACCGAGCCCGAGGAGCGTGTGGCCGAGCACAAGGCCCCCCCGTCCTTCCCGGGTGGCCACGGCGCGGCTGCCGGCCTGAGCGAGGGCCTCCTCCAGAACGCCCTGGAGTGCTGCGAGCTCGGCGGGGTCAAGGCGGCGACGCTGCCGCACCCGGAGGTCCCCCTCCATCCACTCCAGCTCCACCAGCGTCTCGCCCCCGTCCGATCGGAAGAGACGGGCACTCCGAAAGCCCTGCACATCGGGGAAGAGCCCGAGTCGGTTCCGGAACTCCGGGGTGATCTCGAGGATCCCCGCGTCGGGAAGAAGGATCTCCTGCCGCTCCACCTCTCCAGGTCGGGGCGGAGGCAGCTGGGCGTCCGCAGGGGAGGCGAGACCGGCGAGGAGGGTGAAGAGGCCCACCAGGCTCAGTACCCCAGCCCGACCCCGGGAATCCGGAAAAGCAGAACTCCGCGTGTACATGTCCAACTCCAAGTCAGACTGGTGGATGGCGAACGTCAGAAGATCCCGTTCCCTTCCGGTCGGTGAGGGGCGAATGCGCTGGGCGGTGGCCGACGCCTCAGGCGCGCTGCAGGACCATGGCGAAGCCCAGCCCTCCGGCGGCACACACCGTCAGAAGCCCCCACTCCAGGTCGCGTCGACCCATCTCGTTCAGGAGCGTGGTGGTGAGGCGGGCTCCCGTGGCGCCGAAGGGATGCCCGATGGAGAGCGAGCCGCCCATGACGTTGATCCGCTCCATCTCGGGGAGGCCCACCGCCCGGGAACGTCCCAGTTCTTCCCGGGCAAAGGTGTCGGAGTCCAGCGCCTGAAGGTTCGACATCACCTGGGCGGCGAAGGCCTCGTGCATCTCCATGAGCTCCACATCCGCCATGGTGATCCCGGCCCGGTCCAGGGCCAGGGGCGCCGCGTAGGCCGGCCCCTGGAGGAGCTGGGCACCAGGATCCAGGGCCGTGACCGCGTAGCTGCGGATCCAGCCCATGGGCTCCATGCCGTGGGCCTTCACGGCCTCCTCGCTCATGAGGAGCACCGCGGCCCCGCCGTCGGTGAGGGGAGAGGCGTTTCCGGCGGTCACGGTCCCGTACCTCCGGTCAAACACCGGCTTCAGCCCAGCCAGCGCTTCGAGCGAGGTATCGGTGCGGATCAGGTTGTCGGCCTCCACCACCTCCCGAAACTCCGGAGGGACGTACACCGGGCAGATCTCCGCTCCGATGCGTCCGTCGGCCACCCCGGCGGCGGCAAGGCGGTGCGAGCGGAGGGCCCACTCGTCCTGGGCCTCGCGGGAAATGCCGTTCTCCTTGGCCATGCGTTCGGCCGCTTCCCCCATGGTTTCGCCCGTGGTGGGCTCGGCGATGGCGGGCTGATTGGGGACCAGGTCCCTCGGACGCAGGCTGGAAAAGGCAGCCACCCTGTCCTTCAGGGACCGGGCCTTCGCCGCGGTCATGAGCACCTGGGCCAGCCGGTCACTCACGGTGATGGGGATTCTCGAAAGGGACTCGGCGCCCCCCGCCACCACCACGTCGGCCTGCCCCAGCTCCACCAGGTTCACCCCGTCGGCAATGGCCTGGTTCGCCGACGCGCAGGCCCGGGAAACGGTGTAGGCAGGGACCGTCTTCGGGAGCACCCCGAGTCCAACCTCCCGGGCGATGTTTCCCGCATGGGGGTCATGGATCACGGTTCCGAAGACCAGGTGGTCCACCGCTTCTCCAGGGAGATCGGCGCGTGCCAGGAGTTCCCGCACGGCCACCTTCCCCAGCTCCACCGCCGACAGGTCCCGGAGAAGCGTCCCGGAGCGGGTGAAGGGGGTTCGGCATCCCGCGACGACGGCGGTCTTCATGGGGTTCCTCCTGGCATGACGTGACGTGACGTGACGCGGCACAGCGTGCGCGGCTTGGCCTGGTGAGGCTCGCGTGGCGTGGCCTGGCGTGCACGGGAGCGATCATGCGCCCCGGGCTCGATCCAGATAACCGGCTCCTTGTACCCGCGCCGATACGGGCCGATCCGACCGTCACCCCGGACCCGGTTGTCGGGTGGGGCTGGCCTCCGTCGCAGCCACCGGTTTACTCTTTCCCCATGACCTCCCACGCATCCCCGACTCCAACCTCGCCGTCCGAGGCAGATCCCGCGAGGCTCCCCGCCCTCCGACGCGCCACGGTGTCCGATCTTCCGGCCCTCGCCTCTCTCTGGGCCATGGCCTTCCCCGGGGAGCGAACGGTGGCCGAGCGGGTGGCGGGGCTGCGCGATGGAGGGCCCTGGGGGGGATTCGAGGACTGCTGGCTGACCGAGTCCACCCTCCCCGGATCCGGCCCCCGCATCGACGGCGCCTTCCGGGCCCTTCCCCTGACCCTCCACCTCTTCGGGCGACCGCTCCCCACCCTGGGCGTGGCGGCCGTCGCCGTGGCGCCTCATGCCCGGCGGCAGGGACTGGGATCACGGCTCTGCCGCGCCGCCCTGCAGATCGGCCGGGAGCGGGGGGATCTGCTGGCTGCCCTCTACCCGTTTCGCACGGACTTCTACGCGCGGCTGGGGTTCGCCCTGGCCGGCGAGCTTCACCGCTACCGGTTTCCACCCGAGGCTCTTCCGCTCTTTCCGGGGACCGACCGGGTCTCCGTTCTGGCCGAACCGCTGGCTGTACTGCCTCCCCTCCATGCCGCCTTCCTCCCTTCGTCCCACGGTCTCGTGGCGCGCAGCCCGAAGCGATGGGAAGCGCTCGTGGAGGACGCCCCCATGGCCGTGGGGATCCGGGCTGCGGACGGCTCCGGCGACTGGACGGGGTACCTGCTGGCCTCCATCCGGAAGCTTTCTCGAGGGCGGGGTCTGGAGTTCCGGGTGACGGAGTTCCTGGCGGCCGATCCCGATACCTACCGTGCCGGCCTGGGATGGATCTCGGCCCAGCGGGATGCCTGGCGGCTCGTGACCCTGGACGCCCTCCCTGGAGAACGGCTGCACCAGGTCCTGGCGCACCCCCAGCTCCCTGGGAGCTCCACCACCCGTTCCCTCTGGTTTCCCTCGGCCACCGTGCTGCGCGGACCCATGATTCGGATTCTCGACGCCGGAGGCCTCCTGGAGCGCCTGGGGGCGGACGCCGGAACTCGCCTCTCGCTGGACGACCCGGAGCTCCCGGAGAACCGGGGAACGTGGCAGGTGGATGCGGAGGGATCGACCCCGATCCGGGTCTCCGACCTTCCGGCCTCCGATGCCCTTCGGGTGGACCTCGCCTCCGGCCTCCTGGTGGAGGGGCAGCTTCCCGGCCTCCGCCTCCCCCGGCCTGGCTTCGAGCCTCCCCTCGGGATGGCCGACTTCCGCCTCCTGGACCCCTTCTGAGCCTCGTGCGCGCTCTTCTCTTCGATGTAACCTCCGCCGGCTTTGTCCGGGCCCGAACCCTGGGCCGCGTCTCCGAATCCGCGGTGTTCGGCCCCCTGAGCAACCTCCGACTGGCGCAGATGCCTGACCCCGGCGTACCCGGGAGCGGCAAGCTGGCGCCTGGATGGGTGGGACTGGACGTCGTGGCCTGCGGCATCTGCGGCACCGACCTGGGTACCCTGGGCTTCACGGCGAGCCCTGCCCTCGAACCCTTCGGCTCCTTCCCGGCGGTTCTGGGGCACGAGATCCTGGCCCGGGTCCGGGAGGTTGGGCCCGGCGTGACCTCGGTGGAGCCGGGTCAGCGCGTGGCGGTGGATCCCTTCCTGACCTGCGAGATCCGGGGGTACCCGGCCGGGCGCCACTGCCCCTCGTGCCGGGAGGGTCGCCACTCCACCTGCGAGATGGCGGGGGAGGAGGGGCTCCTCGAGGTAGACGGGCGACCTCTTTCGGCCGGCCTCACGGTGGGCTACCACCGGGACCTTCCCGGGGGCTTCGGCGAACGGATGGTGGCCCACACCTCCCAGCTCTTCCCGGTGCCCGATGCGGTGGATGACCGAACCGCCGTCCTCACCGAGCCCCTCTCCATCGGGATCCACGCCGTCCTCAATGCCGGAGCCGGGGGAGCGCGGATCCATCCCGACGAGGACGTCCTGGTCATTGGAAGCGGCCCCATCGCCATGGGCGTCATCTGGGCCCTTCGGGCCACCGGCTTTCAGGGCTCCATCACGGCCCAGACCAAGCGGGCCCACGAGGCCGAGATGGCCACCCGCCTGGGGGCCACCAACGCCATGAAGCCCGGGCTTGAAGCCCGCGAGGCGCTCATCGCCACGGGGAGCCAGGCCTACCAGCCCATCCTGGGCGACGAGGTCTTCTCTGGCGGGGGGTTTCCCCTGGTCTTCGACTGTGTCGGGAACGGGGGCTCCCTGAAGCAGGCCCTGCGGTGGACGGCGCCCCGTGGAACCGTGGTCATGCTGGGATGCGCGGCGGAGATCCCGCGCCTGGATCTGACCTTCCTCTGGGCCCGCGAACTCACCGTCCGGGGGTTCGTGGGGCACGCGTGGGAGAACTGGCGCGGGGAACGCCGCCATTCGTTCCAGGTGGCCCACACCCTGATGCAGGAGAGCGGGGCACCCCTTCGGGACCTGGTCACCCACACCTTTCCCCTGGCGGACTACCGCGAGGCGCTTTCCGTGGCGTCGAACCACCGGAAGAGCGGGGCCATGAAGGTGGTGCTGGAGCCCTGAAGCCCCGCCGTCGCCGGCCCTGCTCGTCGGCGCCCGGCTGCTGGCTAGTCTGCGCCTGGCTGGGTTCCAGGATCCCGAGCCGCCCGGTTGGCGGCGGATCGAGCGTCCATGGCCGCCTCCTGCTCGATGAAGAGGCGATTCACGATCCGCCAGCGCCCTACGAGAAGGCCGCCGAGGAGCAGGCCGTACACCACCAGGAGGGGCGTGGGCAGGGGGAGTGCGAACCCCAGGTGGACAATGGCCCCCACGCTCAGCGCGGTGGTCACCAGGTCGGTGAAGACCCGGGGGAGGTCGGCCTCAGCCCGGGTTCGCTGGTACCGCGTCACGCTGGAAAAGAGAAAGAAGAGGGCGATCGTCAGGAGCACCCCCCAGAGGAGGTAGCCGGAGCGGAAGAGGTCCGCCATGGTCATCGTGCCTCCGGGGCGATGGTCTGCGGAAGGTCGGCCCTGTCCTCGAAGCGGGCCTCGAAGCGGGCCTCGAAGCGGGGACCGAAGGGCCGGAAGCCCTCGATCTCCAGGAGCCGGACCTTCCGGTCCAGTCCCCCCGAGTATCCCCCGAGACGTCCGTCGGAAGCCACCACCCGGTGGCACGGGACGAGCACCGGCAGGGGATTCGCGCCCACGGCCTGGCCCACCGCCCGGGGGGATCCCCGGCCCAGGCCAGCGGTCAGCTCTCCGTAGCTTCGGAGCTGCCCCCGGGGAATCGCAAGGAGGGCCTCCCACACCGACCGCTGAAAGGCGGTCCCTCCGCCCAGGTCGAGCGCGGGGAACGGGGGTTCGAAAGCCGCGCCGGTCGAGCGGGGGGCGAGGGGGTCGGAGCCCTGCTCCGCTCGAGGTGGCAGCGGGGCCAGCATCCAGGCCAGCCGCGCGCGTGCCGCTTCCAGGTGGGCCCGGGGAGCGTCGTCCGCGTCCTTCCCGGCCTTTCTGGCCTTCCTGGCCTCCCTCGCCTCGCTGGCCTCCCTGGCCTCGGCCTCCACGGAAGATCCGGGGTCCGATCCCTCCGGGGCTCCGAACCGGATCTCCTGGAGTCCGTGCTCGGAGGCGAGGAGGGTGAGGGGGCCCACCGGGGTCTCGGGCATGACAAGTCGCCGAAGGGCGCCTCCAGGACGGCGGCTCATGTCCCGGTGTCCGGGCCGGCCGCCTGCTTCACGGCCTCCTGGAGGGCATCGAATCCCAGAAGCGCGCACTTCACGCGAACCGGGAACCTGGCCACCCCCGCCAGGGCGCGGAGGTCCTTGAGGGTCCTGTCTCCGGCAGCCTCCGGATCCCCGTGCATCATGGCCGTGAACCGGGAAGCGATGCCCAGGGCGTCGGCCACAGGCGCTCCCTTCACGAGGGCGGTCATCATGGAGGCGGCGGCCTGGGAGATGGAGCACCCCTCTCCCTGGAATCGAACGTCCGAGATGACCCCGTCTTCCACCTGGAGCTGGAGGCGGATCTCGTCCCCGCAGGTGGGATTCCGCATGTGGACGTCCGCCGTCGCCTCCTGCAGCTCCCCCTTGTTCCGGGGCTTCCGGTAGTGATCCAGGATGAGGTGCTGGTACAGCGAGGAGAGCTGGACGTCGGTGGTCATGGAAGCCACCTCAGGCGAAGAGGGTTCGGACCGTCTCCAGGGAACGGACCAGGCGGTCCACCTCCTCCCGGGTGTTGTACAAATAGAAGGAAGCCCGGGCCGTGGCGGCAACCCCGTAGCGTCGCATGAGAAGCTGGGTGCAGTGGTGCCCGGCCCGAATCGCCACGCCCTCGGCATCCAGGATGGTGGAGATGTCGTGGGGGTGGGCGTCGCCCAGGAGGAAGCTCACGACGCCGGCCCGGTCGGAGGCCTCCTCCGGCCCGAAGAGACGGATCCCCGGAAGCTCCCGAAGCTGTGCCAGGGCGTAGGCCACGAGGCTCTGCTCGTGGGCCAGAATCGCCGCCGGTCCCACGCCCTCCAGGTAGTCCACGGCGGCGGCCATGCCGATGGCTCCGGCAATGTTCGGGGTGCCGGCTTCGAAGGTGTGGGGGAGGGGCGCCCAGGTCGACATGTCCCGCTCCACGAGGGAGATCATCTCTCCGCCCCCCATGTACGGGGGCATGGCCTCCAGGAGTTCCCGCCGCCCCCAGAGCACCCCGATCCCCGTGGGCCCGCAGAGCTTGTGGCCCGAAAAGGCATAGAAGTCCGCGCCCAGGGCGTGGACGTCCACCGGAGCGTGGGCGGCTCCCTGCGCCCCGTCCACCAGAAGAAGCGCCCCTGCAGCGTGGACCCGGTCCGCGATCTCGCGGATGGGGTTCAGCGTGCCCAGGGCGTTGGACACCTGGGTGAGGGCGGCGAGCCTTACCCGCCCTCCGGCCAGGATCTCGTCCACCTGCTCCAGTCGGAGCGTTCCCTGGTCGGTCACATCGAGGAACCGCAGCGCGGCGCCGGTCCGCCGGGCAATGAGCTGCCAGGGGACCAGGTTCGAGTGATGCTCCATGTCCGAGAGGAGGATCTCGTCGCCGGGACCGAGGTTCGCGCTTCCCCAGCTCGCCGCCACCAGGTTGATCCCCTCGGTGGTGCCGCGGGTCCAGATGACCTCGGCCGGGTCCTCGACGCCCAGAAAGCGGGCGACCCGCTGGCGTGCCCCCTCGTAGGCCTCCGTCGCCCGCCGCGAGAGCTCGTGGATGCCCCGGTGCACGTTGGCGTTGTCGGCCTCGTAGTAGCCCCGGATGGCGTCCAGCACCTGCACCGGCTTCTGCGAGGTGGCGGCGTTGTCCAGGTACACCAGCGGATGCCCGTTCACCTCCTGGTGGAGGGCAGGGAAATCCTTTCGGAGGCGCTCAACGTCCAGGGGCGGCACCGGGTCCAGGGGCGGGACCGGGTCCGGCCGAGGGTTGGCGACCTGGCCCGAGGCAGGAGAGGAAATGGCGGTCGACGCCAAGGCGTCCACCCGGTCCGGGTTGCCCATGGGGGCCTCAGTCAAGCTGAATGAAGATCTCGTCGCCGTCGATGCGAACCGGGTAGGTGCGGACCGGCTTGATGGCGGGGAGCTGCGTGGCCTTCCCGGTGCGGACGTCGAACTTCGCTCCGTGGAAGATGCACTCGATCTGGCCGTCCTCCACGCTCCCGTCGGACAGCGGGTAATCCTGGTGGGAGCAGTTGTCCTCCAGCGCGAAGATCTCGTCCTCCCACCGGATCACCACCACCTCGTGGCCGTGCGCCGAGGCGGCATGCACGCAGCCGCTCTCCACGCACTGGGAGAGGGCGGCCACCCGGACCCAGGTTCCTGCGTCGGGGCCCGTCATCCCTGCTGGAGCCGCTCTTCGATGATCCGCGTCACCTTCTCCACCACCCCACCCAGGGGCAGGCGCGAAAGGACTTCGCCGAGGAACCCCAGCACCACCAGGCGCTCCGCCTGCGTCCGGGAAAGCCCCCGGCTCATCAGGTAGAAGAGGTGGTCCAGGTCCAGCTGGCCCACCGTGGCCCCGTGGGAGCACTTCACGTCGTCCGCCTCGATCTCGAGGTTCGGAAGAGAGTCGGCCCGGGCGTGCTCCGAGAGGAGGAGGTTCCGGTTGGTCTGGTAGGCGTCGGTCTGCTGGGCGCCCTTGTGGACCTTGATGATCCCCCGGAAGACGGAGCGGGCATTCCCGTCGAGGGCCCCCTTGTAGAGGAGATCGCTCTTGGCGTGGGGCGCCACGTGGTCCTGCGAGGTGTTGTGATCGAAGTGCTGCCCCTCCTCGCCGAAGCAGAGCCCCAGCATGTCGGAGTTGGCACCGGGCCCCAGGAGCTGGGCGTTCAGGTCGGTGCGGGCCACCGAAGCGCCGAGCGAGACGTTCAGCGTGTCCAGCGTCGAATCCCGGCCCGCAAGCGTGCGCTGCTGCTGCAGGTGGAAGACCCCGCGTCCCATGCGCTGGAGCGAGACGTACTGCACCTGCGCCCCGTCCCGGGCCATGACCTCCACCCCCGAGGAGAACAGGGTCTGCCGGTCGAAGTCCGCCGAGAGCCCCTCGTCCACGAAGGAGACCTGGCTGGCGGCGTCGGCCAGGATCAGGGTGCGGTTGAAGAAGGCGGACCCGGCTGCCCCTTCGGTCAGGTAACGGGTCACCCGCACCGGGCGCTCCAGCCGGACGCCCCGGGGCACGTGGAGGAAGACCCCGTTGGTCCAGAGCGCGGCGTTCAGCGCCTGGAACTTCCCCCGGGAGGCGGGGAGCGCGTTGGTGGCCAGGTGTTCCTTCAGCAGATCGGCGTGATCCACCACCGCCTGCCGCAGGGAGGTGAGCACCACCCCCTTGGCCGCGAGCTCGGCGTCCAGGTCCACGTGCACCACCCGGCCGTCGATCTCCACCAGGTGCCCCGAGGCCTCACGGTCCGCCTCCATGGCGGTGCGGAGCCTCTCGGGGGCGGACGCGAGCTCGAACCCCTCGTCCGCCGGGGTGGCGGCATCCAGTGCGATCCCGTCAAAGCCCAGGCGCTCCAGCTTCAGGAGCTTCCGGAGGTTGGTGTAGCGCCACTCCTCCAGCCGCGTGGTGGGCATGGGGGTGCGCTCGTACGCGGACCAGGCCTCTGCACGCCGCTCCTGGAGCCAGGAGGGCTCCCCGGCCGAGAGGGTGGCCACGGCGGTGGCATTGAGGACGTCGGTGATCCCTTCCATGAGGCCCCCGATGGGCTGGTCGATGATGGTGGTCTCGGACATGGGGATTCGGGTCGATCTGGAAGCGAGGGTGGAGGAGGGGTGCGCGTGCGGGGGAGGGCGTCAGCCCACGGAGCCTTCCATCTCGAGCTCGATGAGGCGGTTCAGCTCCACTGCGTACTCCAGCGGGAGAAGCTTGGCGATGGGCTCGATGAACCCGCGGACGATGAGGGCCATGGCCTCCTCCTCCGACATCCCCCGGCTCATGAGGTAGAAGAGCTGCTCGTCGCCCACCTTCGAGACGGTGGCCTCGTGGCCGATGTTCGACTTCTTCTCCTCGATCTCGATGTAGGGGTAGGTGTCGGTCCGCGATGTCTCGTTGATGAGAAGCGCGTCGCACTCCACATTCGACTTGGCGTTCACCGCGCCCTCGTGAACCTGGCAGAGTCCCCGGTAGGTGGAGCGTCCGGTTCCCTTGGAAATGGACTTCGAGATGATGGACGACGTGGTGTTGGGCGCCGCGTGGATGACCTTCCCGCCCGTGTCCTGGTGCTGGCCATCGCCGGAGTAGGCGATGGACAGGATCGACCCGTGGGCACCCTCGCCCACGAGGACGCACGACGGGTACTTCATCGTGAGCTTCGAGCCCAGGTTTCCGTCGAGCCACTCCATGGTCGCGTTCTCGTGCACCATCGCCCGCTGGGTCACCAGGTTGTACATGTTGGTGGACCAGTTCTGGATCGTCGTGTACCGGAAGTGGGCTCCCGGCTTCACGATGATCTCGATGACGCCCGAGTGGAAGGACTCGGTGGAGTAGACGGGCGCCGTGCACCCCTCGATGTAATGGGCCTTCGACCCCTCGTCGGCGATGATCAGCGTCCGCTCGAACTGCCCCATCTGCTCCTGGTTCACCCGGAAGTAGGCCTGAAGCGGCGTGTCGAGCTCCACCCCCTTCGGAATGTAAACGAAGGATCCGCCGGACCAGACGGCGGCGTTCATGGCCGAGAACTTGTTGTCCGCGGCGGGAATCACCTTGCCGAAGTACTCCCGGAAGAGCTCGGGGTGGTTCCGGAGGCCGTCCTCGATGGAATCGAAGATGACGCCCTTGTCATCCCATTCCTTCTTGAGGGAGTGATAGACCATTTCCGACTCGTACTGGGCACCCACGCCCGCCAGGACCTTCTGCTCGGCCTCGGGAATGCCCAGGCGCTCGAAGGTCTCCTTGATGTTCACCGGCACGTCGTCCCACGAGCGCTCCATCTTCTCCTGGGGGCGCACGTAGAAGTAGATCTGGTCCAGGACCTCTTCCAGCTTCGAGAGGTCACCGCCCCAGGTCGGCATGGGCTTGGCGTTGTAGATCTCCAGCGCCTTCAGACGCGACTGGAGCATCCACTCCGGCTCCCCCTTCTGCGCCGAGATCTCCCGTACCACCTTCTCGTTCAGCCCGCGACCGGACCGGAAGACGGGCTCGTCCTCGGTGATGAAGTGGTACTTGTACTCGTCCAGTCCAAGGTCCTGGATGGTATCGTTCTGTGGCATGAGGGAGCTCCTCTAGGGGGTCTGCGGTCAAGCTGCGTGCGTGCGTGTGTGACGGTCTGCTTTGCCCGGGACACGGGCGGCGGGTGGTCGGGGGGTGGGCAGGGATCAGCTCCCCCGCGCGGCCTCCGCAGCTTCCGCGGCGTCGGCAACCCGGTACTCCTCGTAGCCGCCCGCTTCCAGGGCCAGCGCCACCTCGGGGCCACCGGACCGGACGATGCGCCCGTCCAGCATCACGTGCACCCTGTCGGGCTTGATGTAGTTCAGCAGCCGCTGGTAGTGGGTGATGATGAGAATCGTCAGCTCCGGATTCTCCTCGTGGAGCCGGTTGACCCCCTTGGACACCACCTGGAGCGCGTCGATGTCGAGCCCGGAATCGGTCTCGTCCATGAGGGCCAGCGTCGGGCGGAGCATGGCCATCTGGAGGATCTCGTTGCGCTTCTTTTCTCCCCCCGAGAACCCGTCGTTCACCGGGCGCTCAGCGAAGGTCGGATCCATCTCCAGCATTTCCATGCGGGCCATGAGATCGTCCTGGAAATCGAAGAGATCCAGTTCATCGCCTTCGTCGAGCCGGGCCTGCAGCGCCGTGCGGAGGAAGTTGGCAATCGACACCCCGGGAATCTCCACCGGGTACTGGAAGGCCAGGAAGACACCGGCCTGCGACCGCTCGTCGGGCTCCATCTCGAGGATCTCTTCGCCCCGGAAGGTCACCGTGCCGCCGGTGACCTCGTATCCGGGATGCCCTGCCAGTACCTTGGTCAGGGTGCTCTTGCCCGAACCGTTCGGGCCCATGATGGCGTGGATCTCGCCCTTGAACAGATCCAGGTCGACGCCCTTGAGGATGTCGATGTCCTCGTCCGCCACCTTGGCCGTGAGATCCCGGATGGAGAGAATGGGAGTGTCGCTCATGCCTTCGACCGCCTCGTCGTCGGATCCGCGGGGGATCCGGGGGTGGAAACTGAAAGGCGGGTCCGGACGTTCCGTACCCGCACCCTGCCGGCGCCATGCGAGGGCCGCTCTGCATCAACTGTTATCAAGAATCATTCTTGATATCTCAACCTAGGCCGGGCCCGGGCGAGCGTCAACCCGTCGGGCCCAACCGTCCGATGGACGCCCGAAGGGCGAATCGGCGGGGGCGCTGGAACCCCCGACGCCGCGGCCGGTTCCACGGCTCCCCAGGGGTCCCCGAGAGCTGGAGGAGGTGGAGGTGATGCCAAAGATCTGGCCCTGGTCCCGCCGTCGCAGCGCCCTTTCGGGCCAGCGACTCGGGGGCGTGGAGCTGGGAGAGGAACCCTGGCTGGTCCTCGGGGGCGGGGGCCTGAAGGGGATGGCGCACCTGGGCGCCTGGCGGGTGCTTCGGGAGGCCGGGTTCCGACCTGCCGGCATCGTGGGCACCTCCATCGGGGCCCTGGTCGGGGCGTGCCTGGCGGGGGGGCGACCGGTGGATGAACTGGAGGACGAGGCGCGGGGGCTGGAGCGGGATCAGGTCGCACCCCTCTCCCGGCGGGCGATCTGGGTGAACGGGGTCCGCACGCCGGCCCTCTTTCGGAGCGAGGTCTTCCTCGCCACCCTCGAACGGCTCCTCCCCCACGGGTCCTGGGACACCTACCCGATTCGGGTCCAGATGAACGCCATGGAGATCGGCACCGGGCGGGAGGAGTGGTTCGGACCGGGGGCCCGGACCGACGTGACCCCGCTCCAGGCCGTCTATGCTTCGGCCGCCCTCCCCGTGTTCTACGCGCCTGCGGTGCTCCCTGGCGGCGTATACGTGGATGGCGGGGCCTGCGACGCCCTTCCCCTGGCACGGGCGGCGGAGCTGGGCGCCACCGGGATCGTGGCCATCGACGTGGGATCGGGGGGAGACGTGGACGGCGCCGGCGTCACGGCCCGGGGCATGCTCGCCATCCACCAGCGCGTCTTCTCCCTGATGGTGGCGCGGCGAAGGATCGAGAACGTCGCGGCCTGGAGCGGTCCTCCGCTTCTCTACCTGCGGCCCCGGCTGGACGGGTACGGCTCCTTCGACTTCGAGCACATCCCGTACTTTCTTGATGAGGGCGCCCGGGCGGCGCGCGAGCTTCTGGGACCCATGGATCCCTGACGTACGTCGGCCGCTGGCCGCCGTTCTACCTGACGTCGGGGGATGCCACCTCGAGCCAGGCGGCCCTCACGGTGGACTCCTGGCCCCGTGTCTCGGCCAGCTCCGTCCAGGCCAGGAGGATCCGGTCCCCCGCACGGGCCATCCGAGGGAAACCGGAGGCCCGGACCTGGCTGGTCAGCGCCAGAGGATGCGCGTCCCCGGTCCGGCCATCGGCGTACGCGCGTCGGGCCATGATGGAAGCTTCGTCCGCCGTGGCCTCGAGCCAGACGACGAGGGCACTTCCGTCCGGGAGGAGCTCCACGTCCACCCGGCCCAGCGGGGCTCCCGTGTCCACCGGAATGCGCGGGCCCCACCGGGCCCCGGCATCGTCCGAGAAGGCCACGCTGACCCGAGGTTCGTTCCCGGCACCGGTGAACCAGGCCGTCACCACCCGCCGCCCTGCAGCCGACACGGCGGGACCGTTCACCGGGCATGCGGGGATCTGCCATCCATCGTCGTGCACGGGCGCGGGAGCCTCCCATCGACCGTCCACCAGGCGCACGGCCAGGATGTCCCGGATTTCATCCTGCGTTCGCCCGCGATAGACCGCCACCACCCCCTCGTCGGTAACGGCGGCGCCGGTCTGGCAGCAGTCGCAGATGCGGGCGTCCAGCTCATCCAGGTCCCGGGCCTCGCCGTCCCATGTCAGGAGTCCGGCGCGCAGGGTCATGGCGCCGCCGCCGCCGTGGCCCTCCCCGCTCTCCTCCGCATCCCCATGACCCCCCACGGTGTGCCGGCCATCGAGCCAGACGGCCCCGAACCCTTCCTCCTGCGGAAAGAAGGAGAGAAACCCGTGTTCCGCCGCCACGCCGTCGGCGTGCATGACCCGGGGTTCGGACCAGCGGTCGCCGCCGTCGCCCGAGGTGCTCACCACGATGTCGTAGTCGTAGGTGCCGTCTCCACTCCGGAGAAGCCAGTGGGCGGCGAGGCGCCCCTCCCCGGCTGCGGCGATGGACGGGAAATCCGCCCAGTTGACGAAGAAGCGATCCGAGGCGGCCAGGGTGCGGGGGGCTGACCAGCCCGCGTCGGGTCCCGCGTCGGCGTCCAGGGTGGCGAAGCGCACCGCGTGAATAGGCCGACCGGTGGGGCCCACCTCTCCGGTGGGTTCGGTCCAGCTCATGTAGAAGCGCGCGGCATCCGCCGCCACAAAGGGCATTCCGGCGCCGTCGGCCACCGGCGGATGGGACGCCGTCAGGCGGAAGGGGGCCTCCGGCGCGTCGCCTGCCGGGGAGCAGCCTCCGGCGGCCAAGCCCGCGGTCATTCCCGCGGTCATGGCTGCCGTGACGGCGAGCCATCGTGCCGTGGTCCTTCCGCCTCCCCGGATCGTGCGGCTCCTCCGGGCCGGATGGCCGCCGCAACGGGCCGGATGGCCCTCGGAACGGGCCGGATGGTCCTCGGAACGGGCCGGATGGGGCCCCCCTCCGAGAACCTTCGCCCGGTCCCTCATGGCCGGCTGATCTCCAGGACCACCTGGTCCATGGCGTCACGGACGCGGGCTGCGGGCAGGTTTCCGGTATTGGTCAGGATCACGAAGATCACCTCCGTTCCGTCGTCCCTCAGAAGGTACCCGGAGAGCGCGTTTACATGGCTGATGGAGCCGGTCTTGGCGAAGAGCCGACCGGCAAGGGGAAGGAGCCGGGTCCGCAGGGTCGAATCCTCCCGACCGGGCTCGGCCTGGGCTCGGCGGAAAAGTTCGTACCAGGGGCGGGCACGTGCGTCGTCCAGGATTCGGGCCACCGCCCGGGGCGAGAGCAGGTTGTAGGCCGAGAGGCCGGACCCGTCGCGCCAGTGGAGTTCCAGCGGGTCCACCTCCACCTCCTCCACCAGGAAATCGGTGAGGATGCGGAATCCCTCTGACCAGCTGCCCTCTTCGCCCAGTTCGGCTCCCAGGGTCCGCACCAGCTGCTCCGTCATCCAGTTCTGGCTGGGCTCGAGAACCGCTCGGGCCACCTCGTAGAGCGGGGGCGAGGGAAGCCCCGCCACCCGCTCCGACTCGGGGCAGAGAGGAAGGCTTCCGGCGGCGCACCCTCCAAGGAGCGGATCTCCGCGGTCCCAGACCAGGCGCGTCTCCCCCTGGACCTCGACCCCGGCTCCGGCCAGGGCGCGGGTCAGGGCCTCCGCCGACTGCCGCACCGGATCCCGGCTGGCCAGGGTCCGGGCCACCCGGGCGCCGGGGGGGACCTCGCCCTCCACTACCCATCGCCGGGACTCGGGGAGGTAGTGGGTCTCCACCCGGGGCGCACTCCCGTAGGCCCCGGTTCGCACCCGGTTCTCCAGGAACTCCCTGTTCCCCAGCGGCCGCCACGTCAGCCTCGCAGGCTCTCCGGCCAGCGAAGAGCCCGTGACCTCCAGCTCCAGTTCCCCGGCCCCCACCGTGAAGGCCCCACCGGTGGCGGCGAAGCGGGAGGAGAGATTCCCCACCATCCAGGCCGAGGGGACGGAGGTCGAGTCCCAGGCCGCAAGGTCCACCACCAGGTCGCCCGTGACCCTGCGCACGCCGGCGGCCACCAGGGTGCCGGCCAGGGCGGCCAGCGCCTGGTCGGCGGAGTCATGGAAGGGGGGGCCCAGCGTAGGGTCCCCTCCCGCCGACAGCACGAGGTCACCCGAGAGGGTCCCGTCGGGGTCCGGCCGGACACCGGCCCGGGTCCAGAAGGCCGTGTCCCAGCGGTACTCGGGCCCCAGGAGGGCCAGGGCGCCGTAGGTCACCGGGATCTTCATGTTGGAGGCAGGAACGAAGGGGAGGCGTTCGTTCCGCTGGTAGAGGAAGGTGCCCGAAGCCGGATCGAACACCACCACGCCCCAGTGCACCCGGTCCATGGGGGAGGCCTGGAGGATGCGGTCGATCCGGGCCGACAGGGGGAGAGGGGACGGGGCCTCGCTCCCCGCATCGGTGCGCAGGCCGGCCGGTGCAGGGGCACTCTGGGCCGCAAGCGGGAGGGCGCCGGCGGCGAGGGCGACCAGGAGCACGGGCAGGCACGTGCGCCGCCGGCGCATCAGCGGACCTCGGTGGAAGGACGTCCCTCGGGTTCGAGCCGCACGGCCGTACCGTAGCAGAGGATCTCGGAGGCGCCCGAGAGGACCATGGAGGTCTGGAAGTGCACCCCCACCACGGCGTTGGCGCCCAGGGCCGAAGCCTCCTCGAGCATCCGGTCGATGGCCTGCTCCCGGGCCTGGGCCATCATCTTCGTGTACTCCCGGATCTCGCCCCCCACAAGGGACCGCATCCAGGCCAGGATGTCCTTCCCCACGTGCTTGGTGCGGATCGTGCTCCCCCGGACCAGGCCGAAGGTGCGCACGGCCCGGAAGCCGGGAATCTGGTGGGTGGTGGTGACGATCATCGGAAGGGCCGGTGCAGGGGGACGCGGTCGACGGGAGAGGACTCGGTCAACGCTCCACATCCCGGTACGGGTCCGTCAACCACTCACGATAACGCTCGTGGATCACGGAGGCGAAGAGGAGGAGAATGCCGATGACCACGGCGCTGGTCATGAGCTTCTCCCACGACGGCGTGGCCGACGACATGTAGAGCCAGGCGAGGTAGATGAGCCACGCCGCCGCGCCCGTACCGAGGAGGATCCACCCCAGGGGGCGCGTCAGGCGCTGGTGCACCCGGTCCCAGACCGAACGGCGACCCCCGCCGGTCCGGAGCCGGATTTCCGAGAGGTCCTCGTGGATCTGCCGGTAGACCAGGAGGTCCCGCTGGACCTCGGTGGCGCCGGCCAGGAGGCGCTCGACGCGGGCGCGTTCCTCGGGGGGCAGCTCGCCGTCGAGGAAGCGCATGAGGAGGTCGGGGGTGAGACCTGGCGCCAGGTCGGGCTCCGGGGCCCCGCCAGGGGAGGGTGGAAGCGACATATCGTTCATGGGTAGGTCACCCCCATCTGGTCGAGCACCTGCTTCAGCCCCTTTCGGGCGTTGAAGAGGCGGCTTGCCACCGTCCCTTCCGGAATGTCCAGGATCGAGGCGATCTCCTGGTACCGGAATCCCTCCAGTTCCTTGAGCACAAGGATCTCCCGCTGGTCTTCGGGGAGCCGTTCCAGTGCCTGCCAGAGAAGGCGCCGGGCGTCGCTTCGCCGGAAGTGGCGATCGAAGCTCCCATCGTCATCGTCGGACCGGAATTCCATGATTCCGTCGTCCACCACCTCCACCCGGAACCGGGCCTTCCCTGACCGGAGCAGGTCCCGGCACTGGTTCCGGAGGATCTGGAAGAACCAGGGCCCGAAGGCCCGGTCGGTGTCGAAGCGCCCGAGCGACTGGAACGCCTTGACGAACGCATCCTGAAGGGCGTCCCGGGCGTCATCCGCGTTCCCCATCATTCCCATGGCCACACGAAGCCCCTGGGGCTCGTAGGCACGAACGATGGGTTCGTAGAAGCGGGCGTCGCCGCCGCGGCACTTCCGGATGAGTTCCCGCTCGATCTCGGGCTGCAACCTGACTCCTTCCTGGTGGCTATGACGAGGCTACGGAGCTGCGTGGGAAATCCTTCACACTCTCCGCGATGCGACCCGATCGGCCAGGGCATCGGTGGCGAGCTGGAGTTCGTCCTCGGTGGTGAAGGCGTGGGGGGAGAGCCGGAGGGCCTCCTGGATCCCCCGGGCGTCAAAGTCGAGGACGGCAGACCCCCGATCCAGCGCCGAGGTTCGGATCCCGGCCCGGCGAAGGTCGGCCACCAGCTCACCGGGGCGCCACCCCGCCACCGTGGCGGTGACGATGGCACCGAGGCGGGGACCCCGGTCCAGCACCGTGATGCCCTCCACGGCGGCGAGCTTCTCCCGGAGCAGGGCCGCCAGCGCCCACGCCCGGTCCTGGATCCGCTCCAGTCCGCATGAGGTGGCGTACCGGGCTGCGGCACCCGTACCCAGGACCAGAGCCCAGGCGAACTCCCAGTTCTCGAAGCGGCGGGCGTCGGGCGCCGGCTGCAGAAGGTCCGCCTCGATCCAGTCGGCCCCGTGGAGGTCGGGAAAGAGGGGAGTGAGCCCGGCCTCGAGGGCTTCCGGGTCCACCCAGAGGAATCCGGACCCCCGGGGGCCGCGGAGGAACTTCCGAGCCGTGGCGGCAACGAAGGTGGCGCCGATCTCCCTCACGTCGAGAGGTATCTGCCCCACCGACTGGCAGGCATCCAGAAGGAACGGGATGCCCCGTTCCCGGGCGGCCTGGGCCACGGGTACCGGGTCCTGCACAAGCCCGGAGTTCGTGGGGATGTGGGTCATGGCCACCAGGCGGGGGCGCCGCCGGTGGAGGAGTTCGATCATGGCCTGCGTGTCCACGCCTCCCTCGGGGGCATCCGGGGCCCGGAGGAGCTCGACGCCGAAGCGCTCCGCCAGCGAGAGGTACATGAGCTGGTTCGAAACGTAGTCGTGCCGGGTGGTGAGGATCACGTCACCGCGGCCGAAGGGGAGGCTGGAGAGGGCCTGGCTGAACGCCACCGTGGCGTTCTCCACGAAGGCCACGCTCCCGGGTGTCGCGCCCAGGAGCGTCTCCACCGCGGCATACGCCCCCCGGATCTCCGCCTGGCGGGAGTCGGCGGCCTCGTAGCCTCCAAGCTCCAGCTCGGCCTGAAGGTGGGCCTGGATGGCCGCGTGCACGGGCGCCGGCGGAAGGGATGCGCCGGCGTTGTTCAGGTGGGTTCCGAAGGCCACGCCGGGCGTGTCGGCCCGAAGGCGGGCCACGTCGAGACCGGAGTCGGGGAGGGGGGCAGTGGGACACATGGGCCCCAATCTAGGGGCAGGATCCCGCTGCGCCCACCTGCCGGCGTTCGGGGCGGGTCACCGGTTCGGGCAGGGGGTGGGGCCAGGGAGGCCCCCGCATCCACGGGAACGGTTCCGCCTCCGGGGCGTGGCCTGCCATATTGGGATGTCCGGCGCGTCGGTCCAGTCCACTCGCCTTCGCATCTCCCCAGCCCCCTCGCGCATGCCCTCCGACCCGCCCACCCAGGACCAGGACCAGGACCAGGACCAGAACCCGGACCAGGACCTGGAACAGGAACGGGAGCAGGAACTCGAAGCCCTGCGCCGCGAGCTCCGGCACCATGACCATCTCTACTACGTGGAGGGGGCGCCCGAGATCTCCGACGCGGCCTACGACGCCCTCTACCGGAGGCTGCAGGCGCTGGAGGCCCGGTACCCCGAGCTGGTGACCCCCGACTCGCCCACCCAGCGGGTAGGGGCCGAACCACGGAGCGACCTGCCCACGGTGACGCACCGGGCCCCCATGCTTTCGCTGGATTCCTCGCAGGATCCGGACGATGTCCGGCGCTTCGACGAGCGGATCCGGAAGGGGGTGGACGGCCACGAGGTGGTCTATCTGCTCGAGCCCAAGCTGGACGGGGTCTCCATCGAGCTGGTGTACGAGCAGGGAATCCTGGGCCAGGCTGTAACGCGGGGGAACGGGCGGGAGGGGGAGGCCGTGACCGAGAACGTCCGGACCATCGGGTCGGTGCCGCTGCGCCTCCGGGACGAGGAGCGCCCGGTCCCGACGATGCTCTCGGTGCGCGGCGAGGTGCTCATGCGTCTCTCGGCCTTCGAGGCGCTGAACGAGGCACTCCTGGAGCAGGGCTCCGAACCGTTTGCGAACCCCCGGAACGCCACGTCGGGGGCGCTCCGCCAGCTGGATTCCTCCATCACCGCGGCTCGGCCCCTGGAGTGCCTCGCCTACGATATCCTGGCCGTCGAGGGTGAAGTCTTCCGGAGTGACCGCGCATCGGTGGACGCCCTGCGCGCCTGGGGGCTGGCCGTGCCGGAGCGAATCGAGTCGGCCCGCACGGTGGAGGAGATCCTGGCCTACCACGCGGCCTACGACCGGGACCGGGACGCCCTGGACTACGAGATCGACGGTGTGGTGATCAAGCTCGACTCCCTGGATGACCGGGCCGATCTGGGCTCCACGTCGCGTCACCCCCGGTGGGCCATGGCCTTCAAGTTCCAGCCAAGGAAGGAGGTCACACGCATCGAGCGCATTGCCGTGCAGGTAGGTCGGACCGGTGTGCTGACGCCGGTGGCGCTTCTCCGTCCGGTGGAGGTGGGCGGGGTCACCGTGTCCCGCGCCACCCTCCACAACCGGGAGGAGCTGGAGCGCAAGGATGTGCGGGAGGGGGACCGGGTCCGGATCCAGCGAGCGGGGGACGTGATCCCGCAGGTGGTGGAGGTGGTGCCGCCCGAGGTGGCGCCCGAGGGGGCGTCGGGAGAGGTGCCGGTCGCCAGCCGGGCCGAGCCCTTTCGCATGCCCACCCACTGCCCGAACTGCGGGACGCCGGTGGAGGAGAGGGGGCCCTTTACCCTCTGCCCCAACCGCTTTGGCTGTTCGGCCCAGCTCAAGGGGCGCATTGTCCACTTCGCGTCCCGCCAGGGCCTGGACATCGAGGGACTTGGGGACGAGACCGCCTCCCTCCTGGTGGATCGAGAGCTGGTGCGGGAGCTGGCCGATCTCTTCGAGCTGACCTCGGAGGTGCTTCTCCCCCTCCCCCTCTTCGCCGAGAAGAAGGCGGAGAACCTGGTGGCGGGAATCCAGGCTCGGCGGCGCACCGAGCTGCGTCGCTTCCTCTTCGGGCTGGGGATCCCCGAGGTGGGCGCCTCGGTGGCCCGCGACCTGGCCACGCACTTCCGGAGCCTGGACGCGCTCCAGGCAGCCGGGCGCGAGGAGCTGGAGGCCGTGCACGGCATCGGGCCCCGGATGTCCGAAGCCATCACGGGGTTCTTCGGTGATCCTGCCAACGCCGCGGTCGTGGATGCGCTGGCGACCAGGATGGAGGCCCTCACCGTACCGGACCGCGAGGGGGAGGGAGGTCCTCTCGAGGGAATGACCATCGTCTTCACCGGCACCCTGGAGTCCATGTCGCGGGGCGCGGCGAAGAAGCTCGTGGAGAAGGCCGGAGCCCGGTCGCCTTCGTCCGTGAGCGGGGAAACGGACCTGGTGGTGGCGGGCCCGGGGGCGGGCTCCAAGCGTGCCCGGGCGGAGGCGCTGGGGGTGGAGGTCATGGATGAGGCGGGGTTTCTCGCTCTCCTGGAGGAGAAGGGCATTCCCACCGGGTAGCTTCGTCTCGGCGCGAGGGAACCCGCAGAGGGGCCATGGGGAAGAGGAACACGGAGACCCGGTCTCCGCGGCGGGACGCCCTCCTCGGCGGGACGCCCTCCTCACCCCTGGCGCTCCCCCTCCCTCCCGGAGACTCACCATGGCCCTTGTTCCCTCCCCGACCACGCCGGTGCCCTGCCGGGGCCGCGGGTCGGCTCCTCGCCTGGCCCCCGCCCTCACGGTGGTCATGGGTCTGGCGGGAATCTGGGGGGGCACGGCTTCCTCCCTCCACGCCCAGTCCTCTCTCCCCCCCTGGGTGCCCATGGATGTGGCCACGGTGGGGGTGGACCTGGCCTCCGGCCTGCCCCTGGCTCTTCTCCGTTCCGGATGGGACGAAATTCTCCCCATCTGGATCGGAGAGGTGGAAGCCGCCGCCATCGCCCGGGCCCTGGCCGGAACGCCCTTCCCGCGTCCCATGACCCACGACCTCCTGGTGGATGTCATGGGGTCCCTGGGTGGGACGCTGGAGGAGGTCCGGGTCACCGAACTTCGGGAGGAGACCTTCTACGGCGTGCTCCGGATCCGCACGGCGGACGGGATCCGCGAGGTGGATTCCCGCCCCTCCGACGCCCTGGCGCTGGCAGCCCGGACGGGGGCCAGGGTCCAGGTGGCTCGGGACCTCCTGGGCGACCTCCCGGACCTGGAGTTCCTCTCGGTGGAGGGGGGCCGGAACCTGGCCCGCGTACGGGGCGTGACCGTCGCCGACCCCGAGCCGGGCCAGACCGCCACCCCGGGAGGCGTGGTCGTCGTCCACGTGATGGACGGACTGGGAATCCGGGAGCTCGCGCCCGGGGACCGGATTGTGGGGGTCGCCGGGCGGTTGGTGAATTCGCCCACGGAATTCGTGGGCGCCCTGCTTCAGAGCCGGCCCGATGCCTCGGTGGAGGTGGACCGGGAGCGGAATGGAGCGCGCACGACCGTGAGGCTCCCGCCCCGACGGCCCCCGGCGCAGGTGGGGCCGTAGCCGGCTACGCCACGAACTGGTCGCTTACCACCCGGAAGGGGTGGGGGTTGCGATCCAGCTTGATCATCCGGAGGAGGGAGCCGGTCCGTTCGAGGAAGGCCTCCCCGTCGGACGAGACCTTCCCCTCGGCGGCCACGGCGGCGATGGCGATGGAGACCGGCCGGTCGTAGCGCTCCATTTCGCCCAGCACACGGGTCCGGATGCGGTCCAGGTACTCCCGGGCGGCATCCTCTCCCATCCCCGGGACCAGGATGGCAAAGGTGGTCCCGCCCACGCGGAAGAGGAGGTCCCCGGGGCGGAGGAACTTCTCGGTGGTATGGGCCACCATGCGAAGCAGGGTGTCCCCCGACTGGGTGCCCCAGCGGTCGTTGATGTACCCCAGGTCGGAGATGTCCACGAGACCCAGCGTCACCGGGGACCGGCGCCCCGCCGCGTCCCGGAGCAGGTCGGGAACCTCCTCGTGGAACGAGCGGAGGTTCGGGATCTTGGTGAGGATGTCCTCCCGGGCGAGGCGGGCTTCCTGCTGCAGGGCCGCCCGGAGATGGGCCAGGGCGTACGCGGTGATGATGAAGAAGCCCGTCACCACGATGGCGTTGAAGACGGGGATCCACTCCTGACTGTACACCTGGCCGGAAGCCAGGTCGGCGCCCAGCGCCACGATGCCGCAGACGCCCGCCATGATGATCCCCGCCGTCCGGCCCACGTACCAGGTGGCGCCGGCCACCGGCAGGATATAGAAGACGGCGAAGGCGATCTCCTGTCCCACGGCCGCGTGGAAGAAGCCGAACCCTCCGGCCACCGCCAGGAGAAGGAGGAAGAACGAACTCCGGACAACTCGGTTGGGCGTCGTGAGCAGGGGAGACATGAGGCACCACCGGTACGGGACGGAGGAGTGAAACCCCTTGTAATTTTTGCAAGAATCGTGCTAAAGGCCCCCCGGGATGTGGACGAGGACCCTCGGGCGGGCAGGGATGCAACCGGCCACCCCTACCCGCCACGCCTCGACGGGTCTCGTCAGTTCAGCGCCCGATCGATGCGGATCCGCGCATCTTCAAGGTGGATGCGGGTCATCCGGTCATTCACGCCCCGGGCCAGGACGGCCTGGATCTCGTCCTGAAGCAGACGGAGCTGCTCCCGGATCAGGGGACGGATGTCGGACTGACCGATGTGGAGATCGGCATTCAGGGGTGGGTCGTTGTTGCTGGAAACCCGCAGATTGCCAGAATTTGGGGGGTTCCAGCTACGGGATTCCGCATCATGCAGAAGATGATGGGCCTGGTCCAGGTAGGCCCGCTGCAGGTTCCGGCGGTAGGTATCC
The DNA here is from genome assembly GCA_007120305.1 of Gemmatimonadota bacterium. GTDB lineage: Bacteria > Gemmatimonadota > Gemmatimonadetes > Longimicrobiales > Gaopeijiaceae > SKNW01. Next base: position 547 of record SKNW01000012.1, on the reverse strand, counting down.
ACCGGGGCCCCGCTCCGGATCTCCCGCCAGACGATGTCGCGCACGTCGTCCAGCATCTCGGCAGGGCGGTAGGTCTCGTCGCCGTGGAAGGCCTCGTGCTCGATCATCCGGCCCAGGCGCGCATGGTTCAGGAACCGCTGGACGGCCAGCTCCTGGTAGGCCCGGATCCGCTCCACCGCCCCGGCGTGCTCGAGCCGCCGGAGCTGGTCGATGTCGAGGGCCCAGGTGGGGGTCTGAAGGACGTGCTCGTCCAGGAAGCGCATGGCCTTGAGCTGATACTCCCTTTCGATGGGGGTGAAGACCCATCCCTCCTCGCCCCACCGCTTGAAGTGGGTCCAGGAGCCTCCCACGGCCGCAGCTGCGTGCTCGGCGTAGCGGTTCCACTGGGTCAGGAACTGGAGGTAGTGGGCCTGATCCAGGAAGGCCCGCTGCTGGTTCCGCCGGTAGGTGTCGATGGTGCTCCCGTTCCGGAGCTCACGCCAGATGATCTCCCGGGCGTCGTCGAGCATGTCGGCGGGGCGGTAGCTCTCGTCGCCATGGAAGGCCT
>SKNW01000043.1 GCA_007120305.1 Gemmatimonadota bacterium | reverse complement strand
GTTCTGGATCGTCCCCGCCACCGCGGCGCGCGACACCCCGTTTTCCTCGGCCACCGCCAGGTAGAGCGCCAGGAGGATGGCGGCGGTGGAGTTGATGGTCATGGAGGTGGACACGGCCCCGAGGTCGATGCCCTGGAAAAGGACGCGCATGTCCTCCAGCGAGTCGATGGCCACCCCGGCCCGGCCCACCTCGCCGGCCGCCATGGGGTGGTCCGAGTCGTACCCCATCTGGGTCGGCAGGTCGAAGGCCACCGAGAGCCCCGTCTGCCCGCGCTCCAGCAGGTAGTGGTAGCGCTCGTTGGTGGCCGCCGCCGTGCCGAAGCCCGCGTACTGCCGCATGGTCCACGGCTGGCCCCGGTACATGGTGGGGTAGACGCCCCGGGTATAGGGGAAGGCCCCCGGATGACCCAGGTCCACGGCAGGGTCCAGGGCCGCGTCGTCAGGACCGTAGACCACCTTTACCGGAAGTCCGGAGTCGGTTCGCGCTTCGTCGCTCATGCGTCCTCTCCGGGTGTGTCGGTGTCCATGGCCTCGAACTCCACCAGCACCGCATCCTTTTCCACGGTAGCTCCAGCCACCACGTGCACGGCCCTGACCCGGGCCGCACGGGTCGCCTTCAGTTCGTTTTCCATCTTCATGGCCTCCACGATGACCAGCCCCTGTCCTGCCGCCACCTCGTCGCCCTCGGCGACCTCCACCCGAACCACCAGGCCGGGCATGGGCGCCTTGAGGGGCGAAAGTCCGCCCCCGCCCCCCGCCGCCCGGCGCGCCTGGCGTACGGCTTCCTGACCGCGGTCAAGGATCTCGGTCCGGTAGCGTTGTCCCTCCACCTCCAGCGTCCATACGCCGTCGGAGTCCCGGTGGGGAAGCACCCGGAGCGACCGGCCACCCAGGCGCACGCTGCGAACCGGCGAGGGCGTCGACGGAGCCAGCTCCAGCTCCATGGGCTCCGGCTCCATGGGCTCCCCCTCGAGGGTCTCTCCTTCCACTTCGAGGGATGCGCGGGAAGCCGGGTTCCGCGGGCGCCGAACCCGGTAGCGGGACGAGTCGACGTGGGCAAAGAAGTCCATGGTCATGCCGGGGTCGCAGGGGTGGAAGGGGTGGAAGGGGTGGAAGGGGTGGAAGGGGTGGAAGGCGTCGAAGAAACGTGGTCGAGGGTGACCACGGTCTCCACGTGGGAGGTCTGGGGAAAGAGATCCACGGCCTGGATCCGGGTGACCCGGAAGCCGGGACCGAGACGTCGCAGATCCCGGGCCAGCGTCGCCGGGTCACAGCTCACGTAGACGAGGCGCCGGGGCGGCGACGCGGCCAGGGCTTCCATCACGCCCGGGGCCACACCCCCTCGCGGTGGATTCAGGATCACGCGATCGGCCGGGAGCGCGCCGGGAAGGCGCAGTTCAACGGCTCCCTCGTCAAGCTCGAACCCGTCCACCGGGCGAGCCCGTCCCATGGCCACGGCCTCCGGGTCGAGCTCGATCCCCACGGCCCGGGCGCCCCTCCGGGCCGCGGCGCGGCCGTAGACACCGAAGCCGCAGTAGGCATCCACCACCCGGTCGTCGGCCTGAGGGTCCAGTTCCGCCAGGGCCAGGGCGTGAAGGGCGTGCGCCCCTTCACGGCTTACCTGGAGGAAGGCGCCGGGCCGCACCGGGACGCGCTCGCCGAACCACCGCTCCTCCGGGGCTTCCTCGCCGGCCAGGAGGCGGGGACGCCCCCCGTTGGCGGGGCGGGACCAGATGGCCCGAAGTCCTGGCACATCGGCGAGGAGAGCCTCCGGGTCCCCACGCCCCCCTCCCCCCTCCACCAGGAGGACACCGGTCCCATCCACCAGGCCCCGGAGGGTGAGGCGGAGTTCGGCCCCCGCCGGGAGCCGGGATGCGTTGTGCCCCCAGGCCGCGCGGAGGTCGTGCCAGAGTCGGGCCACCGTCGGCTCCAGGAGGAGGCACGGCCCCTCGCCTCCCACGTCCACCAGACGGTCGGGACGCTCCAGGGCGTGGAAGCCGGCGAGCACCTGGGGCGTTGCAGGGGTCCGGCCAGCGGTCACCATGGCTCCGGCCTCCGGCCGGACTCCCAGCCGCCGCAGGGTGAAGGAGGCTCGGTTCCGGTAGCCGAACTCGGGCTGGGTCCCGTGGAGTTCCACCGGGGGCAGCCCCTCCAGCTTCCCGATCCGGGTCAGCGCATCCTGAACGAGCCCTCCCCGGGCCTCGAGCTGGAGATGCGGCTCCAGGTGCTGCAGAGTGCATCCACCGCAGCGGTCGTAGTACGGGCAGGGAGCGGGGCGGCGGCCCTCGCCCGGTGTCCGCAGGGTCACGAGCCGGGCCCGGGCCCATCGGTCCTTTTCCACGGTCAGCCGGATGCGAACCCGGTCTCCCGGGGCGGTGCGGTGCACGAAGACCACCCGGCCATCGGGAAGCCGCCCCACCCCGGTACCGCCCGCCGCGATTCCGTGGATCTCCACATCTTCGGTGTCCGAGCCGGTCACACGTCCCTCGCCCGGGGGTGGAAGGCGGCCTGCCAGGCGGTCCGGGGGCGACCCCCATCGGGTCCGTCGAGGCGGGGCGGACGAAGGGCGGCCCGGGACTCCTCCTCCAGGACCGCCGCCAGCGCGGCCACCTCCTCAGGACGCAGACGGTCGGACACGGCTCCCTCTTCCGGGGTCTCGGCCTCGGTGAGCCCGGGATGCTCCTCCAGGTAGCGGATGGAGAGCCGCCCCTCGCGGAAGTCGGGCTCGGCCATGACCCGGCGGTGGAAGGGGGCGGAGGTCTCCACCCCGTCCACGGCGAACTCGTCCAGCGCCCGGGCCATGCGATCGATGGCCTCGATCCGCGTGGGCGCCCAGGTGACGAGCTTCCCCAGGAGGGGATCGTAGTGGAGTCCCACCTCGAATCCCCGGGTGATCCCTCCATCCCAGCGCACGCCCGGCCCGCCGGGGAGCTCCAGGTGCCGGATCGTTCCGGTGGAGGGAAGGAACCCTCCCTCCGGATCCTCGGAGGTGATGCGGCACTCGATGGCATGGCCCCGGAGCTGGACCTGGTCCTGGCTCCAGGGGAGCCGCTCCCCCGCCGCCACCCGGAGCTGCCACTGCACAAGGTCGATCCCGGTGACAAGCTCGGTGACCGGGTGCTCCACCTGGATCCGGGTGTTCATTTCCAGGAAGTAGAAGGCGCCGTCCTGCCAGAGGAATTCCACCGTTCCCGCCCCCTGGTAGTCCACGGCCCGGGCGGCGGTGACCGCGGCCTCGCCCATGGCGGCACGGGTGGCAGGGTCCAGCACCGGGGAGGGCGCCTCTTCCACCAGCTTCTGGTGCCTGCGCTGGATGGAGCATTCCCGCTCGCCCAGGTGGATCACGTTCCCGTGGGCATCGCCCAGGAGCTGGATCTCGATGTGCCGCGGGCGTCCCAGGTACTTTTCCACGTAGACCGATCCGTCACCGAAGGCGGCCAGGGCCTCCCGCGAGGCGGCCTCGAAGGCACGGACACACGCCCCGGGTTCCTCCACCACGCGCATCCCCTTCCCTCCCCCTCCGGCTGCGGCCTTGAGGAGAACCGGAAAGCCCAGCTCCGTGGCCACCCGCACGGCGTCGTCGCCGTCGACGAGGGGTTCGGTGGTGCCGGGCACGATGGGGACCCCCGCCGCCGCCATCCGGGTCCGGGCCTCGGTCTTGTCGCCCATGGCCTGGATCGTCGCGGCCGAGGGGCCCACGAAGCGGAAACCGGCCTCCGCCACCGCCTGGGCGAAGGGTGCGCGCTCCGCCAGGAAGCCGTAGCCCGGGTGCACGGCGTCCACGCCGGCGGCCCGGGCCACGTCGAGGATCCGGTCGACCCGCAGGTAGCTCTCGGACGACGGCGCCGGACCCAGGAGGTACGCCTCGTCGGCCAGGAGGACGTGAGGCGCCAGGCGGTCGGCCTCGGAATACACGGCCACGGAGCGGAGCCCCAGCTCCCGGCAGGCGCGGATGATCCGGACGGCGATCTCGCCGCGGTTGGCGATGAGGACGGACTTCATGGAGCCCCTGGCCTCCCGGGGATGCGAGGTGGGCGGGAAAGGTGGCGGGACCGGAAAGCCCCGCAGCCCCTGAAGCTACCGAGGAGGCGCAGGGGCTGGAACCCCTTACCGCCCTCCCCCCTCCCCCAGGACTCGCGCCCGGAAGGCGAGGAATCCCGCCACCTCGGTCAGGTCCGCATCCATGATGGCGGTGATCTCCTCCGCCTCGCGCCACTCGGCCACGAGGGCATCGGCCTCGGCCCGGGCATCCAGGGCGATCCCCAGGGCCACCCGCTCCACCCGCCCCAGCTCCCCAAGGGGTGCTCCGATCTTCGCCAGTCCCTCGAGAAGGAGGCGGCTTCCGCCGACCCGGTCCAGCGCCGCGCCCGCCTCGGCTCCCACCTCCCGCGCCTCGGGTCCCGAATCCAGGATGGATAGCCCCAGGCGAAGGGCCGGGCGCGCCTCGTCCACCGGGACCACGACCTCCGTGCGGCAATGCCCGCAGGTCGCCAGGAGTCCGGCGCGGGTGACCTCGCCCCCGGCTCCCTCCAGCCCGGGCCTCTCCGGGCCGGGCCTCGTCGGGCCGCCTCCGTCCAGGGTGGCATCGGTGAAGCTCACCCGCTGGAAGTCCCAGGGGTTGAGCGGCATGAGGCCCCCGCAGGACGGGCAGGTGGGCGCGAAGGGAATGGACGCGAAGACCAGGGTGAGGGGGTGGGCCCGGTCCAGGAAGGGGGACCCGAGCCAGTGCACCGGCCCCCGGGCACCGGCCACGCCCCCCATGGGCCCGGAGAGGCCGTACGGGTCATACCCCTCCAGGGGGGGCGGCGGAAGCCCGCCCAGGAGGCGGCGCAGGAACCCCACCCGGGGAGCCGGCGGGGCCGGAAGTCGGGAGCCGTAGCGCCACCCCCCCCACGTCGTGAGGGGTGGCTCGCCCACCCGGACCACCTGGCCGTCGTCCACCTCCAGGAGGCTCAGCTCCCCGGCCTCCAGCAGGATGGAGCCCCGGTCCCGGACGGCCCGCTCCCACCCCTCCAGCGTCTCCCACCTCAGCTCCAGGGGAACGGGGTTCCAACGGCGGCATTGGGGGCAGATCTCCCAGAGCCGTCCCTTTCCCGGGTCATAGGCATGACGACGCCCCGGGGCCGGAGCATCAGGGATGCCGGCACCCAGGGCGTGGTCACAGAAGAGGCAGTGTCTCATCAGCAGGAGTCCCCCGGAATCCCCCGGGGGTTCCCTTCCCTGCCTCACCCCCCCTTCGGGGTTCAGTCCAGCGTGGTCAACTCCCGGATCGCCGATGCCAGGGCCCGCACCCGAACACCGTCCGGAGCGGTTCGCGCATCGGCATCCACCCGAAGGGCAAGCTCCGTCAGGAGTGCCGTCCTGGCACCCGAGGCCATCCCCTCGAGACGGTCCAGCTCCCGACGCACCTCGGCCACACGGGCGGCGGAAAGCCCCTCGCCCCGCTCAAGCTGGTCCAGGTAGGCCCGGGCCACCACGAAGGCGGCGGGCCAGCGCTTGGTCGGCTGCTCCTGCGGGTTGAACTCGCCGAACCGCACGAGTTCCGCGGCGGCCAGCTCATTGGCCGAGAGGTGCTCGCTCGGCGTCAGCTTGAGGACGTCGAGCCCGCGGACCATGGCCGATCCGTAGATGTGCCCGTTGTACCAGTAGGTGGACCAGTATCCGCCCCCGATCATGGTCTCGCCCGAAATGGGACCCCGGTCGAAATAGGCGATCTCGAAGGGGTTCGACGGGTCGGTGAAGTCGAAGACCGACGTGCCGCCCTGGTACCACGCCTGCACCTTGATGTCCCGCCCTGGAACCGGGACGATGGACCCGTTGTGGGCCACGCAGTTCTCGAGCTCGGTCTGCGGAGCCGGCATCTTGTAGTAACTCCGGAACTCCATCTTCCCGTTCACGATCTCGAAGATGGCGTTGGCTCCCCACTCCATGGGATCCTCGGCCCGGCAGCGGGGCTGGCCACCGCCGCCCCACTCGTCGGTGAAGATCACCGTGCGGCCATCGTTGGAGAAGGTGGCCGAATGCCAGTAGGCAAAGCTTTCGTCCACCACGGCGTCCAGCCGCACGGGGTTCGCCGGATCGGAGATGTCGAAGAGGATCCCGTTGCCGGAGCAGGCCCCGGCCGCCAGCCCGATCTCGGGGTAGGCCGTGATGTCATGGCACTGGTTGGTGACCCGGGATGCCTGGCTTCCTTCCCGGTGGACGCCGCCGGGCCAGAGCCCGGCGATGTCCCCGGTCTCGAAGTCCTGGAAGACGCGGGGGGAACCGATGATCCGGGCGCCGGCCGGGTTCGCCAGCGGGACTTCGATCACGTCAATGCTGAAGAAGGCCGTGTTCGGGTTGGTGGGATCCGGATCGGGATCGCACCCGGCGAGCTCCTCGCCGGAGCGGGGCTGGCTCGTGCCCGAGTTGTAGACGAAGATCCGGGACGGGTCCTTCAGGTCGCGCACCACGGTGTGGGTGTGGGAGCCCCGGCAGGTCTGGACGGCCGCCACCTGCACCGGGTTGTCCACGTCGGTGATGTCGAAGATGCGGACGCCGCGGAACCGCTCGGCGTTCACCGCACCCGGAGCCCCTTCGGTCCCGCAGTCGATGCGGGCACGGGTGTCCTGCACCGACATGAAGAGAAGATTCCCGAAGATGGACAGGTCCCCCTGGCCCCCGGGGCAGACCACGGCGAGGCGAAGCGTGGGGTTCGCAGGTTCCCGGACATCCCAGATCTGGAAGCCGTGGTAGCTCCCCATGAAGGCCAGGTGGCCCTGGAAGGCGAAGTCCGTGTTCGTGAGGCCGCCAGCCCCGGGGTCACCGGGAATGAAGAAGCCGTCCGGCTTGGGGCGCGTGGCCAGAAGCTCCATGTTCCACGCCGCTTCTCCGGCATCGTACAGTCCTGGAGAAAGGCCGACGCGGGCGTCCATGGACCGTTCCTGGGACTGGGCATCGAGCCCCGGGGCGACGGCCACCAGGCCCAGGAGGGAAGCCCCCATGGCCAGGCGACGAAGCCCGGTGGAGGGGGTAACGACGGGGGAGGGAGCGTGGCGCATGCCTGTACCTCGGATTCAAGGGGTGAGACGGATGGGGGCAGAATCGGGGGCGGACCCCGGTCTGTCAATCTTTCGTGCCGACGCCGGAGGTGAGGGAGGAGCTGAGGGGGGGTGAGGCCGGAGGGGAGAGAGGTTCAGAGCGGGATGTTGCCGTGCTTTGACGGCGGGTTCTGGTCCCGCTTGTTCCGGAGCATGTCCAGTCCGGAAATGAGACGGTCGCGGGTCTCGCGCGGGTCGATGACGTCGTCCACGAATCCCCGGGCCGCCGCCACGTAGGGGTGGGCGAACATCTCCCGGTAGGCCTGGATGCGTTCCTCGGTGGCCGCCTCCGGGTCCTCCGCCTCGGAAATCTCCTTCCGGAAAAGGACCTCTACCGCCCCCTTGGGGCCCATGACCGCGATCTCCGCCGCGGGCCAGGCGAAGTTCAGGTCTCCGCGGATGTGCTTGGAGTTCATCACGTCGTAGGCGCCCCCGTAGGCCTTCCGTGTGATCACGGTGATCTTGGGGACGGTGGCTTCGGCAAAGGCGAAGAGGAGCTTGGCACCGTGCCGGATGATCCCCCCGTGTTCCTGGGCCACGCCAGGGAGAAAGCCCGGCACGTCTTCGAAGACCACCAGGGGGATGTTGAAGGCGTCGCAGAACCGGACGAAGCGGGCCCCCTTCACCGACGCGTCGATGTCCAGGACCCCGGCAAGGGCGGAGGGCTGGTTCGCCACGATGCCCACCGTGTGCCCCCCCAGATGGGCAAAGCCCACGAGGAGGTTGGGGGCGAACTGTGCGTGGACCTCCAGCAGGTCCCCGCCATCCACGATTCCCCGCAGCACATCGCGCATGTCGTATGGACGGTTCGGGTTGTCGGGAACCACCTCGAGAAGCCCCCGAGCCGCGGCCTCCGGGGGAGGAGTGCCCGGCCCGGATGGCGGCGTCTCGGTGTTGTTCTGGGGGAGGAAGCGCAGGAGCGCCCGGACGGCCTCCAGGGTTTCCGCCTCCGAGTCGTGGGCGAAGTGGGCCACCCCCGAGGTCGAGGCATGGACGTCGGCGCCGCCCAGCCCTTCCATGTCGATGTCCTCGTGGGTCACCGTCTTCACCACATTGGGGCCGGTGACGAACATGTAGCTCGTGCCCCGGACCATGAAGACGAAGTCGGTGATGGCCGGCGAGTAGACGGCGCCCCCGGCACAGGGTCCGAGAATCACGGAGATCTGCGGAACGACGCCCGACGCCAGCGTGTTGCGCAGGAAGATGTCGGCGTAGCCTCCCAGCGAGACCACCCCCTCCTGGATCCGCGCCCCCCCCGAATCGTTCAGCCCCAGGACGGGAGCCCCGTTCTTCATCGCCATGTCCATGATCTTCACGATCTTCTCGGCATGGGTCTCCGAGAGGGACCCGCCGAAGACGGTGAAGTCCTGGGAGAAGAGGTAGACCAGGCGGCCGTGGACCGTGCCGTACCCGGTGACCACCCCGTCGCCCAGAAACTTCTTCTCCTCAAGCCCGAAATCGGTGGAGCGGTGGGTCACGAACCGGTCCAGCTCCACGAAGGATCCGGGATCCAGAACCAGGTCAACGCGCTCCCGGGCCGACAGCTTGCCGCGGGCGTGCTGGGCCCGCAGCCGGGCTTCGCCACCACCCTCGAGGGCCTGGGCACGGAGGTCGGCGAGCTGGGCGATGCGTTCTTCCATGGACATGAGAGATCAGCGGAGGTCGTCGAGGGGAAGGAGGGTGCGATTTTCGATCCGCACCGCCACGTAGGACCGGCTGATGCGGCCGTTCCGGAACGAAAAGGTGCCGGTGGCCCCCTGAACCTCCCGGAGGAGGGTCAGCCCCCGGGCGACCTCCGCCGGGGAGGAGCCCGCCAGCGCCGCCGCCTCGAGGAGGAGGCGCGCCGCGTCCCAGCCGAGCCCCGGGACGGGGCTTCGGAGGGTTCGCTGGAAGTGGGTCTCGTAGGCGGCAACGAAGCGGGGCCATTCGGGGCCATACCCCGGCCCCAGGTGGGCCGTGACCGTCCGTACGCCGTCGGTATGCCGAACCGGGACCCCCATCAGTACGCCCTCGGTGGACCAGGCCGACCCGCCATAGATCTGGAGATCCTCGATGTCGTCCACGCCGTAGAAGGCGAGCTGGGGCGCCACCAGTTCCACGTCCTCCGGGGGAATCAGGACCAGAAGGGCCCGCGGACGGAGGTTCGCGATGGCCTGCAGCGGCTCGTTGAACGTGGTGGTCCCCGGGGCGTAGCTCCAGGTGCGGAGAATCTGGCCGCCCTGCGCCTCGAAGGCGTCACGGAACCAGCGGAACTCCATCTCGTCCTCGGCACCGCGACGGTGAAAGACGGCGATCTGGCGGTGACCGTCCCGCCACACCATGTCGGCCAGGACCCGGAGGGCCTCCGGATCAGCGCCGGCAATGGTGTAGACGCCGTCGACTCCCTCGGGAACGATGCGGGAGGTGGGAGAGATCATGGGGAGCTCTCCGGTCCGGTTCCGGGCTGCCTCGGCCAGCCCGGGCTCGGTGAGGGGGCCGATCACCCCGAAGGGGGAGCGCCCCTGGGCGGCCAGGAGGGCCTGCCCACTCCGGGCCGGCTGGCCCCCGTCGTCGGCAACCTCGAGCCGGACGCCCCCCCGGACCTCGGCGTCGAGCAGGGCCACCTCGATCCCGTCGCGCACCTCCCGGGAAAGCTGCTGGAGACCCGGCGAGCCGGTTTCCGAGAGCACCGCGGCCAGGACTCCGGCGACCCTGGTCCCGGTGGGGCCCGTCCGGATCACCTCGCCGGTGAGGATCCGCTCGGCGCGTTCCCGCTCCGCGCTCCCGGGGTCCATGGCGAGGGCACGCTCACCGAGGGTACGGCCCACAGCCGCATCCCCGACCATGACGCGGCGCTCCCCCAGTTCCACCAGGAAGACCGGGAGGATCCACGCGTGTGTGGGGGCCTCTTCCAGAAGCACCCGAAGCGTGGAGTCGTCGTACCCGGAGGCGAGCTGCCGCGCCAGGACGAGGGCCTCCTCCCGGAAGGTCTCGGGGAGGGCCGCGGGAAGCGACTCCGGGACGGCAAAGAGAGCCTCCACAGCCCCCTCCCTTCCCCCCTGGACCCGGACCCGGGCCCGGAGGAGCTGGGCCAAGGCCCCCTCGCGCGTTCCCGTTCCCACGAGGTCCACGAAGCGGCCGGCCGCCCTGTCGGCCGCCTCACCTTCACCCCGTGCCTCCTCGGCCCGGGCCTCCAGCCAGTAGGCCGCGGATGACCCACGGGCCTCGGGATAGCGGCTGATCACCTCCCGGGCGAGGAGCCGGGCGCCTTCCGCGTCGCCAGCGCCCAGGCGCGCCTCGCCCTCGGCCAGCGACTGAGCCGCTGCCCGATCCCGGAGCTCCGTGGTTTCTCCCTCGGTAATGGAAGGGCCAACGGTGACCGGCGGCGTCGGGGTCACCGGAGTGGGCGCCCCGACCAGGGTGCACCCGACTCCGATTCCCGCCACGAGGGTCACGGCAAGCCACCGGACGGGGGTCCGGTGGGCGACGGGGTTCCTGGGCAAGGCAGGCATCCTCATTTCGGTCCGACTCCTGGACAGACGGTAGCGGGCAACATGCACGAAGCCGCCCGGACGACGGGCGTCCGGGCGGCTTTCATTCCGGGCCAGGGCCCGCTGGCGCTCCCCGGGGCGAGCGCTCCAGACCTCAGCCCTTGACCGGGGTCTCCCCCTCGGTCTCTTCTGCAACCTCGGCCTCGGCAGCGACTTCGGGCTCGGCAGCGGCCTCAGGCTCGGCAGCGGC
>SKNW01000058.1 GCA_007120305.1 Gemmatimonadota bacterium | reverse complement strand
GTCCGGGTCTCGGCCCAGCTTGCCGCCGCCGGCCCGGGGCCCGCCGCCGTGGGGCGGGAGGTCGCGGCGGCACTGAACCGGGCGGATCTCCCCGGCGAGGTGCGCTGGTGGCTGGAGGGAGAGCTGGATGCCCTGGAAGAGACCCGGGTCACCTTCACCCGCTCCATGGGCCTCGCCCTGGTGCTGGTCCTGACCCTCCTCGTGATCCAGTACGGGTCGCTGAGCTTTGCCCTGGCGGGGCTCATTTCCATCCCCCTGAGCGGGGCCGGAACCCTCCTCCTTCTCTGGATCCTGGGTCGACCCCTGGATGCCATGGTGCTGGCCGGGTTGCTCATTGCCGTGGGGATCGTGGCGAACAACGTGATCCTGGTGCTCTCGCAGGCCCGGGAGGCGTCCCGTTCGGATCCCGAGGTCTCCCCGGCCGAGGCCCTGCACCGGGCGGCCCGGGACCGGCTTCGCCCCATCACCCTCACCGTGCTCAGCACCGTACTCGGCATGAGCCCGCTCCTCCTGGGGGGCGCGGAGGTCTTCGGTCTCCTGCAGCCGCTGGCCATCGCGCTGACAGGTGCGCTCCTTGTGTCCGTCCCCCTGGCGTGCATCCTCCTTCCGGGGATCGGGGCGTCCCTGGCCCGTATCGAGGCCCGCGTGATGGGGAAGGGGGCGGAATAGAAGGCCTGGACGGAGAATGGGTCAGGCCGCCATGGCGCCGGGGGATGCGGACCCTGGGCCGGGGGGAGGCGGACCTTGGGCCGGGGTCACGAAGTCGGCAAAAGTCGATCCTACCTGGATCGTGTGGCGTCGAACGTGCCGCCCACGGTCATGAACTCGACTCACGTCGTCGTCGGCCGGGATCGCTCGCTTCGTTGATGACCGTGGAGGGCCCTCCCCGCGCCTCACGACCGATTCAGGACGCAAGTTTGTCGAGAAAGTGACCCCGCCCAGGGAACCGGGGGCCTTCACCATCAGGGGCGGCCTCGGTTCTGTCGGGATGGCGTTGGGACGCGGCCTGTGCGTAGGTTCCGCGCACGACGTGGCCCGCTCGAGGCAGGGTTCGGGTTTGCCCCCTGCGCAGGCCACCCCAGGACGCCGGGGACGATGATGATCAAGCCCCAGGCACAGGCCGAGGCAAAGGAACCGGTGCCGCCCATGGAAGCCTCCGAAACACCCGCCTCGGCATCGGACGTCTACGATCTTGCGGCCCGGCTGCGGCTGGACGAGGCTGCGCATCGCCGAGCGGTGGAGCTTGCGGGTCTGGCGCCGAAGCGGAGCGACGGGCTCCGGCACCTGGACCGGTTCCTGATCGTCCTGGGCTCGCTGCTGATCGTCACCGGGATCGCAGCATTCTTTGCGTGGAACTGGGATGGGCTCGGCCCCATGGCGAGGTTCGCCCTGATCCAGGGCGCCTTGCTGGGCGCCGCCGGCCTGGCCTGCTGGCTGCGGCCCGACACGTCGGGAGGGCGGGGCAGCCTGTTCGCGGCGGCCTTTCTGGTCGGCGTGCTGTTTGCCGTGTTCGGCCAGGTCTACCAGACGGGTGCCGATCCCTACGGGCTGTTCCTGGTGTGGGCCCTTCTGATCCTGCCCTGGGTGCTGATCGGCCGGCAGACGGGCCTGTGGCTGCTGTGGCTGCTCCTGCTGAATCTCACGCTGATCCTCTACTGGACCCAGGTGCTCCACCCGCCCGATGGCCTGTGGGAGGTGTCCCGCCTGATGGGCCCGCTGGTCTGGCTTGCCGGGGTGGTGATGGACTGGCGCCTGGCGAGCTGGCTGTTTGCGCTCAATGGGCTGGCGATCCTCGCCTGGGGGATCGCGGCCCGTCGTGACGGCGCCTGGCTGCCGGGGCGCTGGTTCGTGCGCGTCGCGGCGGTGATGGCGCTCTACACCCTGCTTGGGCCGACCCTGGTGCTGATCCTGGCGGCATCGATCGACCTTCGAACCGACCTTTCTGTGGTCTCGCCGCTGCTGTTCGCCGCCACCCTGGCGGTGTGTCTCTGGTATTACCGCGACCGAAAGCCCGACCTGTTCATGCTCACCGGTGTGCTGTTCGGCGCCATCCTGGTGGTGATGTCGCTCGCAATCCGCTTCCTGTTCCAGGGGGTCGGCAGCCTCCTGTTCCTCGCGCTGCTGCTGATCGCCCTGGTGGGGAGTGCCGCCTACTGGCTCCGGCAGGTGGCGCTCGAAAGCCGGTCTCCCGCATGAAGCGCGATCGCATGACACGGGCGCAGCTCGTCGAGGGCCTCCGGGCCGAAGGGCTGCTGTCGGCCGAGGCCGGCGACGAGGCGTCCCGCATGCTCGCAGAGGGGGCGCCCGAGACGCCTTGGTACGTGCGCGCGATGGTCGGCCTCGGCGCCTGGCTGGCCAGCCTGCTGCTGATCGGGTTCGTCGCGAGCATCAGCCTGGCGACGGACGGCGTTACGGTGGTCGGCCTGCTGCTGGTGGCCGCCGCAGTCGTTCTGCGCCGGCAGACCGAGAACGATTTCGTGGTGCAGAGCACGCTGGCCGCAAGCCTCGCCGGCCAGGCCCTGTTCATGTTCGGGATCGCGCAGCTGGTCCCCGGCGATGCGGTCGAGGTGGCCTGCAGCGTGCTGGTCGCCATGAGCATCGTGCTGTTCGTGATCTTTCCGGACCCCATCCACCGCGTGATTTCGGTGCTGCTCGCCGTCGGCGCCCTGACGGTTCTGCTCTACGCCTCCGAGGCGCAGGCCCTGGTGCCCGTGCTCGGCCCTGCGCTGGCGGCCGCGCTGGTGGGGGTGAACCGCAACCGCGCAGGCCTCACCGCCGGTGGCAGGGGGCACCTGGTGCCCCCGCTGGAGAACGGCCTGATGCTCGCCGGCTTCGGCTGCCTGCTGCTTTCGACGGTATACCTGCTGCCGGAACTGGGCGCGTTCAGCTTCTACCCACGCCCCTGGATATCGACCCTGCTGCTGGGCGCGCTACTGCTGTACCTGGGCAGCAGGATCCTCCCGGCCTGGGCGGGCGACACGACCAGAGACATGACCAGGGACACGACCAGAGCGGCCGGGCCCGTGGTCGGCGTCCTGCTGGTGGGGATCATCGCCGCTGCATGGAACGCGCCCGGTCTGCTGCTGGCGCTGATCGTGATGCTGCTCGGCGTCTCCTCGGGGAACCGCTTCTTCACCGGTGCGGGGCTGGTCTTTCTCGCCGCCTTCCTTGCCCTGTGGTTCTACGGCATCGAGGTCAGCCTGCTGGTGAAGTCCATCACGCTGGCGGCGAGTGGCGTGATGATCCTGCTCGCGCGCTGGCTGCTGATGCGCCTGCTCTCGGCGCCGCGCCGGAGAGAGCGGGTCGCGGCAATTCCCCCCGCCGCGCCGGCGGGCCGGGGCCGCGTGTGGGTCGTGGGCCTCATGGCCGTCGTCATCCTGGTGGTGGCCAACGTCCAGATCGCCGGCAAGGAACGCATCCTCCGCGAGGGCACGACCGTGCTGCTGCGCCTGGCACCGCAGGATCCCCGCTCGCTGCTTCAGGGCGACTACATGGCCCTGCGCTACACCATGGCGCCCGAGGTGGCCCGCGCCGCAGGGGACGAGGGTGTGCGCGACGGCAAGGCGATCGTCCGGCTCGACGAGGACGGCCAGGCACATTTTGTCGGCATCCACCAAGGACAGCCGCTGGCCGAAGACCAGCACCTGCTGGTGTTCCGCATGCGCGGCGAGAACGTTCGTCTGGCGAGTGATGCCTTCTTCTTCGAGGAAGGGCAGTGGCAGATCCACGCAGCGGCCGCGTTCGGCGAGCTGCGCGTGGCGGAGACCGGAAGGGCCGTTCTGGTCGGACTGGTGGATGCGGATGGAAGGCGGCTGGGGCGTACCGGAGCGAAGACGAATCAGGCGGGTGGGCCGCCCCTCCTCATCGGGACGGCAAGACCCGGAACGGGAGCTCCACGACGCCGCCACGGGTGGAGCTCACCCGGGCGACCCCCTCCAGGGGAGCGTCGCCGGTCACGGCCAGGCGGAAGGTGACGGAGCGGGTCTCGCCTGCGTCGGTTCGCCCCACGTCCATGGCGCTTTCCGACTCCACGAAGCGGACCCGGGCGTCGCTCCCCCCTTCGGTGAGCGCCGGGTCCAGCTCCAGCGACACCCGGTCGGGGCGCACGATGGCCACGAGCTCCGCCTGCCGGAGCGCGGTGGGGATCCCTCCCTCGTTCGTCCAGGTCACCGTGACCTCCACCAGCTCGTCGGGGCCCTCCTCGTCGGGGTTGGCCACGGTCCGGGCCGTCACCCCGTCCACCCGGAGGCGGGGGAGATGCTGGATCAGGGCCAGGTTGAAGCGGGCCTGCTTCTCGGCCCACTCCCCCATGATGGATGCGGGCGGATTCTGGAGGAAGAACTTGGGGTCGAAGCCCCCGACCTCCACCGTGCCCAGCTGGGGATGCGCCACCTCGACCCAGTCCTTCCACCCCTGGCCCCCGTTCTCGCGGTCGTCCCAGTAGAGGCGGTCCCAGTCGTCCATTTCGCCGTCGTCGTTGAAGTCGCCGAATCGGCCGTTGTTCCAGAGTTCGTCGCCGTACCAGATGGCCCCGTAGTAGAAGTATCCGTAGTCGGGCCCGTGGCCGAAGAGGGGGGTGCCCCCGATGAAGTCGTCGTAGACGCTCCCGGCCCCCGGGTACCCGGTGATGCTCATCCCCAGCGTGTCGAAGTAGAAGAAGAGCTCAAGGTCTTCCTCGTACATCCGGGCGTGCTGGCTCGAAGTGGAGGGTCCCCGGAGGTGGAAGGGGGCCGAGGTGTCCATGTGGTTCACCACCGAGATGTGGGGATGCGTCAGGGTCCACATCACGAAGGAATAGATCTCGGGCTCACTCAGCGGATGCTGGCCGGCGCCCAGCTGGGTCCAGCCCCGTCCCGTTTCCTCGAGCCCCGGCATGGGGCGCCAGTTCTCGAGGAAATTGCGGTGGAGGTCCAGCCCGCCGATCCCGTCGGAGCCGTACAGGCCGTCGCCCACGTGGTCGATCCCCTCCGTCTCCAGCCGCCAGTCCCCCTCGCCCATGGGAACGCGCCGCATGAGCCGGCCGCTCTCGTCGTCTTCCCGGATCACGGCGTTCCCGTTCCCTTCGCCCACGAACCAGCGCATCTGGCGGATCGTCCCGTCACCGTCCAGGTCCACCGGCGGGTTCGCGTCGTAGAGGCCGTCGCCGTCCTGGTCCACCGGGCGCACGGAGCTCCGGTTCCGCTGGGCAGTGTGCAGGTAGAGGTTCGACCCGTCGGGGTTGGCCTGGGGGCGCAGGTACACGGTGGAGTAGTCGAGCATCTCCGTCACCTCCGGATCGCTCCCGTAGTTCTCCAGCAGGTACTGCAGGAGCCAGAGGGTGGACTCGGACGGGGTGATCTCGCCGGCGTGGCGACCGCCATCGAAGTAGGCGGCGGGCTTGTCGGTATGCTTCCCCGTGGCCTTGTTGGTGAGGGTGACCTGGTAGATGGGACGCCCCTCGAAGGAGCGCCCCACCTCGTACAGGTCCATGATCTCGGGGTATTCCTCGGCCCACCGGAACATCCAGTAGTACATCACGTCCACCGTGTGGTACCGGTCCCAGGTGAGGGCGTCCCCCGGCTCGTATTCCACCCCCGGCAGCCGGATGCGGGGGAACATGGAGGGGCCGTCGCGTTCCCCGGCCACCGTGTACCAGGTCAGGTGCCGGTCGGACTCGGGCACGTAGTCCGGCGTCACGGTCCAGTAGCTGGTGGGCGGACCCATGCGCTGGGCCTCGGCGGTCCCGGCGGGGACGGCCAGGAATGCGCCGGCGAGGCCCGCGAGGAGGACGGTCACCATGGGGAGGGGGACGCGGTTCATGCTCCGTGCTCCGTTCGAATGAGGAGGGTCGGGAGGGCCGGATGCGGGCCCGTCTTCGATCAGGATGCGCTCCGGGGGGGCCGGCGTCCAGCCTTTTCATCCCACAACGACTGGATCGTCATCGGAATCCGGGTCCGGCCGTGCGCTACCAGGTCGCCCGGTCGTAGTGATCGTGCAGCGTGCGATCCTTCGTGACGAGCGGTGCCCGGGCAAGGGCGGCCTGGGCCACGATGATCCGATCAAAGGGATCCCTCGTCCAGGTCTCCGCTTCTGCGGCCCGAACCACCACCGGAAAGGGAATGTCGCAGACGCGGAGGCCCAGGGAAGCCCGGAGCGCGTCGACCACGGGACCGGCCGGACCCGTCACGCGTCCGATCTCGTAGAGGTACTGGAGTTCGAGGCGGACCATGGGCGAGATGCGGATCTCCTCCGCCCCCTCCAGCCTTCGAAGTGCATCGGGCGACAGGCGTTCCAGGGCCGATGCATGGATCCACGCCACCACGTGGGTGTCCAGGTAGATCAGGGACGCCATTCACCCGACCAGTCCAGGTGCACGATGTCCTCCGGATCTCCCGGCAGATAGCCAGGCTCGGGGGCCAGCGCCGCAAAACGGCGCGCCGGCTCCACGGGTACGATGCGCAGGCGCTGTCCACCCCGGTCGATCTCGATGGGGGTGCCGGTCTCGAGCACCTCATCGAGAAGGCGATAGAGGTTGGCGCGGAGATGTGTGGGGGAAACGACGTTGGTCATGGCTCATCCTCCGGAACGTACGGTACGCTTTTGAAATTACGTACGCGTACATGTGGCGACAAGGGGGATGATGGCCCCTCACGACGGGAACGCCTGGCCGGGCCCCTCCAACTCTCCACCCCGCCAGGGAGCACCTCCCGGCGGTTGAGCTCCTGCCTCCTCGGTCTGCACCTGCTCTCTCCCATTCCTTCAACGGGCCGGTAGGCATTACAGGAATGGCTGGCGCGGCTCCCTCGGAAGGATGGTGAAGAGCGCCGGCCCGTTTACCCTGTCCGGTGTGTCCCCGGGGCTCGGTCAATGGGCGGCTTCCTCCTGCCCTTTCCCGGTATGGGAGCCCGGGATGGGAGCCCGGGATGGATGGTGCACACCCAACCGTGCACAGTCCGTGGTTCGGTGATCCAGATGCGGTGGTCCTCTCCTTGCTCCGGTTCCATACCGTGGACCCCGGGACGGTGACGCCCGATCCCATTGACGAACCCCCGGGGGACGAACCGCGCCCTCCTCCTCTCCCGCACTGGCGTCTGGCATGGAACCACGGACCAATTCACCCAGGGGCCAGGGCTTCACGCACCGTGTGCTGGTAACCGTCGGCATTGTTGTCGCGGTGGGACTGGTCTTCTGGCTGTTCTCGGGGGCGTTCCGCGTGCTGCTGCTCCTGTTCGCCGGTTTGCTCGTTGGCGTTCTGCTGAACGCCATGGCGAACCTGCTCCGTCGCGTGGCCCCCATCCCGTACAAGGCCGCCGTGGGCGTGGTGTGCTTGATTCTGCTGGCGCTCACGGTGGGATTCTTCTGGTACGCCGGGCCCGCCGTGGCCGATCAGGCCGAAGACTTTGGCGAGGCCGTGACCGCCGGCGTCGAGCGACTGGGCCAGATTCTCAGTCAGCACGACTGGGGGCGGCAGGTCCTGGAACAGGCGCCCTCGGCAGATGAGCTTCTCCAGCGGCTCGGTTCGGGAGGCATGCTCGGCGAGTTGACCGGCGTGGCCTCCACGGTCCTCGGCAGCGCATTCGACCTCATCATCGTCCTCTTTGCCGGGCTGTACTTTGCATTGGACCCGCGGGTCTACGTGGAGAACTCGATCCGCCTCTTTCCGAAGCACCGCCGCGCCCGCATGCAGAAGGTCGCCCATTCCACGGCCCGCGCGCTCAAGCTGTGGTTCGTGGGGCAGTTCATCTCCATGGCCTTCGTGGCCGTGTTCGTGACGGTGGGTCTGTGGCTCCTCGGCGTGCCGCTGGCCATGATGATCGGGGTGATCTCGTTCTTCCTCGGATTCATCCCGTACCTCGGACCGATCCTCGCCGCCGTTCCGGCCCTGCTGGTGGCGCTGCTGGTGAGCCCGGAGATGGTGCTGTATGTGGCGATCCTCTATTTCGTTCTGGAGCAGCTGCAGAGCTACGTCGTGATCCCCCTTGTTCAGGAGCGTGCGGTCTCGTTGCCGCCGGTGCTCCTCATTGGGGCGCAGCTGCTGTTTGCGGCCGTGAGCGGCATCCTCGGGATTGCCCTGGCCACCCCCATCACGGTGGTGGTGGTGGTCTTCATCCAGATGCTGTACGTCGAGGACGGGCTGGGGGACCGCGTCCAGGTCATCGGCTCGAAAGAGGACGATGAGGTGTCGCTCGCTGTGGACGGGACAGGAGGGTAGTGAGCCGTTCCCTCACCTTGCCCGTCGGATCCCTCCGCGCCATCCTCACGACCATGAGCATCCCCTCCCACCACGACTGGATCGTCATCGGCTCCGGGTTTGGCGGGAGCGTGGCCGCGCTTCGCCTGGCCGAGAAGGGCTACCGGGTCCTGGTCCTCGAGAAGGGGCGCCGCTTCGCCCCCGGGGACTTCCCCCGGACCAACTGGAACCTGCGGCGGTGGCTGTGGGCGCCGGGGATCGGATGCCGCGGGATCTTCCGCATCTCCTTCCTCAAGGATGTGACGGTGCTCCACGGCGTCGGCGTGGGAGGCGGGTCTCTCGTCTACGGCAACACCCTTCCCACCCCGCCCCGGGCCTTCTTCCAGGCTTCCTCCTGGGCCCACCTGGCGGACTGGGAGGCGGAGCTCGAGCCCCACTACGCCGCGGCGGGCCGGATGCTTGGCGCCGCGCCCAATCCCCGGAGGACCCGGGCGGACGAGGTCCTCGAGGCGGTGGGGCGCGACATGGGGTGGGGCCAGACGGTGGACCCCACCCGGGTGGGCGTCTTCCTCGGCAAGCCCGGGGTGACGGTGGAGGATCCGTACTTCGAGGGGCGCGGACCCCGGCGCACCGGGTGCACCTTCTGCGGCGCCTGCATGACGGGATGCCGGGTGGGCGCCAAGAACACCCTGGACCGGAACTACCTCCACCTGGCGGAGGGGCGGGGGGCAGCGGTCCTGGCCGAAACGGAGGTCACGGCGATCCGGGTGCATGACCCCGGTCAGGAGGGCGAAGGTGACCTGGGTCATCAGGGAGCGGGAACGGGGCTTGGGGCAGGGTCAGGGGCAGGAACAGGGGCAGGAACGGGGGCGAGCGGCTACCGGGTGGAGACCCGGAGCACCGCGCCCTTCGGGCGGCGCCGGACGCGGGTCTTCACTGCGGACCGGGTTGTCCTGGCCGGGGGCGTCATGGGCACCGTGCCCCTCCTCCTGCGGATGCGGGAGGATCCCCGGGGGCTCCCCCGCCTCTCGCCCCGGGTGGGGGAGCGGGTCCGGACCAACAGCGAGTCCCTCATCGGGGTCGTGACCCCCGAGCCCATGGATCCGGAAGGCGGGCTCGCCATCACCTCCATCCTCCGGACCGACCCCGAGACCCACGTGGAGCCGGTGCGCTACGGCGAGGGCTCGGGGTTCTTCCGGCTCCTGGCCGTTCCCCACGCGCCAGGGCGCACGCTGGCCGCCCGCGTCCTCGGCGCCACTGCCGCGGTCCTGCGGTCCCCGCGCCTCTGGCTCCGGGCCTTCCTGGTCCGGGACCTGGGGCGGCAGACGCGGATTCTCCTGACCATGCGGGCGGCCGAGGGCACGCTCTCGCTACGCTTCCGGCGGAGCCCGTGGGCCGGGTTCCGGCGCACCCTCACCAGTGCCCTCGATGACCCGGCCCGGGCCCCGGCGGCCTTTCTCCCTGAGGCCACCGAGGTGGCCCGGCGGTTTGCCGAGAAGGTGGGAGGCGTACCGGTGGGCCTCGTCTCGGAGGCACTCCGGGGCGTGCCCTCCACGGCCCACATCCTGGGCGGCGCCACCATGGGTACCGGCCCGGACGACGGCGTAATCGACCGGGACCACCAGGTCTTCGGCTACGAGGGGCTCTACGTGGTGGACGGCTCCGCGGTCTCCGCCAACCCCGGGGTGAACCCGTCCCTCACCATCACGGCGCTGGCGGAGCGGGCCATGGCGCGGATCCCGGCGGCCCCGTGGACCACGGAATCAGGCGGTCAGGGCGGGCCGGGGATCCGGGAGGGCGGGTCCGCCGCGCCCCAGGCCTCGGGGATGGGCCCGTCAACGGGACGCGAGAGGTCGAAGGCGATCATCCAGTCGTAGTCCCCGTCCAGCGTCGTGCCGTAGCGGTAGTGCACCCCGGGCTCGATCTCGATCCTCCATCCCACGGGCACACCGGCAGCGGCGGTCCGCTCCGGCGACGCGAAGTCCTGTCGGGTGGCCGTCCCCTCGTTCAGGGTGAAGCCCCCATACCAGGTCCGGGTGCTCTCGGAGCCATCGGGCTCCCGGTGGTCGTGCCGGAGTTCGAGCCCCCCCTCCACATCCATGACGTACCAGGTCCGGGACCGGTCCCATTCGCCCGTGGCCTCCACCTCCACGTGGAAGGGGATCCGGACCTCGCCGGGTTCGCAGTCCCGGAAGTGGACCAGAAGCTCCTCGGTGCCGGTGAGCATGGCATCGCCCTCGGGCGTGAGCGCGAGCCGGCCCAGGAAGGCCTGCCCGCACGGAGCGGCGAGGTTCGCCAGGAAGGCCGCCTGCGGATCCTCCGTCGCCGCCTCCTCCCCGCAGGCCACCAGGCCCACGGGAGCCAGGAGGAGCAGGGCCAGGCGACGGGGCCACCGGCCAGCCGAGGTTCGGGCTCCGGACGCGGCGGGAATCCGGGTCGGCGATGCGCAGGGCGGGCGGGGTGTCGGTGTCATGGTCCTCCTCGTGGGTTCGGCCACCCAGGCGAGACCCTCCGCCCCGCCCGGTTCCTCACGGTGGGGGGAGGAGGCTCCCGTGTCCAGTTCGGGTGGCCAGTTTCCGTGGCCAGTTCCGAGACCTGCGGTTGACCTCGCGCTCCCGGAGCGGTCGATTTCCTTCATGGC
>SKNW01000078.1 GCA_007120305.1 Gemmatimonadota bacterium | reverse complement strand
CACGCCCTCCTTCAGGGCACCCACTGGAAGCGCCGGCCCCCTGCCACGGCCCTCGTCTCCTCTTCCGGGATCGGAGACTTCTACCTCCGCCCGGTGGACTTCTGAAGCCGGAACGCCATCTTTTCCCATGCTTCTCGTTCTCGACAACTACGATTCCTTCACCTGGAACCTGGTCCAGTTCCTGGGCGAACTGGGAGCGGATCCCCAGGTGGTGCGCAACGACGCCCTCACCGTGGAGGATCTCCTTCGGGATCCGCCGGAACGGATGGTGATCTCGCCCGGACCATGCACCCCTGGTGAGGCCGGAATCAGCGTGGAGGCCATCCGGGCCCTGACCCCCCTGGGGATCCCGCTTCTGGGTGTCTGCCTGGGTCACCAGGCACTGGGCGAGGCCTTCGGGGGGCGGACCATCCGGGCACGCCGCCTCATGCACGGCAAGGTGGCCGCCGTGGAGCACACGGGTGCAGGGCTCTTCCAGGGCCTCCCGTCCCCGTTCCAGGTGACCCGCTACCACTCCCTCGTCACCGATCCCACGGTCCTTCCCGAAGTCCTCGAGGTGGTCGCCTGGTCCGGCGACGAACCCGACGGGAACGTGGAGATCCAGGCCATGCGGCACAGGGATGCGCCGGTGTGGGGGGTCCAGTTCCATCCCGAATCCCTCTTCTCGGAGCATGGACGACGGCTGCTGGACGCCTTCCTCCAGCTGCCGGGGAGAAGCTAGTCCGTGCCCCGCCTTGCCCCGTCGGGGCGCTCCCGGGTATCTTGGTTGGCGTGAATCTTGCTAACCGGAACCCAGGCTCCCGATCGGGGCGATCGTGCTGACGGGAGGTGCCCCCGGCGCCTCTGATGGCCGCGTCCTCGGTGTGATTCCCGCCCGGTACGGCTCGGAGCGGCTTCCCGCCAAGCCCCTCCGCCGGCTGCGCGGCCGCCCCCTCCTCGAGTGGGTGTGGCGCCGCGTCTCCACCTTCCAGGTTCTGGACCAGGTTGTGGTGGCCACGGACCACCCGGAGATCGTGGCTCTCTGCGACGAGCTGGGCGCCCCCGTGGTCCTGACCGACTCCGCTCACCCCTCGGGCACCGATCGGGTGGCGGAGGTGGCCCAGCTGCCGCGCTACGCGGATTTTCCCTTCCTCGTGAATCTCCAGGGCGACGAGCCGCTGGTGGAAGAGGACCATGTCCGGGTGGCGGTGGAGCTGATCCGGGACGGGGAATGGCACCTGTCCACCTGCGCCACGCCCCTCCGAGACCCCGCACTGCTCGCCGAACCCTCGGTTGTGAAGGCGGTCCGGGCCGAGAACGGCCGGGCCCTCTACTTTTCCCGCGCACCTGTACCCTTCCGAAGGGACGGCCCCCCCGGCGCCGACCTGCTGTCGGCGGTCCCGTTCCTCCGGCACCTCGGGCTCTACGCCTACCGCCGAGAGGCCCTTCTTCGCTGGGTCGCCCTCCCGCCCTCGCCCCTTGAGCAGGTGGAACGCCTCGAGCAGCTTCGGGCCCTCGAGGCCGGTCTGCCCATGGGCATCGCCGTGGTGGACCATGCCGCGGGGGGCGTGGACACCGAGCAGGATCTTCGCCTCATGGAAGGGCTTCTCGACCCGACTTCCTCCTCCTCCATCCCGTCCTCCATCCAGATTCCATGACCGACGCCAAACGGGCCTCCGATCATCCTACCAAGTACATCTTCGTCACCGGCGGAGTCGTTTCCTCGCTGGGAAAGGGGATTTCCGCCGCCTCCCTGGGCCGGCTCCTCAAGGAGCGGGGCTTCAGGGTGACGCTTCAGAAGTTCGATCCCTACATCAACGTGGATCCGGGGACACTGTCCCCCTTCCAGCACGGGGAGGTCTTTGTCACCGATGATGGCGCCGAGACCGATCTGGACCTGGGTCACTACGAGCGGTTCATCGACGAATCCCTCTCCCAGAACAACAACATCACCACCGGGAGGATCTACCAGACGGTGATCCACAAGGAGCGCAGGGGCGACTACCTGGGGTCCACCGTGCAGGTCATCCCGCACATCACCGACGAGATCAAGAGCGCCATCCGGCGCCTCTCCGACGACCACGACGTGGTGATCACCGAGATCGGGGGGACGGTGGGCGACATCGAGTCGCTCCCTTTCCTCGAAGCCATCCGTCAGTTCCGGCAGGAAGTGGGTTCGAAGAACGCCATCTTCATGCACCTGACCCTGGTTCCCTACATCGCGGCGGCCGGTGAGCTCAAGACCAAGCCCACGCAGCACTCGGTCCGCGAACTCATGGAGATCGGGATCCAGCCGCAGATCCTGATCTGCCGCTCGGAACACCCGCTGGACGAAGACATCCGACGCAAGATCGCCCTCTTCACCAACGTGGATCGACGAGGCGTCATCGAGGCACTGGACGTGGACTCGATCTACCAGGTACCGCTCGAGTACCGCCGCCAGGGACTGGACGACTACGTGCTGGAACTCCTTGACCTGGAGGCACCGGCGCCCGACCTGGAGGAGTGGGGCCGCATGGTCAAGACGGCCCGGGCGCCTTCGGGTGGACGCGTGCGCGTGGCCGTGGTGGGGAAGTACACCGAGCTCGTGGATGCGTACAAGTCCGTCCAGGAGGCGCTGATCCACGGGGGGATCGCCAACGATGTCGAGGTGGACATCGACTGGCTCTCCTCCGAGGGTTTCGAGACCAGCG
Source organism: Gemmatimonadota bacterium (assembly GCA_007120305.1). Lineage (GTDB taxonomy): Bacteria > Gemmatimonadota > Gemmatimonadetes > Longimicrobiales > Gaopeijiaceae > SKNW01. Next base: position 27,517 of record SKNW01000078.1, on the reverse strand, counting down.
AAGGTCCCGGCGCCCGCCTGGAGGGCTACGACGCGCTCCTGATCCCCGGGGGGTTCGGTCCCCGCGGCGTGGAGGGGATGCTGGAGGCCATCCGATGGGCGCGGGAGGTCCGGCGCCCCTTCTTCGGGATCTGCCTCGGGCTGCAGTGCGCGGTCATCGAGTTCGCCCGGAATGTCTGCCACCTGGAAGGAGCCCACTCCCTCGAGTTCGACCCGGAGAGCCCGCATCCCGTCATCGCCCTCATGGACTCCCAGCGGCAGGTCACGGACAAGGGGGGGACCATGCGCCTCGGGGCCTACCCCGCGCGGCTGGCCGCCGGCTCCCGGGTTCGCGAGATCTACGGGAAGGAGGAGATCTCGGAGCGCCACCGTCACCGGTTCGAGGTGAACAACGAGGTCCGGGAAACCCTGGCGGAGGGCGGGATCCGGTTCAGCGGTGTCTCGCCGGACGACCAGCTGGTGGAAATGGTGGAGCTTCCGGGTCATCCGTGGTTCATCGGATGCCAGTTTCACCCGGAACTGAAGAGCCGCCCCAATCGTCCCCATCCCCTGTTTGCCTCCTTCATTGCGGCCGCCGCCCGGCGCGCCGAGCAGGGCGGCAGCGAAGGAACGGGAGGTTGACCATGCCGCAGCGCCCATCTTCCCCCGAAGGAGCCGAAGCTCTCGAGGCGACGCAGGAGAGGACGTCCGAGGCGACGGCTCAGGCTGCGTCCGGGCCTGCGTCGGACGCCGCCCCCCTCTTCTCCGACTTCACCCTCATTGCCGGACCCTGTCTCCTGGAAGAGGACGATCTGAACCTCCGGGTGGGCGAGGCCCTCGCCCGCATCTCGGAGCGTCTCCACCTACCGGTGATCTTCAAGGCCTCCTATGACAAGGCCAACCGTTCCCGTCTGGACGCCCCCCGGGGTCCGGGGATCGACGAGGGGCTTCGGCGGCTGGAGCGGGTGGGGAAAGCCTCAGGACTGCCCCTGCTCACGGATGTCCATGAACCGGCGCAGGCGGCTGCCGCCGCGGAGGTGGTGGACGTCCTCCAGATCCCCGCCTTCCTCTCCCGGCAGACCGACCTGGTCCTGGCTGCGGGAGCGACCGGGGCGGTGGTGAACGTGAAGAAGGGCCAGTGGATGGCCCCGGAGGAGCTCAAGGCCGTGGTGGAGAAGATCCGAAGCAGCGGGGCCGCCAACGTGGTGGTCACGGAACGGGGAACCTTCTTCGGCTATGGCTCCCTTGTGGTCGACTTCCGGTCGTTCCGGAGGATGCGGGACGCCACGGGGTGCCAGGCGGTCTTCGATGGAACGCACTCGGTGCAGCGCCCCGGCAAGGCCGACGGCGCCAGCGGTGGGGACCCGGAGCACATTCCGGCCCTGGTTCGGGCCGCAGTGGCTGCCGGGTGCGATCATCTCTTCCTGGAGACGCACCCTGAGCCTCGGTCCGCGCCCTCCGACGGTTCCAACATGCTCCCGCTGGATCGCCTGGAGGACCTCCTTCGCCAGGTCCTGGCCATCCGGACCGCCGTTCGGGAAAGCGGGGGCTGGTCGTGAGCACGCCCTCGATTCCGGGCGAAGGCGCCCGCATCCCCGCGGAGGTCGCCCGGCGGATCCGGCTCGTGGTCCTGGACGTGGACGGGGTCCTCACCGATGCCGGCGTCTACCTGGGCGAGGACGGGACCGGGACGACGGTGGAGTTCAAGCGGTTCGACATCCAGGATGGCCTGGGACTCCGCCTCCTCCAGGATGCGGGGATCGACGTGGCCCTGGTCTCGGGCAGGGTGTCTCCAGCCACGACCGTGCGCGCCCGGGAACTGGGGATTGACGCCTGCCACCAGGTGGCCGGTGCCCACAAGCTCCCCACGGTGCGTGCGCTCTGCGAGGAGCGGGGACTTCAGTGGGATGAAGTGGCCATGGTGGCGGACGACCTCCCGGATATCCCGGTGCTGGAGCGGGTCGGACTCCCCGTGGCGGTGGGGAACGCTGTGCGGGAGGTGCGCCAGGCAGCCCTCTGGACGACGCGTCGGGAAGGGGGACGGGGGGCCGTTCGCGAGTTCTGCCGGGTCCTCCTGGAGGCGCGCGGGGAATGGAAGACACGAGTCGAGGCCTACGTGGAGGCCCGGAGGGGGGACCATGAATCTCCTTGAAGCAGGGCGAAACGTGCTGAGACTCGAGGCCCAGGCCCTGGAGGGCGTCGCCCGCCGGCTGGGTCCCGAATTCGAGCGGGCCGTGGAACTCCTGGAAGGATGCCGGGGCAGGATCGTGGTCACGGGCGTGGGAAAGAGCGGGATCATTGCCCGGAAGATCGCGGCCACCTTCACCTCTACCGGGACACCGGCCACCTTCCTCCATCCGGTGGACGGGCTCCACGGGGACCTGGGGATCGTCTCCCGCGATGACGTGGGCATCTTTCTGTCCAAGAGCGGGGCCACCTCCGAGCTCCATGGTCTCATGGAATACATGCTCCGGCTGGGCCTCCCCATTGTTGCCCTCACGGGGAAGGTGGACTCGCCCCTGGGGCGGAGCGCCACCGTCACCCTGGATGCCGGGGTGACCGAGGAAGCCTGCCCGCTGGACCTGGCCCCCACGGCTTCCACCACCACCGCCCTGGCCCTGGGCGACGCCCTGGCCATGGTCCTCCTTCGGAAGAAGGGGTTTCGGGCCGAGGACTTTGCCCGTCTCCACCCAGGAGGCGCGCTGGGCCGGAAGTTGACGCTCAGGGTGGAGGACGTCATGGTCTCGGAGGGTTACCCCTCGCTGGGGCCGGATCTCCCCATGCGGGCCTGCATCGTACCGCTCGCCCGGATGCGGGGTACGATCCCGATCGTCGATCCGGAGCGCCGAGTCGTGGGCGTCGTTACTGCGGGTGACCTGACGCGGCTCATGGAGCGGGAGCCCCAGGGATTCCTGGACGTCCAGGTGCGCCAGGTCATGACCGTCGATCCTCGGGTCGCCCGCGTGGGCCAGCTGGCCGGCGCGGTGGTGCATGTCCTGGAAACCCATGGGATCATGGCCCTCCCCGTGGTGGACGACGATCGCCACCTCGCCGGCGTGGTGCACCTCCATGATCTTCTCAGATCAGGCGTGGTATGACGAACTCTCACATGGACATGGACATTCCCATATGAAGTCGTTCCTTCGCTCCTCCAGCCTGCTTCTCACCCTGGCTCTCGCCGGGGGGGGGGCTGCCGCCTGTACGGCGGAGGACTCCGTGGCCACGGTCCCCTCGACCTACCTGGAGTTCGACGCCGATGGGATCGTCTTTGGAATGATCCACCGCATCACCCAGGACGGCGTACTCCAGGGGGTGATCCATGCCGACACGGCCATCCAGTGGCAGGATTCGTCGTCGGTGCACCTCCGGGGCGTGGACCTGACCGTGATGGAGGAGGACGGCGGCGAACGAGCCCATGTGACGGCCCTCCGGGGGATCCTGGACACCCGAACAAATCGGATGACGGCCTACGGCGACGTGATCATGGTGATTCCCGAAGGCTCCCGCCGGGTCGAAAGCGAAGAGCTGCATTACGATCCCCAGGGAGACCAGATCTGGAGCGACTCTTCTTTCGTCTTCACGGAGGGGGCCCGGATCACCCGTGGGCAGGCCTTCCGGTCCGACCTGGAGTTCCGGAACTTCCGGATCGTGGGTCGAGGGGCAGCCCGGCCATGATGGACCTGCGTCCCCTCGCCGTCAGCTGGACCCGCCTTCTCCTGGCCGGCGGGCTCCTGTTTCTGGCAGCGAACCCGCTCCAGGCGCAGCAGACCTCGGGCGACTGCCAGCTCAGCGACAATTTCCGGACCATCGAGAGCCGGGACATCGGAGGAGGGGCCCGCATCACCTGGATCGGCCTCGCGGACCTGCGCTGTCCCAACGGTCTTCGCATCCGGGCCGACTCGGCGGTGGTCTACGAGCCCTCCGGGCGCAATGAACTCCTGGGGAACGTGCGCTTCACGAACCCGGAGCGGGACCTGAGGGCCGACCGGGCGGACTGGTACGAGCAGGAAGGGCGACTCATTGCCCGGGGCCGCGTGGTCTTCGGGGACCTGAGCCAGGGGACCGAGGTCCGGGGCGAGAACCTGAATTACCTGGAGGCTCGCGGGGGGCGCGAGGAACAGGTCACGGTATCCGGAGGCCGGCCCACGGCGACCCTTCCGGCGGACGACGGGCCCGAAGGCGAGCCCGGGGTACCCTTCCGCGTGACCGCCGACCAGCTCCGGTTCCAGGGCGAGCAGTACTTCTGGGCCGACGGCGAGGTGGAGGTGGAACGGGAAGACCTCACGGCCCAGGCCGACTCGCTGGCCTTCGACCGGACCAGCGACCTCCTGATCCTGAACGGGGATGCCGAGGTGGTGCGGGGAGAGGTCACGGCCCGGGGAGGAAGTCTCAACCTCACCTTCATGGATGACCGGCTCCGGATCCTGCTGGCCCGGAATGGCGGGCGAATCGAGACGGAGGAGTTCGTCCTCTCGGGACTGGAGGTCCGAATCACGCTGGACGCGGACGAGGAAGTGGAGACGGTCCTGGCGGAGGGGGGGGAACTCCCCGACACGGGGGACCGCGTGGATGCCGTGCTGGAGACCGAGACGCTCTTCCTCCGCGGTGACCGGGTAGAGGTGGACGAGGAAACCGAGGGGCTGCGCCAGCTTACGGCCACCGGCCGGGCTCGGGCGGAATCGATGGGGGGCAGCTTCGGCAGCGCGGCACCCGACGACGAACCGGATGCGGGTCCCGTGCAGGAGAATCGCCCGGATCTGGACCTCGCACCCGACCGGATGGTCGAGGTGGAGGACCCGAGGGGGGAAGAGCTGGGCGCCGACGGAGGAGACGAGGGCGGGTTTCCGGACCGGGACTGGATCGAAGGGGAGGTCATCCGGGCCTTCTTCGAAGATGTGACCCTGGTCACGCCTGACGGGGCGGCGCACGAGGAGGCCGGGGAGGAGATGAAGACGGGTGAGCGCGAGTGGCGTCTGGTTCGCCTCGAGTCTACCACCAATGCCCGCGCCCTCTACCGGAGCGCCCCGGAGGCGGAGTCTCCCCCTGCGGAAACGGACCCCACCGGGTTGGATCCAGCCGCCGCGGCCCCCGTGGCTCAGCCACCGGCCGAAGAGGACGCCCCGGTCACGGTCCCGGACTCCGAAGCGGTTGAGCGGGAGCGCTGGTCCATCTCCTACATCCTGGCAGACCGCATCATCATTCACCTGGTGGAGGGGGAAGTGAGCCTCCTCGAAGCCGAAGGCAACGTCCGGGGACTCCAGCTCGAGCCCCGGCAGGGAGAGACTGGATGATTGACGAGACCCCGAACGCCGGAACGCCGTCCGCCCCCACGCCCGGTCCCTCCGGGGACCCAGCGCCGGGCACGGACAGGGAAGTGGGCATGGAGGCATCCGTGGAGGTAGCCGTGGCATCGACTGTGGCGTCGTCCGCGGCCTCGGCCCCGGGATCCGGGGAGGACCTGGGGCTCCCGATGCGGGAAGGTTCCAGTGTTCTCCGGGCCGAGGGACTCACCAAGATCTACCAGCGCCGGAAGGTCGTGAACGAGGTGGATTTGCAGGTGGCACAGGGAGAGATCGTGGGGCTCCTCGGACCGAACGGGGCAGGGAAGACCACCAGCTTCTACATGGTGGTGGGACTCATCCCGCCGGACCGTGGCCGCGTCTTCCTCGACGACCGCAACCTGACCCGCGTCCCCATGTACAAGCGCGCCCGACTAGGGGTAGGGTACCTGGCGCAGGAACCCTCCGTCTTCCGGAAACTCTCCGTGGAAGACAACGTGAAGGCCATCCTCGAGACCCTTCCCCTGAAGCGGAAGGAACGCCAGGAACGACTGGAACGTCTCCTCGAGGAGCTTTCCATCGCCCATCTTCGGAAGAGCAAGGCCTACGCCCTCTCGGGAGGGGAGCGGAGGCGGCTCGAGATCACCCGCGCCCTGGTGCAGCAGCCGAAGTTCATGCTGCTGGACGAACCGTTCGCCGGCATCGATCCCATCGCGGTGAACGACATCCAGCAGATCGTGGCGGGCCTCAAGCACCGGGGGATCGGTGTCATCATCTCGGATCACAATGTGGAGCAGACCCTCGACATCGTGGACCGGGCCTACATCATGTACGAAGGACGGATCCGGGTCAGTGGTACGGTCTCCGAACTCGTATGGAATGACGAGGTGGCCGAGATCTACCTGGGGCCAACCCTGACGCATCGCATGCGGAGTCGCTATGATCGCCCCCCCACCGCGGCCGCGGTGATCGAGGCTCCGGACTCCTGAATCCCGCCCCCTGACCCCGACGCGGACCCCCACCGTCATGTCTCCCCTTTCGAACCGGCTGTTCCAGAGCGCCGAACTCCGCCAGGAGATGAAGATCAATCCACGCCTGTACCAGGCGATGGAACTCCTGTACATGCCGCTTCTGGACCTCCAGGCTCACCTCAAGACCGAGCTGGCCGAGAATCCGTTTCTGGAACTCACGGAAGCGGACGACCCCAACGAGGTCAGCCTGGACGAGGAGAAGCCGGAAGAGAAGGGCGAGGACGAGATCGACTGGGAGGAAATCCTCCTTGACGGCTTCGAACCGGGTGGATCCCCCCGGGGACAGCACGAGGAGAAGGAGTACTACGAGGCCACCCCGGTGGAAAAGGCCGACCTGCGCGACCTCCTCATGAAACAACTCCAGCACCTCCCGCTGGACGAGCGGCTCGCGCGCCTCGGCGAGGAGATCATCGGGAACATCGAGGACTCGGGATTCCTCTGCTGCGGTCTGGACGAGGTCCTGGCGGGAGCGAACCGGTGGCTCGACGAGGTAGGCGAAGTGGCCTACACCAGGGCCCGCGAGATGTCGAACGCGGAGGAGCGCAAGGCCGAACTGTGCGAGCTGGACGAACTGTTCCGCCCCTACACCGAGGAGGAAGGCGCAGGGATGCTCCAAGTGGTCCAGAGCATGGATCCGGCCGGCGTCGGGGCCCGCGACATCCGGGAATCCCTCCTCATCCAGCTTCGCCGCGAAGATAAGGAAGACTCTCTGGCATATTCGCTTGTGGCAGATCACTTCGACGATCTTCTCAACCATCGCTGGACTGATATTGCCCGGGGCCTCGGCATTCCTCCCCGGGCCGTGCAGGATGCCGCCGACGCCCTGGCCCACCTCGACCCGAAGCCGGGACTCCAGCATTCCACCGACGAGGACCCCTACATCCTCCCCGATCTCATCGTGGAGAAGATCGACGGCGACTACCATGTCTTCCTGAACGACACGAGTCTCCCGCGGCTCCGCATTTCCCGCTCCTACCGCGAGGTGGCCCGGAACCGAAACGAGTTCAAGGGCGAGAACCGGGACTTCATCTCGAGCAAGCTCAACTCGGCCAACTGGATGATCCAGGCCATCGAGCAGCGGCGTCAGACCATGCTCAAGGTCATGAACTTCATCGTGGACCGTCAGCGCGACTTCTTCGAGCGCGGCATCCAGCATCTGCGTCCCCTCACGCTGCGAGAGGTGGCCGATTACATCGAGATGCACGAGTCCACGGTGTCCCGGGTCACCAACGAAAAGTTCTGCCAGACCCCAAGGGGCGTGTTCCCCCTCAAGTTCTTCTTCTCCAGCGGGCTGGCCACGGCCTCGGGTGAAGACATCTCGGCCAGGGGCGTGCGGGACAAGATCCGGATCCTCGTGAGCCAGGAGAACGCGAAGAAGCCGCTCACCGACCAGAAGATCGTGGAGCTCCTCGAAGGGGAGGGGATCCAGATCGCACGGCGTACGGTGGCCAAGTACCGCGATCAGCTGGGCATCCTCCCGGCCCGGATGCGCAAGCGTGTCTGATCTGACGATCCAGCGGGTGGGAGACGCCCGGACGGCGAATCCCCGGCGGGACTTCGCCCTGGTGGTCCCGGCCTTCAACGAGGCCGAGATGGCGGAGGCGCTGGTGACCGAACTCCGCGAGGCATGGGAACGCCACGGCCTCGACGGCGAGATCCTGGTGGTGGACGACGGGTCCACCGACGGGACCGCGGAACGGATCGCCGAGGCGGCCAGCGGATGGGAGCCCCTGCGCATTCTTCGGCACCGGACGAATCTCGGAAAGACCGAGGCCATGCTCACCGCGTCCCGAGCCACCCGCCGCGGCGTCCTGGTCCTCTTCGATGCGGACCTGCAGCATTCCCCGGACGAGATCCCCCGCTTCCTCGACGAGATGGCCCGGGGATGGGACATCGTCTGCGGACGAAAGATCGGCGCCTACGACAAGCAGGCCGTCTCCTCGGCCTACAACCGTCTGTCGCGAAAGATCTTCCGGGTGCCGGTTTCGGACCTGAACTCCATGAAGGCCTTTCGGCGGGAGATTCTGGACGAACTCCATCTCCGGCACGACTGGCACCGGTTCTTCGTCGTCCTCGCCCATGCCCGGGGGTACCGGGCCACGGAGATCGACATCGACCTCCTTCCTCGCCGGGCCGGCACCTCCAAGTACTCCGGGGGATGGCGGGTGGTGGTGGGGGTCATGGATCTCCTCTCGGTCTGGTTCCTCCTGATCTTCTCCCGCAAGCCCCTCCTCCTCTTCGGGACCTCGGGACTGGCCCTGATCCTCCTGGGGGGACTCGTGGGCGCCGTGGCCCTCTGGCTCCGGATCTTCCACGGCTTCGGGTTCCGTCCCCTCCTGACCCTGGTTCTCCTCCTGGAGGTGGTGGGTTTCCTCCTGGTGGGATTCGGCCTGGTGGCGGAAATGGTGGCCCAGTTGAGGGAGGAGGTCGGGGAGCTCCGCCGGAGGGCGGGGTCATGACCCCGGTCATACGTCCTCGCGTGCTGGTCGTGGTGGGTACGCGGCCCGAAGCCATCAAGATGGCACCGGTGATCCACGCCCTCCGGAAGCGGGACACCCTCGTGGAGACCGAGCTCGCCCTGACCGGACAGCACTCCGACCTGGTGGATGACGTTCTCCGGGTCTTCCGGCTCCTGCCAGACCACGATCTGGCGCTGATGCGGGAGGGGCAGACCCTCTACGACGTGGCCACCGGCTGCCTGGACGGACTCCGCCGCCTGGTGGAGGCCCGCCGCCCCCGGCTCCTCCTGGTCCAGGGCGACACGGCCTCCGTCTTCTTCGGTGCCCTTGTGGGCTTCTTCGAGGGGGTGGCCGTGGGACACGTGGAGGCGGGGCTTCGGAGTGGCGATCTCCGGCGTCCGTTCCCGGAGGAGGGCTTCCGCCGCCTCACGGGGGTCCTGGCCGACCTTCACTTCGCCCCTACGGCCGGGGCGCGGGACCACCTCCTGCGGGAGGGCGTCCCGGCCGAGCGCATCTTCCTCACCGGCAACCCCGTGGTGGATGCACTGCTCCGGGTCGGTGCCTCGGATCTTCCCGTCCGGGACGCCACGCTGGCGGGCCTCCTCCAGGGGGGAGCGAGCGCCGCCCCCTTCGTCCTCCTCACGGCGCATCGCCGCGAGTCGTTCGGCGAACCCCTGGCCCGGGTGTTCGAGGCGGTACGCGCGCTCGTCGAGGAGCGCCCCGAGCTGCGGATCCTCTACCCGGTGCATCCGAACCCGGCGGTTCGCGAACCGGCACGGAGGCTCCTGGGGGGGCATCGTCGCATCCACCTGGTGGATCCGCTCTCCTACCCGGACCTGGTCCGGGCGCTTTCCCGGGCCCGGCTCGTGCTCACCGATTCCGGGGGGATCCAGGAAGAGGCCCCCACCTTCGGGACACCCACCCTGGTCCTCCGGGAGGTCACGGAACGCCCGGAAGGGATCGCCGCAGGCGTTGCCGAACTGGTGGGGACTGACCCCGGTCACATCCTCCGGGCCGCCCGAGCTCGCCTGGACGAGGATGCGGAGGCCCGCCAGGCCCGCCGTACCCGGAATCCCTACGGTGACGGCCAGGCGGGCTCCCGGATCGCGGAGGCCGTCGTGGACTTCCTCACCTCCGGCCGCGCGTCCGTCGATGCACCGGCACCTCACCGGGTTCCAGGATGAGGATCCTCCTCCACTGCGTCTACTACCCCCCCGAGGTCGGAGGGCTGGAGAGTCATGTGGCGGCTCTGGCCGAAGGGCTGGTGGCCCGGGGGCACGAGGTGCGCGTGATCACCTCCCGTTCCCAGCCCGGGATTCCCGGGCACGAGACCCGGAACGGGGTGGAGGTACGCCGCACCTGGTTCCCCTCGAGGTCGCCGGTGGGGTGGATTCTCCACGCCCTGGGCTCCCTGCCCGCCACCCGGGAGGGCGCCCGATGGGCCGACGTGGTCCACGCCCAGGCCTTCGCCTCCATTGTCCCCTGCGGCCTCGCCCTCCAGGGCGGGGGAGCGTCGCGACCCGATGGAAGCCCACGCCCCCTGGTGGCCACCTTCCACACCTCCCACTTCCTCGTGCGCGCCACCCGGCCTCGATGGAAGCCTGTCCTTCGGCAACTGGTGACCTGGCCTGACCATGCGCTGGCGGCCTCTACCGAGATCGCCCGGGTCGCCGAGTCGCTGGCGCCGGGGACGTCGGTGGAGGCGCTGACCAACGGGGTGGAGACCGACCGGTTCCGGCCGCTGCCTGCCACCCTCCATGCCGAACCCGGGACGCGGCAGGTGGTCATCCCCCGTCGCCTCTTCCCGAAGAACGGGGTGGAATTCGCGGTTCGGGCCCTCCCCCTCGTGGCGGAGACCCTTCCCGGGATCCGGTTCCTCTTCGTGGGTGACGGCCCCGAACGGGATCGCCTGGAGCGCCTCGCCCGAGAACTGGGGGTGGCCGACCGGGCCCGGTTTCTGGGGGCCCGCCCCCACGAGGAGATGCCGGGGCTCCTGGGCTCGGCCGAACTGGCGGTCTTTCCCTCCCTGATGGAAGCCACCTCGGTGGCGGCGCTGGAGTGCATGGCCTGCGGCCTCCCGGTGGTGGCCTCCGACGTGGGGGGACTCCCCGAGATTGTGGATGCCGAGGTCGGTGCCCTCGTACCCCCGGCCGACCCGGAGGCCCTGGCCGCCGCCATCGTGGCGACGCTGAAACGTCCCGATCGGAAGGAGGCCGGGGAACGGGCCCGACGCCGTGTCGTGGAGCACTGGAGCAACGACCGACTCGTGGAACGCCATCTGGAGATCTACCGGGCGCTGGCAGACCAACGGTTGCGCCGGCCGCCATCCGAAAGGACGGCAGGAACGACGCGAGGAAGGACGCCTGGAACGACGCCTGAAACGCCGTCCGGCACAGCTGCTACACCACCAACCCCCCCATCTGAACGGATTCACCCGAGGCCCCCTGCATGAAGGCTGACTCTGCCCGCCGGAAGCCCTCTCGCTCCGCTCGATCCTCCGCTCCCGCCGAGCGTTCGCTGGCGGAGGGGCTTGACCGCGTTCCGGCCTGGGTACCTCCCGTCCTCTACGCCGTCCTGACCCTCTTCCTCTTCCGCGCCTTCGTCTTCTCGCGGGAAATGCTCTTCGGGATGGACACCATGACCCTGGGCTACCAGGCCCGGGTCTTCTTTGCTGACGCGCTGCGGACCACCGGGTTCCCCCTCTGGAATCCCCACATCCTGGGCGGGACCCCGTTTCTCGAGTCGCTGGCCGGCGGGGACTCCCTTCACCCCCTTTCGGTGGCGCTCTTCTACCTCTTCGAGCCGTACCGGGCGCTGGGGTGGAAATTGGTGATCCACGTCTTTCTGGCCGGGCTCTTCATGTTCGGCTGGCTTCGCACCCTGGGGTGCAGCCGGGGAGCGGCCCTGGTGGGGGGGACCGGCGCGCTCCTGGCTCCCTCCTTCGTGACCCTGGTCTATCCTGGACACGACGGGAAGATGTTCGTCGTGGCCATGACTCCGCTCCTCTTCTGGCTGGCCGAGCTGGGATGGCGCCGACGGGACCTGGTCCCGGGGGCGCTCCTGGCCCTTTCCATCGCGCTGGTCCTCTTTTCCACCCACTTCCAGATGGCCTATTTCCTCTTTGGAGCCCTCGGGGGATGGATGATCTTCCGGGCCGTTCAGGAAGGGCGCCGCCGGGGATGGAAGGTGGGAGCCCGAGGCTTCGCCGTGTTCCTGGCCTTCTCCCTGCTGGGGGCGGGGACGGCGGCCATCCAGCTCCTCCCGGCCGTGTCCTACGTCACGGACTTCTCCCGCCGCGCCGCCACCACCGTGGCCGCCGAATCCCCCGAGGCGGCCAGGGCGTACTCCTCGTCCTGGTCCCTCCATCCGGAGGAGGCCGTGAGCCTGGTGGTTCCGGAGTTCGTGGGGAACTCGGCGGGGGGAGCCGCCTGGACCTCCGAGACCTACTGGGGCCGGAATGCCTTCAAGCTGAACCACGAATACCTGGGAATCGTCCTCCTCCTGCTGGCCCTTCTTGCCTTCGTCCCGGCGCCGGGGGGCGGAGGAGCGAGAGAAGGGGAAGCCCGGCGAGGGAAGACCGAAGGGGCACCCATCCCGGCCGCGACCGCGGGCGGCGGGGATGCCACGGACGCTGCAGGCCGCGTGGACACCATGGACCGATCCACCCGGATCTTCCTTGCCCTGGTGGGAGCCGTGGCGGCCCTCTTCGCCCTGGGAGCCCACACCCCGGTGTGGAGGATCTTCTACGAGGTTCTCCCGGGGATCTCCCTCTTCCGCGCGCCCTCCATGGTCATCTTCCTCACCGCCTTCGCCGTGGCCACGCTGGCGGGGCTCGGGGTGGACCGGGGTGCCCGCCTCGTGGGCTCCCCCGAGGGAAGGGTGCGGCTCCTCCGCTGGAGCGGGGGCGTGGCCGGGCTCCTGGCCCTGGGTGGGATCCTTGCCGCATCCGGCATCCTCCTCTCCCTCTGGGAGGCCGTGGTGTACCCGGATCTCCCCGCGGCCCGGGCCACGGCGCTGGAGAGCCTCCACCCGCACATGGTGCGGGGATTCTTCGTGGCCGCCGCCCTGGCGGGGGGCGTCGCGGCCACCCTCTGGGCGGCAGGGCAGGGGATCCTTCGGGCCCCCCTCTTCCTGACCGCGGTCACAGCTCTGGTGGCGGTGGACCTGGTCCGGGTGAATGCTCCCTTCCTCCAGGTCACGGACCCGGCCCGGGTCACGGTTCCGGACCCCAACCTGCGGTTCCTGGAGGCCCGCACCCGGGAGGAGCCCCCGTTTCGCGTCTTCTCCATGATCCAGGGGGGTCAGGACGTACAGCCCTCGGCCTTCGGCATTGACCTGGCAGCCGGGCATCATCCCAATGACCTGGGCCGGTACCGTGAGCTCATCGGCATGGAAGGGAGCGGAATTCCCGAGCACCTGGCCACCTTCCACCCGGTGGTCCTGGCCATCCTGAACGTGCGGTACATCCTCTGGCCCGACGCGCAGTACGGAAGCCTCGAGGGCGTGGAGCCCGTGAGCCAGGTCCAGTTGGCCGACGGTCGCGTCTGGGCCTCGGTGCTCCCGTACCCGGGGCTCCCACGGGCCCGGCTCGTGGGGAGCTACCGGCAGGTCGGGGCAGGGGAGGCCCTTTCCATCCTCCTGGATGACGAGAGCTTCGACCCCCGGAGGGAGGTCATCCTGGAGGCGTCTCCCCCCTTTGAGCCCGTTCCTCTGCCAGAAGGTCGTGCGCACGCCCTTGATGCCGTACGCTGGCTGGAGCGGGGTCCGGACCGGATGCTCCTGGAGGTTGACGCGGAGCAACCGGCCCTGCTGGTGGTGAGCCAGAACTGGTTCCCGTCCTGGGTGGCGAGGGTGAACGGGGAGGCGACGCCGGTCATGATCGCGGACCACACCCTGCAGGCCGTGGCCGTGCCCGCCGGACGCCACCAGGTGGAGCTGGCAGTGGAGTCGGCCGAACTCCGGCGAGCACTTCTCCTGAGCGGCTTCTCCCTGGTCCTTGTTCTGGGCGCTGGCCTCGCCTCCGGGATCGTGGCCCGCCGGCCTCGCGACGGAGCGGCATGACCGCGCCGGCCTCGATCCCGGCCTCGACGCCGGACAGCCCCCGGCGTCGCGGGCTGGGCATTCTCCTCCAGTTCGTGGTCACCGCGGGGGTGACCATCCTCGTATTCCGTGCCCTGGGAGGGACGCTGGAGGATGCGCTGGCCCTGGACCGGGCGCTGGCCTCGCCGCGTCCCTGGCTCCTCCTGGCGGCCACCCTCGTGCTCTTCGGAGGCTACGCCCTGGCGGCCCGGCTCTGGGGATGGATGGTGGAGAGCCTGGGTGACCGGGACCCCGGGGCGCGCCTCTCGCTGCAGATCCTCCTGGCGGCCAACCTCGGTCGGTACGTTCCCGGGAAGATCTGGCAGCTGGCGGGCCTGGCCGTCCTGGTGCGCCGCCGCGGAATGTCCGCCACCGTGGCCACGGCCGCGTCGCTCCTGGTCCAGGGGTTTGCCCTGGCCGCCACGCTGGCCTGGGGGCTTCCGGCTCTCCTCTCCGACGAGGCCATGGCCGGCTCCGGGGCCGTATTCTGGACCCTGGGGATTGTGGCGGCTCTCATCGTCCTGGCCTCGATCCCGGCGGTGTCGGGCGCCGGGACTCGGCTCCTCTTCCGCCTGGGCCGTCGGGATCCGGACGAGGCGCCCCGGCCGGGCCCGGGCTTCGGCCCCCGCTGGCTCGGGCTCAGCCTGGTGAACTGGGGGGTGTACGGGGTGGCCTTCATTCTCTTTCTTCAGGGACTCGGATTCCACATCCCCCCCCTGGAGGCCGTGAGCGCCTTCGCCGCCGCGTACCTGGTGGGGAACCTCTTCGTGGCGGCCCCGGCCGGGGTCGGGATCCGGGAAGTGGCGCTGGCCGGCCTCCTCCTTCCGGAGCTGGGAGATGCGGCCATGGCCGTGGCCATCCTGGCACGCCTCTGGATGACGGCGGTAGAGGTCATCCCCGCTGCCATCTTCGCCTGGATCGAGCTTCGAGGAACGACCCTGTGACCAACGCCGCATCTCCCACCACCCTGGTGGTGATCCCCACGTACAATGAGCGCGAGAGCCTCCCCCGGATCGTTCCGCTGGTCCTGGACCAGGACCCCGGGCTTCATGTCCTGGTTGTGGACGACGCCTCCCCCGACGGGACCGGAGAGGTGGCGGAGGATCTGGCCCGGCTCCATCCCGGGCGTGTGCACGTGCTTCACCGCACGGCCAAGGAGGGGCTTGGGCGCGCCTACGTCGCCGGGTTCCGCTGGGGGCTGGCGCGGGACTACGCCCACCTCGCCGAGATGGACGCGGACCTCTCCCACCCGGCCGACCGGCTCCCCGACTTCCTGGAGGCCATCGGCCAGGTGGATGTTGTCGTCGGCTCCCGATATGTGGGTGGGCGGGCCAACGTAGTGAACTGGCCCATCAGCCGGCTCTTCATCTCGGTCTTCGGGAGCTGGTATGCCCGGACCATCACCGGGCTCCCACTCTCCGACGCCACCGGCGGGTTCAACATGTTCCGCAGGGAAGTGCTCGAGAGCATCGACCTGGCCAGGATCGAATCCAACGGCTACAGCTTCCAGATCGAGCTCAAGTTCCGGGCGTGGAAGAAGGGTTTCCGGATCCTGGAGATCCCCATCGTCTTCACCGAACGGGCGGAGGGGGAATCGAAGATGTCCGGAGCCATCGTTCGAGAGGCCGTCTGGAAGGTCTGGAAGCTCCGTATCCTTGACCTCACACGCCGTCTCTGACGAAAGGCTTTACCCGCTTGGCTCTCAAGGACTTTCTCTACCGTTGCCCGGCCTGTGGCCACGACCCCATGGAGGGACGTGGCGATGTGGCCACCTGCCCCTCCTGCACCCTGCAGATCGACCGGAAGGCAACCGGGACCACGTGCCTCCGGCTCCACGTGCCCGGGACGGAAGCCGCCCCCATCGAGGTTCCGGCGGCCACGCTGGCGGACAGGATCACGGCGCACGGAGGGGCGCTGACTCGGGCAACGCACTCGGACGGCAGCCTGGCCTACGAGGCGGAGGTGCGGGTTCAAACGGCGGGCTCGGAAATGCCCATACGGTACCGCCGGCGGCTCCTCGGCTTTGCCGAGCGCTTCGGGGCAGGGACCCCCGGGATCCTCCACCTCTCCGCCGACGCCCTCGAACTTCGGTCGCCCTCTTCTGCCGACGCCTCCTCGCCGCGACGCTGGGCGCTCGAAGATATTCGGTCCCTGCAGACGTCCTCCTCTGCCGTCCAGATCACCACCCACCTGGACGGTGTCGTCCTCTTCCGCTTCACGGAGGACTCCCCGCGCCGCTGGGACGAGCTCCTCCGCCATGCCATCGGTGAGCGATGGAAGAGGCTGGGGAAGGGGACCGTCCAGGAGTTCCAGCCCCGAATCCGGGCGGAGGAGGCACTACCATGAGCCGCCACCTGGTCTACCCGGTGCTCCGAAGCGCGGCGCGCCGAATCATTCCCCGCCTGGTCCGGGTGGAGTCCGAGGGGCTGGAGCATCTCCCCCTGCGCGGTGGGGTCCTCCTGCTGCCGAACCATCAGTCGGCGCTGGACCCTTTTCTCGTTCAGGCCTGGGCACCCCGGAGCGTCCGCTCCATGACCAAGAGCACCCAGTTCGGCTCCCCCCTCATGGAATGGCTTCTCCCCAGGCTCGGGGCCTTTCCAGTCCGTCGTTTCAAGATTGACCCGCAGTCGGTACGCACGGTGCTGAGCCTGCTCGACGAGGGCGAATGTGTCTGCATCTATCCGGAAGGGGAGCGGAGCTGGGATGCCCGCCTGCAGCCCTTCCGCACCGGTACGCTGCGCACGGCCCTGGAGGCCATCCGCCGCGGCATCCCGGTGGTCCCCGTGGGGATCGACGGCATGTACGACCTTCTCCCGAGGTGGGGAGGCCTCCGACGCAGCGGGCGGACCGTCTATCTGCGCTTCGGAGCCCCGCTGGACCTCGGACCCATCGCCACACGCGACCAGCGAGACCAGGCCCTCCCGGATCTCGCCGGGCAGCTTCGGCTTTCGCTTCTCGAGCTTTCCGGGGAGCGGGAGCGCGAACGCCTCAGGCAGGAGGCGCCGGAGATCTCCTGGCGCGCGCAACCCATCGCAACGGGCGCCAACCCCCGCTGAAGGGGGAGGTATCCAGGGGGGAGGGATGTGGGCGAGAGGATGGACGGGCTCCGCCTTCCATTAACTTGACATAATATATATTATAGGAACACGTGGATTCCTGTGGAAAAACCGTGGAAGACCGGCCATCCTTCCGAGGACGATCCGATTTCACGCGGCCAACGATCCGGACACGGAACCCACGTGCCCCGCAGCACGCACGTTTCGGCAGCAGAAAGCACGCGTCGGTCGCGAGCACGTGTGGCTCCCCGCTCGTCGCATCTCTTCCTCGAGGGTCCCGTCTTCGACGCCATCGGTCACCGCGACGCACGACTCCCGGCTCCGTGATCGAGCCACGCGCCTCAACGCCAGATCCCCGTCGTGAAGATCTCCCCGCTCCGGTACACACCTGACTGTGCTGGCCCTCACCCCTCCTTCCGCCCTCCGCACTTCACCCTGGCCATGTGGACCGAACGTCACCCGGTGGATCTATCCGTACCGGAGAACAGAAAACGCGCCCCCCGACCCCGAAAAGGAGTTGGAGGGCGCGCGATCGACCGAAGACAGACGGCCCCGGAGCGAGCTCCAGCTCCGGGCAGCGGTTACATCCGATCTACGAACCTTGTCGTAGGTAGACCTCCTACCGGGAGCCCAGCTCCTGCAGTCGCATCTGGAAGTAGCCTCGCACCGGATCCCCTTCCTCGAACTCGGCGGCCAGTCGCTGGAATGCGGCGACGGCGGCGGCAGTGTCCCCGGCGGCCAGATGGGCGCGTCCGAGCCCCTCGGTGGCCTCCTGGCGCTGGAAATTCATTTCCGCCCGGTCTGCCAGGTCGGAATAAACCTGGACGGCGTCATTCCACTGCTCCGCCTGCTCAAAGGCCACGGCGAGGAGGAAGGTGGCCTGCAGACGCAGAGGATCCCGGAAGCCCGGCGCCACGGGGCGGAGCGCCTCGATCGCCGCCGCCGGATCCCCCTGCTCCAGGTGAAGCTCGGCCAGCACGAGGCGAGCCTCGATCCCGTAGGGCGTATTCCCGTAGCGGACCAGGTACCGCTCGATCTCCGCGGCCGCTTCCTCCGGTGCCGCCGTAGCCGCGATCTGCTGGACCTGTTCGAGCTGGAGCGCCGCCTCCTCGTAGGTGCCCGCCCGCTGCCCGAAGAACCAGATGGACCCGACGACCAGAACCACGAGGGTCACGACCCCGATGATGAGCGTCTGGGTGTTCCGCTGAGCCCACGCGATGAAGAGGAGGATGCGCGAGGTGAAGGCGTCATCCACCGTGCCCTTGGGGGCACCGGAGCCACTGGGGGGGGAGGACGGAGAGGATCCGTTGGCCATGATTCGCTTTCGTTGCCGCCGAAGTGAGTCGCGCGCTGGCGCGAACACCCGAAGGGTGGTTGGATGCACAGAAAAGGAAAGATATTCGCGCTTAGGCCAAGGGTCAACGTGACTTCGGCCCCGGGGACGAATCCTGCTACCTTGAGGACGGTTCTCCGGGGGGGGTCCCCGGGGCATCTCGCTCACCCCTTTCCGGAGGGCCTGCCATGGCCCCGGTCTTCCTCGTCCTCGGGGCGCTGAATGGCGCCCTCTCCGTGGCCCTCGGTGCCTTTGGCGCCCACGCGCTTCGAGCACGCCTGGATCCCCGTGCGCTGGAGATCTTCGAGACTGCGGTTCGGTACCAGTCCACGCATGCGGTAGTCCTTCTTGCGGTGGCGCTCCTCCTGGCCCGGAGACCCACAGCCCTTCTGGCCGCCTCCGGGTGGGCCTTCACCGCAGGGATCCTCATCTTTTCCGGGAGCCTCTATCTTCTCTCCCTCACCGGTGTCGGCAGATGGGGTGCCGTGGCCCCCATTGGCGGATCGGCGCTGATCCTGGGATGGGTCCTTCTGGCCGTGGGGGGCGGACGGGCGCTTTCCGGGAATCCGCGCCCCGGCGCGGACGGCGACGGATAAGCGACCCCTCGGCGAGGGGAGGTGAGGAGGTTGACCACTGAGCCCGGGCCCCCAGAAGGGGGAACCCCCCGTCCGGCGACCTGCCGCCGGCGGGGGGTTCGGGGTTCCGGAGCGCTGGGTCCGGGAAGTGTCCTCGGCGCGACTCGAACGCGCGACCTGCTGCTTAGGAGGCAGCCGCTCTATCCACCTGAGCTACGAGGACGAGGGCGGCGAGCCGAGGGCCCACCGACAGGAAGACAAGGTATCACGACCTCCGGCCTCGGGTACAGAGGCGGCGGACCCGGAGCACCAGCTCGGTGGTCAGGACCCGCCCTCCCCCCGGGTGACCGCTTCGGCCATGGACGGCCGGCTCCGTCCCGCGCGGGCGAGGATTTCGAGCCCTCCCACAACGGCCACGCCCAGGACCATGGCCACCACCACCCCACTCACGGCCGCACTCTCGCCGCTGGCGGCCTCGAACCCGGCCGGCAGGTGAAGGCGCACCCCCATGGGCTTGCCATCCACCATGGCCGCCGGAAGATGCCAAGGCCAGAGCTTGAGCAGGGAGCCCGCCATGAAGCCGCTCAGCAGCGCCAGCGTCGCCTCGTAGCGACGCCGGAGGATCCAGGTCAGGAAGCGGGAAAAGAGGAGAATTCCCGTGGTGCACCCGGCTGCCAGGATGGCGAGGAAGACCAGGTCCAGTTCCGCGATGGCTGCCACGACCGCAGGGTAGAGACCCAGCAGCAGCATGACGAAGCTCCCCGAGACGCCGGGGAGGATCCAGGCACAGATCGCCACCGCCCCACCGAGGAAAACGGTGACCGGGGTCACCGGGAGGGAAAGCGCCGTCAGGAAGGCCGCCCCGGCGCCCACGAAGACGCCCACCCCCGCCACGCTCCAGCGGGTGGGCGTCCAGGGGCGCACATGCCGCCCGACGAAGATCGCAGACGCCAGAATCAATCCGAAAAAGAAGCCCCAGACCTCGAGCTCCCGGTTCTCGAGAAGGAACTGGATAATGCGAGCCAGTGCCAGGATGGCGGTTCCCATCCCCGCCCCCAGAACGGCGAGAAACCCGAGGTTCCCCTCCCTCCACGCTTCCGCGAGCCTCCTCCGCGCGACCAACCGGAGGAGCCGGAGGCCCAGCCCCCGGATGGAGGCCACAAGCTCGAGGTAGATGCCCGTGATGAACGCGATGGTGCCGCCCGACACGCCGGGGACCAGTTCCGCCACGCCCATCGCCAGGCCGCGGGCGTAGATCCCCGCCCACCCCGCGAGGCGCCGTCCTTCACTCCCCTTCCCTGCCGAACCAGGCTCGGACGGCGTGGGCTGCTCCATCATCGACCGCCTCCGAGTGCCTCGTCGGACCACCCGTAGCGGCCGAGGAGAGGCACGAAGGTGCAGTCGGGGATGGCGACCTCCTCGTGGAGTTCTCCCGCCGCATCCCGGGTCACGAGGATCATGTCCTGGGCTTCGCGTGAGCCCAGGGGGATAAGAAGTCGCCCCCCCGGGGCCAACTGGTCCAGAAGAGCCTCGGGGACCGAAGGCGACGCGGCAGCCACCGTGATCACGTCGTAGGGCGCAAATTTCCGCCATCCAATGGACCCGTCACCGACGAGCATGGCCACGTTCCGGATCTCCAGCCCATCCAGCGCCTTGCGGGCTCGCAGCGAGAGCTCGCGAACCCGCTCCACCGAGTAGACCCGGTCGGCGAGACGGGCCAGGAGGGCCGTGAAGAACCCGCTCCCGGTTCCGATCTCCAGCACCCGGTCCTCGGATCCGGGGCGCAGCACCTGGAGGGAACGGGCCTGGAGCGAGGGCTGGGAGGCGGTCTGCCCGAAGCCGATGGGAAGGGGGGCATCCTCGTACGCCCGGTTCCAGACTCCTTCCGGGAGGAAGAGATGTCGGGGGACCAGGTCGAAGAGCCGCAGCAGCTCGAGGTCGGTGACGCCGCGACTCCGGATTTCCTCGATCAGGGCCCGGCGCTGGGCGGAAAAGCGGAACTCGTTCATGGCTCCAGGTTCCAGCCCCGAACCTCTTCCATGAGTTCGTAGTTGGTCAGGTCCAGGTGAAGAGGAGTTACCGAGATGTACCCCTCCTCGATGGCGCGGAAGTCCGAATCCTCGCCGCCGGCCCAGCTCAGAAGCCCGCCTCCGATCCAGAAGTACTCCTTCCCCGAGGGATCCAGGGCCCGTGTCAGGGAGTCGGAGTAGCGCCGCTTCCCGAGGGAGGTCACCCGTATCCCCTTCACATCCGCGGGGTCCATTGGCGGGAGGTTCACGTTCAGGAGCGTTGATTCGGGAAACGAGCCCCGGCGGGTGAGCTGTTCCAGGAGTCGGCTGAGCGCCGCCTCCCATCCCTCGATGGACTCGAAGTCGGGTCCCGCATAGGAGAGCGCCACCGAGGGGATCCCCAGGACCGTCGCCTCCATGGCCGCCGCCACCGTCCCCGAGTAGAGCACGTCTTCACCCATGTTTGGACCGTGATTGACGCCCGAGAAGCAGAAGGTGGGGCGCTCCTCCAGGAGGGCATTGACGGCCAGGATCACGCAGTCCGTGGGGGTCCCGTCCACCATGAGCGACCCGTCGGTTCCGCGGCGGCTCCGCAGAGGGTGATGGAGGGTCAGGGAGTGGCTCGTGGCGCTCTGTTCCCGGTCCGGGGCCACGATGGTGACAGATCCAAGGGGGCGGGCAGCCGAGGCCATGACCCGGAGCCCGGTGGCCAGGACGCCGTCGTCGTTGGTACAGAGGATGTGCATGGTGGGGTACGGCCAGGTGAGCTCACCCGTCGTCCACCTCAAGCTGAAGCTGAGGAAAGGGATCGTCGGGAGAAGGCGTGGGTGGGGAGAGCGGGGGATGAGAACGGGCCGCCTGCGGCGGGGTTCGGGACCCGGCGTCCGGTGGGAGGGCGTGATCGTCAACGGTGCCCCGCTCGACGTCGCTCCGGTTCGCACCGCCCCGGCCGGATGTGCTCCGGTTGGATATGCTCTCGGCCGGGGCACCGCCCGTGGGTGCCAGGGGGGACCGGGGGGGGCCGGGTTCCGGCAGGGTCAGGAGTTCATGAAGGCTGAGCAGTTCCTCCTTCATGATCTGGAACAGTTCGGGGCCAGCCACCTCGTGTCGCTCATCGGCGAGTTCTCCACCCTTCCGGAGTTCCCTGAGGTTCTGTCGGGCCCCGTCGATGGTGAACTTCTTCTCGTAGAGCAGGTGTTTGACAAGGAGGACCAGTTCCACCTCGCGGGGGCGGTACACCCGGTTCCCTGCCCGGTTCTTGGTCGGGCGCAGGGCTTCGAATTGGGTTTCCCAGTAGCGTAGCACATGAGGCTTGAGCCCGGTCAGGTCGCAGACCTCCCCGATGGAATAGTAGGCTTTCCGGAGGATGGGCTCCTCGTTCATTCCGCATCTCCTGCGTTCGGGCCGGGTCGCCCCGTCCGATTCGGACACGTGCCAGCCCCACATGTCCAGGCTCCGTAGATCCAGGCCCCGCACGTCCAGACCCCGCCCGTCCAGACCCCGCCCGTCCGATCGTGGCGCACGCTGGCCATCATGCCCAGCGCTCGGGCTTGGGATCCCGGATCATAAGGGATCGAACCGCCGCCTCGGGCGTGGTCCGCCCCTCCAGCAGTTCGTTCACCTGGTGGACGATGGGCATCTCGACTCCATGCCGAAGCGCGAGGGCGCGGACGCCGGGGGTGGTCCGGACGCCTTCCGCCACAGCGCGCATGTCCTGGAGGATGACCTTCAGGGGCTCTCCCTGTCCCAGGCGAACGCCCACCGTCCGGTTCCGGGACAGGTCTCCAGTACAAGTGAGGACCAGGTCCCCCATTCCCGCAAGCCCCGAGAACGTCTCGGCCTCGGCCCCCATGGCCCGACCCAGCCGCGTGATCTCGGCCAGGCCGCGGGTCATCAGGGCAGCCTGCGTATTGTGGCCGAACCCCAGCCCGGCCACCACACCGGCGGCAAGGGCAATGACGTTCTTCACGGCCCCGCCCAGCTCCACGCCGATCACGTCCGGGGAGGTGTAGACCCGGAAGCGCTCGGTGGAGAAGAGGTGCTGCGCTTCGAGGCGTGCCTCCCTGGAGGTGGATGCCACCACCACCGCCGTCGGGACACCGCGAGCGACTTCGGCGGCAAACGAGGGACCCGAAAGGACGCAGAATCGGTCCATGAGGCCCGCGGGAAGCACGGAAGCCAGGACCTGGTCCATGCGCCGAAGGGTTGTCAGCTCGATTCCCTTCGAAGCGCTCACCAGGAGGGCCTCCGCGTGAAGGAGAGGCGAAGCCTCAGCCATGACCTTCCCGACGAACTGCGAGGGGCTGACGGACACCACGAGGCCAGCCCCTTCCACCGCATCTGCGAGGGAGGCGGTGACCTCCAGTCCTCGAGGAATCGGCACCCCGGGGAGAAATGGGTTCCCGCCCGTCGTGCGGATGTCGTCGGGGACCTCGGGATCATGGCTCCAGAGCACGGTCCGGATGCCCCGCCCATGGAGGAGGAGAGCCAGCGCCGTACCCCAGCTCCCCGCTCCCACGACCGCCGCCTTCATACCGGCCTCCCGCGTCCCATCCGGCTTTCCTCTCCCCCCAGGAGGCGACGAATGTTTGCCCGGTGGGCCCAGATCACGAAGGCCGCCAGCGCCACGCTGAAGAACGGGATGAACGCCCCGCCCCGGTGGGGGAGCACGACCACGAGCACGGGAAGGACGAGGGCCGCGAGGATGGAGGCCAGCGACACGTACCGGGTCAGTGCGAGGACGAGGGCCCAGACGCCGAAGGCGGCCAGGACGGCCCAGGGCGCAAGCCCCAGGAATACCCCGGCGCTGGTGGCTACCCCCTTGCCGCCTCGGAATCCCACCCAGAAGGAGAAGACGTGCCCCACGATGGCCAAGGCGCCGAAAAGGATCGCCCAGGCCGCCACTGAGGCTTCGGCCACCGTTGCCCCTGATGCAGGATCGCCTGCCAGGAGGAGAGGAAAGAAGGCTACCGGGAACCAACCCTTGGCCACGTCCACGGCCATGACCGGTGCCGCCCAGCGGGCCCCCAGCACCCGAAAGACGTTGGTCGCACCCAGATTCCCGCTTCCTTGCGTTCGCAGGTCGATCCCGTGAATTCCCTTCCCCACCCAGTACGACGTGGGAGTGGCGCCAACGACGTAGCTCGCCAGGGCCAATCCCAGGGCCAGGAAGAGTCCCTCGTTCATGGGCTCCGGCTCCGCCCACCTCCACGGCCGTAGCGGAGTTCGTCCTTCGCCGTGGTTCGGAGACGGATGCGAACCGGCGCGCCCTCGAATCCCCAGGCTTTCCGGAACCCGTTGTGCAGGTACCGGAGGTAATGATCCGGGATCTCGCCAGGGAGGTTCGAGAAGAGGAGGAAGGTCGGGGGGGCCGTGTCCACCTGGGAGGCGTACTTGAAACGGATGGCCCGCCCGTTGGCGTGCGGGGGGGGCTGGCGGGTGACGATCTTCTCCAGGACCTCGTTGACCTCGTGCGTGGGGATGCGTCGAGTCCGAGCCTCTTCCACGGCGAGGAGCATGTCGAGGGTCTTCCGAACGCGCTGCCCCGTAAGGGCCGAGAGAAAGAGGACCGGTACCCACTCGAGAAAGGGGATCTTCAGCCGGAGGTCACGCTCGAAGGCCGGGGCCGTGCTCGTGTCCTTTTCCACCAGATCCCACTTGTTCACGCCGAGCACCACCCCGCATCCGGCCTCCCACGCCTGCTCCAGAATCTGGATGTCCTGCTTCGTGAGGCCCTCGCGGGCGTCGATGAGGACGAGGCACACCTGGGAGGACTGGATGACCCGAGCGGTCCGGAGGGCGGAGTAGTACTCCACCGACTCGTCCACCTTGGACTGCCGCCGAAGTCCGGCGGTGTCCACGAACACGAGCTTCTTGCCATGGTAGGCCAGCGTGGAGTCGACGGGATCCCGGGTCGTTCCGGGGACCTCGCTCACCACCATGCGCTCCTCGCCGAAGAGCCGGTTCACGAAGGAGGACTTCCCCACGTTGGGCTTGCCCACGACGGCGATGCGAAGCGCCGCGTCCTCCGCATCCCAGGATCGCTCCTCCGGCAGCAACTCCAGCACACGGTCCAGGAGGTCCCCGGACCCCTTGCCGGAAATGGAACTCACGGGAACCGGCTCTCCCAGCCCCAGCCGCCAGAACTCGTGATGACCCGGGTCATGGGGGAGGTTGTCCATCTTGTTCACGACCACGATGACCGGAGTCCCCCGCGCCCGGAGCAGGTCGGCGACCTTCTCATCCATGGGATGGACGCCCACCGTTCCGTCGGTGACAAGGAGGATCACGTCGGCCTCGTCCATGGCAGACAGGGCCTGGTCTCGGACCATGCGGTCCAGCGGCTCGTCGCTCCCCTCGATCACGCCCCCCGTATCCACGAGATAGAAGGACCGACCGGCCCAGTCGGTGAGCGCGAAGTTCCGGTCCCGGGTCACCCCGGGCGCATCGTGGACAATGGCTTCCCGCCGCCCGAGGACCCGGTTGAAGAAGGTGGACTTCCCCACGTTGGGACGTCCCACCACCGCCACCACCGGGAGCCCCGCCATGGCCGTCACAGCGACCTCAGCGCGTCGGGGATCTCCCACGCAGGGAGGACCCTGGCCGGAGCCAGTGCCTCCTCGAACTCGCGAAGGGGGAGAGAGTCGATGAAGAGGTCGTCCTGATTCAGCGTCTCCGCCGGGAGGAGGATGACGTCACCCGGGCCGCGGTCCCCCTGAAGTGCCGCGTCCAGAAGATCCTGACCGGCGAGAAGTCCGGCCACCGTAACCGTTTCGCCGTAAAATCGATTGGTGACCGCAGTCACCTCGACGGGCGTGCCCCCCAGGGCCTTGCTCAGGGCGCCGGCCCGCTCCTCGAGGAAGGGAGCCATCGAACGCCCGGTGAGGATCCGAATCCGACGATCCGGCCCCAGCATGGGGAGGCTCGGAAGGGCGGCATCCAGATCGTCGATGAACCGCCGGACCGACCCGACCCCGTTCTCCATCAGCGACCCGTCATCATAGTAGTCGGTGTCGGGGACCGGGAGCCTCGCATGGAGGTACATCTCGTCGGCGGCATAGGCCCAGCCGTACCCGCGCTCGGCAAGGGCACGCATCCGAGCACGGTCGACCTGGGCTACGGCCTGGGCCGCTTCCTCCACCCTGAGAGGGCGCACCGGTCGATTCAAGTTGTACTTCGTGAGCCCTACCGGCACGACGGAGAGGGAACGGATCCCCTCGCCCAGGGCCCACAGGTCATCGAGCGTCCGATCCAGGTGATCCCCGTCGTTCCACTCGGGACACAGGACGATCTGGGTGTGGACCTCGAGGCCGCCATCCAGAAGTTCCTGAAGCTGCTCCAGGATCAGCCCAGCCCGCTCGTTCTTGAGGAGGCGGATGCGGACGTCGGGCTCAGTGGCATGGACGCTGACATAAAGCGGAGACAGGCGTTGCTCCACCAGGCGACTCAGCCCCCGGGGGCCCAGGTTCGTCAACGTGACGTAACTGCCGTAGGTGAAGGACAGCCGGAAGTCATCGTCACGGATCCAGAGAGATCCACGCACGTCCTTCGGGTTGCCGTCGATGAAGCAGAAGACGCACGCGTTGGCGCACTCCCGCACCGTGTCCGGAGCGGGCACGATCCCCATGGGCTCCCCCGGGTCGCGCTCCAGTTCGTAGACGACTCGATTTCCTTCGAGATCCACGGTCTCGAGCTCTAGTTCTGCATCGGCCAGGAGGAAGGTGAAGTCGATCCCGTCCCTTACCTTCTCGCCATTGATGCGCACCACCCGTGTACCGATGCGGAGCTCCAGCTCCTCGGCGATGCTCCCGGGCTCGACTTCGGCAATGGTGATCACGGAAAGGTCCTTGGGACACGATGGTTCAGGTCGGCGGGGGCTGGTGCACGATGCCTGTCATGCACAGCTTTAAAGGATAACGGATTACAGTATTCATCTCAACGCGGATCGAGTCCGCGCCGACCGACCCGGTTCCTTGCAACCCGGAAGAGGCAGCATGCAGGTGATGGAGGAGCTGGATGAAATCAGGACTCGACTCCTTGCCATTGTCCGGGCCCACCCCGAATCGGTGAGAGAGGCCACCCGAGCCCCCGGCGGAGGATGGACACCCACCCAGGTGCTCCAGCATCTCTACCTGGTGGAGGCGCTCATGCTGGCGGGGCTGGAGGCTCAGCCAACCGGATCTGCGGACCGTTCGGCAGGTCAACCCGCGGGCGGATCCGAAAACCGGCCTGCCAGCCGGGGAACGCGGAGCCTTCGACACCGGCTGGGGGGACTGGCCGTCCACCTCGTCTTTCGACTGGGTCTTCGGGTCCGCATGCCCACGCACAGGGTGAATCCCGAACCTCCCCTCCCCTTCTCCGAGGTGGAGGAGCGGTGGGTACCGGTGGCCCGGAAGCTCCGTTCTCGCCTCGAGGAAGCTCGGGTATCCGCTCCCGGCGCTCCGGTCATGCGCCACCCTGTTTCCGGACCCCTGGATCCGGATGAAGCCGCATCCTTTCTGCTGAAGCACATGCGGCATCACGAGGCGCAACTGCAGCGGATCCTCGTTCCGGCACGAACCACCGCCTTCCAGCCGGCCAACCCTACCCCGTCCGAACGCGGGGAACGCGAAAGCCCCCCAACGGCGTAAACCGTTGAGGGGCTTTCTCCTTCCTTGTAAGCGGGCGACCGGATTCGAACCGGCGACCCTCAGCTTGGGAAGCTGATGCTCTACCAACT
>SKNW01000081.1 GCA_007120305.1 Gemmatimonadota bacterium | reverse complement strand
TCCGGGTCCGCGCCGGGTCGAAGGCCTCGCGCCAGTCGCCCAGGAAGTGGAGGGCGTTCACGAGGTAGGCCACCGCATCGTCAGGAAGGGGGCGGGGGGCAATCGTGGGGATGCGCCCGCGGGTGGCCTGGTTCACCCAGGCGTCCATCCGGTCCGGCGCCCCGGGATCCCGGAAGTCCAGCCCCTCCACCCGGGCGGCGAAGTGGGTCTCCACCGCCTCCTGGAACGAGGTCCGGAGGGTCCAGATCCGGTCATGCCAGACGGCATTGGCCACCGAGAAGGAGACGGCGGGATCCAGCTCCACCAGGAGGGACGCCAGGTCCCGGTAGCTCCGGTTGATGGCGTCCTGGTCCAGGGTGCCGAAGCCGAGGGTGGCCCGCATCTCGTCGAAGGTGGTGCCCCCGGCGGCGTTGAGTGCCATTCCCAGGGCCATGGAGGCGCTGAAGGGGGAGACCAGGTGGGTGGAGTCCGGAGCCTCGGCCACCATCTGACGCAGGAGGTCCAGCCCGAACCCGGTGCTGGCCTGGAGGAGCTGGATCTCGGCCGGGGTCAGGGCCCGCGGGAGCTCGGTGATCTCCGGCGGCGGGGTGGGCTCCGGGTCGCTCCCCGTGATCCAGTCGCACCCCGCCAGGAGGACGAAGAGGAGCAGGAGAAGGGGGGCAGGGAAGCCGGGGATGCGGATGCGCAGGAAGCTTCGGATGCGGAGGCGGGGCATGGTCGGGACTCCATCAGCGGGTCGTCAACGGGTACACCGGAGGAACGATCGAAGCTCCCGGTCCGTGACGGGGGCTTCAGGTGCGTGCCGTGACACTCCCGTGGCTGAGGTGTAGCTTCGGGACGCGGCTCCCCAAGGATCTCCGGATCTCCGGCCGAGGATCTCCGGCCGAGGATCTCCGGCCGAGGATCTCCGGCCGAGGATCTCCGGGCCCGCTGCCCACTGTCCCGAACCGCCAGGAACCAGGATGCGCGCCGTCGTCTTTTCCGAGCACGGAGGGCCCGAGGTTCTCCAGCAGGTGGAACTCCCCACCCCGGTTCCCGGGCCCGGGCAGGTCCGGATCCGCGTGGCGGCCTCGTCGCTGAATCACCTGGACCTCTGGGTTCGCCGGGGGCTTCCCCTCCGCATCCCCATGCCCCATATCGGGGGCTCGGACATGGCCGGGTGGGTCGATGCGGTGGGCCCCGGGGTGGATGCGGTGCTGGAGGGGGCCCGGGTCGTGGTGGACCCCACGCTGGACTGGGCCTGGATCACCGGTGTGCGGCGCGGGGGGCCGCCGGAGCTCGAGTTCAGGGTCCTGGGGGAGCACACCCAGGGGGCTTTCGCCGAGTTCGCCCTGGCCCCGGCCGAGAACCTGCGCCACGTGCCGGATCATGTGGCCTTCGAGACCGCCGCGGCCGCCGGCCTGGTTTTCGTGACGGCCTGGCGCGCGCTCTTCGGCCGGGGGGGGCTCCAGGCCGGCGAGCGCGTTCTGGTGACGGGCGGTTCGGGAGGCGTGGCCACCGCCGCCGTGCAGCTGGCCCGCCAGGCCGGGGCCGAGGTCTTCGTCCTGACGTCGGGCGAGGCGAACGTCCAGCGCCTCCAGGCCCTTGGGGCGCACCACGCCCTCGATCGCACCGCGGGATCCCCGGCGGACCTGCTGCGGGCCGCCACCGGCCGGCGGGGCGTGGACCTGGTGGTGGACTCGGTGGGCGAGGTCCTCTGGGAGACGCTGATCCGGACCCTGGCTCCCGCGGGCCGGCTGGTGACCTACGGCGCCACCACCGGGCCCCGCGCGGTGACCGACCTCCGCCACGTCTTCTGGAAGCAGCTCTCGATCCTCGGCACGACCATGGGGAGTCCCGCCGATTTCACCCGGGCCATGGAAATGGTCTTCCGGGGTGACGTGGCCCCCGTCATTCACCGGGTGGTGCCCCTGGCCGACCTCCGCGGTGCCCAGGAGGAGCTGGAGGCGGGAGACGTGTTCGGAAAGATCGTGGTGGTCCCGGAAGCGGGGGGGGCAGCGTGACCCCCGGGGGTGACGCCGGGACCCGGGGCGACGGGGAGCGCCACCGCCCTCCGCCGGACGAGCGAGTGGTCTGGCGCCGCTGGCTCTGGGGAGGGCTCGCCTTGCTCTTCCTCGTCTGGTTCTTCGGGAGCATCACGGTGACCCGGACGGATCAGCCGTCGCCCCGTCCCCCGGTGATTCCCGATTTGCCGGAGGCCGTGGCCCTGGACCGCCCTCTCCTGGCGGTGGACGTGTCCATGGACCGGAATGCCTGGCTCGAGATCATGGCGCTGGAGGATGCCCGGGCCCCCGACGCCGCCGACGAGGACCGGATCGCCGCCCACCTGGAGCACCCCGCCCCCGGCCTCCGGCGAGCGGCGGCCCGGGCCCTGGGGCGGCTCGAGCGGCCCCACCTGGTGGTGGTCCTGGCGACGCCCCTCCGTGACCGGGACCCCCTGGTCCGGGCCGAGGCGGCCAACGCGCTGGCCCAGGCAGCGAACGCCGGGGAGAGTTCTGCCCGGGCGCGCGAGCTCCTGGAGGAAGCCCTGGGTGACGAGACCGACCCGCGGGTTCAGGGTGCCCTGGTTCGAGCCCTCGGTCGGCTGCGGCTCGACGCGCGGGATCCGGGGGCGGAGCTGGACCGACGGGCGACCCGGCTCCTGGAGGTGGCGGCCCTTCCTCCGGACGACCCCGGCGGCGTCCTGCACGACGAACGGCTGCTGGGTGTGGCCCGGGGTGCCTTCTTCCTCTTCCGCTCCGCCGAGGCCATGCGCGTCGGGGCCGCCCGGACCGGAGGCGCGGGATGGGAGGGAGACATCCGGAACCGGCTGGAGGAGGCCCTGGACCGGATGGCCCTGACCGAGGCCCTCGCTCCACCCGTGCGGCGGGCGGCGGCCGCTGCGCGTGTGGCCGCCGGGCCCGCATCTCCCGGGTGGGTGGAAGCCCTCCTCGGGGAGGTGGGTAGGGAGGTCGGCGGTGAGGCGGATCCGGAGCTCCGCCGCCTCGTGGCGCTGGCAGCCCGGGAGCGCAGCGAGGTGGAACGGGCGCTCTCGGACAGCGATGCCACCGTGCGGGTGGAGGGGATCCGCCGGTGGGCGGCCCTGTGGGCCGGGACCCTGCAGCAGGAGGGTGCAGGAGGCCCGGCCGCGGGATGCGCGCCCCTGGTGGCGGCCCTGGCGGACCCCTCGGACCACGTGGCGCTGGCGGCGCTGGATGCCCTCGGCGAGGCCCGCTGCGGCGCCGCCGAGGTGGACCGCCTCCGGGCCCTTGCCCAGCTGGACGGCGCTGCAGCCCCCGGGTCGAACTGGCACCGCCCCGTTCGGGCCCTTCAGGCCCTGGCCCGCCAGGACCCGGTGCGGGCGCTCCCCCTCCTGGTGACTGCCGCGGGGCATCCGGATCCCTTCGTGCGGGCCCATGTGGCCCGGATCGCCGGTCGGCTGGCCGCCACCGAGCCCCGGGTGCGGCCGCTCCTGCGGTCCCTGGCCGACGATGCCTCGGCCAACGTGCGGGAAGCCGCCCTCCCCGGGATCGCCGCGGTACCGGGCCCTGGGTCCGACTCGGTCCTCGTCGCCCAGCTTACGGCGACGGAACCGCAGCTGGTCCGCACCGCCGCCCAGCTCCTCGCGGGAAGACCCGCCTCGCCGGAGCGCACCGAGGCCCTCTTCCAGGCCCTCGACTTCTTCACCTCGGGGCGGCGGGCCACCGATCGGGACCCCCGCATCGCGGTGCTCGACCGGCTCGGCGAGGTCTGGGACGGGAGTGCGGCCGAGGTGGGCAGGCTCGAACCCTGGCTGGCCGACCCCGATCCCCGGGTGGCTGCGTCCGCCGCCCGGGTTCTGGAGCGCTGGACCGGACTCCGGCACGAGCCTCGCGCCCAGGGTGCCCTCCCGGGGCTTGCCCTTCCGGACTGGGCTGAACTCCAGGAACTCGAATCCGGCCTCCTGGTCCTGGAGCTGGAGGAGGGTGGGCTGGGCGGCGTGGTGGAGGTTCGCCTCCGTCTCCTCCCCTTTGAGGCCCCCACCAGTGCGGCCCGGGTGGCCCGCCTGGCTCGTGAGGGCGCACTGGACGGCCTTACCCTTCACCGGGTGGCCCCGAACTTCGTGGTCCAGGGGGGAAGCCCCGGCGCCAATGAATACGCGGGCCACGGTGCCTATACCCGGGATGAGCCCGGGCGCCTGGGGCACTGGAAGGGCACCGTGGGCGTCTCCACCCGGGGCCGGGACACCGGCGACGGCCAGCTCTTCGTGAACCTGGTGGACAACCTGCGGCTGGACCACGACTACACCGTGTTTGGGGTCGTGGTGGAGGGAATGGCGTGGGTCGCCTCGGTTCAGGAGGGCGTGCGCATCCGGAGCGCCAGGTGGACGTCGTGGTGAGACCCTGGAGGCGGGTGCTCTGGGGGGTTGCCGTCCTGCTGGTGGCGGTGGCGGCGGCGTCAGCGTGGAACGACCGCCGGCAGGCCCGGGACTCTCCCCTGGCCTGGGCCGAAGGGGTACGGGACCAGGTCCGATCCATCCAGTCCGAGGCGGACACCTGCCTGGAGCTGCTGGCGGTGAGCGAATCCCGGTTTCGGGACCAGGAACGCCGCACCGGTGAGCTCCAGGAGCGGATCGGGAGGCTCGAGGGGATGCATCCCGAGGGGGTGCCCGCCGATTCCTACGAGGTCTACCTGGCCACGGTGGAGCGCTTCAATGCCGCCATCGAAGGGTGGGAGACCCAGGGCGGGATCCTGGAAGATCGGCAGCGGGAATGCCGGGCCCTTCTCGAGGCCCGAAACGTCCTGGCCGACTCCCTGCGCGGGCTCCTGGTCGACATGGGCTATCTTCCGGGGGACTCCCTGCCCCACCCCGGGTCATTCTGACCGACATCCTGGCCCCCCTTTGCAGCCGGATGGCAGCTGGATGGGCGCCCTGAACCGGGACACCGCGCCTCATGGGGTCCGGCACGCCCCTTGCCCCTGGTGTAGGGGCTCGACCGCACGCGCGGTCGCATCCCGTGTGAACCCCACGCGACACCACGTTACGCCAACGGAGACCGACCATGGACAGGATCCACGAGATCATGGAACCCGATGTCATCACCGTTCCCCCGGCCACGCCGGTGGGCGAGCTCGCGAGCCTGCTGGATCGAGCCGGGATCACCGGAGCCCCGGTCGTGGACGACGAAGGGAAGCTCCTCGGGATCGTCACCGTCAGGGACGTCATGCGGCTGGCCCGCGAAGTCACCGAGGTGCCGGAGGCGGCCCGGTGGGGGCTTGGCGCCCACCTCCCCGACGAGGGGCCGGGGCAGATGGACCTCCCCCTGGAGGGTGAGTTCTTCGCCTATTACGTCACGCCCGGCGGGGGATTCGTCGACCTGCGGGACCGGATCCGGCAGCTTCCCGACAGCGTGTTTGACGGGTATGCCGTGGAGGACATCATGTCCCGTGACCCGGTTTCGACACCGTCCTCCACCAAGGTCCGGGAGCTGGCACGGATGCTGGTGGACCGGAAGATCCACCGGGCGCTGGTCGTGGATGACGGCAAGCTGGTGGGGATCGTCACGGCCACCGACGTTCTCCGCGCCGTGGCCAACGGCTGACCCCGCAGCGCCGGCGGATCCCTGCTCCCCGGGTTTGCCCGGAGGCCTACTCCCAGGCCCGGGGAGGGCGGCCCGACGGGCCGCGCCGGGGCCGCCGGCGTCGCTCCCTTCGATCCCCCGAGAAGTATCCGTCCCCCGGAGCGTAGCCGTCTCCGCGGGGCACGGTATCCACCCCCTCGATGGCGCCTGCCTCCGTCGGGGCGCCCTCGTCCGGATCGGCCGAGTCCCGCTGAAGCGCTCGGGGGATCGGTGGCTCGGCTCCGTTGGACCCACCGCATCGAGCCAGTTCCCGGTCCACCATGGAGAGGGCGTCTTCCAGGGCGAGGAGGCTCGGAAGGGTCTCGTACTCGGCATGTACCACCAACGGCTCCCGCCCCGGGCGTCCTCCGACGGTCAGCTCCAGGAACTGGAGCTGAATCCCGGGAGGCGGGGGGGTGGTCATGATCTCGCCCACGAAGGTCTCCCGGGGGGAGAGGCTTCGGGCGAGACATCGGATCACCAGGTCCCGGTCCGTGATCACGCCGGCGGCCGATCCATCCCCTTCCACCACGACCAGGGTGTCGACCCCGAGACGTGCCATCTGAAGGGCGGCTTCCTCCACCGTGCCATCGGGGTCGATGGTGGCCATTCTGCGTGAGCAGACACGTCCGAGCGGCATGGGACCTCCAGGTCCGGGTTCAGCGAAAGTGGATTTTCGACTACAGGATGCAACACGGTGGCCCGGAGCGCCAGATGTTCCGACGCCGACCCGCAGGTCCTATCTTGCTCCCCGGGCCCGTGTCCTCCTTTTCACGCGGCCTTCCCTTCCCACCGAGGCGGCACTCCGATGGATCTGAAGGAAGCCCAGGCAAGGGTCGACGCCTGGATCTCCCAGTTCGAGGAGGGCTACTGGCCCCCCCTGGTCAACCTGGCCCGCCTCGTGGAAGAGGTGGGCGAACTGGCCCGCGAACTCAACCACCGCCACGGCGCCAAGACCAAGAAGCCCGGAGAACCCGAGCAGGACCTGGCGCTGGAGATGGCGGATGTCCTCTTCGTCCTCCTTGCCCTGGCCAATGAACAGGGGGTCGACCTCTCGGACGCGCTGGAGCGCACCCTGGAGAAGTACCGGGTTCGGGATTCGACGCGCTGGGCGCGGAAGGACGGGGGGAAGGATGCATTGATCGACGGTACGGGCGACCCGAACCCCTGACCCCACCGGGTCGGCTCCCGCGTCACGCGTCAGCAGACCGGCGTTCGCGTGCCCGATGCTTCCCGGTCCACGGTTCGTCGCTCCAGGACGAGGACCATCTCGCCCACCACCGGCATGGCGGTGGCGATCTTGACCGGGATGCGATCCGCATCGTCGGTGAGATAGAGCACCACGCGCCCCGCATCCCCGAACCGGCTGGCGTCGTGCACGTCCATCTCGACGACCCGCACGCGGAACCTCCCCGCAGGCACCGTGACCGTGGTGCGCCCCCGATCACGCATGACCACCGGGTTTCGATCCGGGTCAAAGTGCCGGGCGAACTCCACCGATTCCCCCAGCCCCAGTTCCAGCGACCGGGCCAGGAAGAGGAAGGACAGCTCGTCCAGCGGCCGTGCGGAGTCCAGCGCCTGCACCACCCCCCCCTCCGGCTCCCACCAGCCCTGCTCGGGATAGATCACGACCCGCTCGGTCCGGGTGCCCATGGGGTGGCGCTCGTCCTTCTCGTACCGAAGCGAGAAGCGCTCGGATGCGTCGATCCAGGAGGTGGTCTCGTCGCGGATTCCCATGAGCATGATGCGCCCGCGAAAGCTGAAGTCCAGGCGTACAACGGCCCGGCTCTGCTCGCAGTGGGGGGCCGACACCGACATCACGCCGGTCCCCACCTGCCCGAAGACACCGAAGTCCCCCGTGTAACGGAGCTCCTCGCCGTGGATCAGGCGAAACGTGCTCCCGTTGGAGGAGGGTCCCCCCTGGGCATTGAGCTCTCCCGGCGGTCCTGGAACCAGGAGGCCCACGAGGGTCACCACCAGCCAGGCCAGCCAGGAGAGGCGGTGGTGGGACAGGGGTGGGAGGGTCGTCATCAGGGGTCTCATGGGAAGCGGGGTCATGCCAGGGCGCGGCCAGGCGGCCGATCCCCGAAGGGACCGACCGCCTGCCGGGTGCGGCTCGGTATCAGAAGGAGATGGCGTCAGCGTGGGCTGAGAAGCAGGTCGAAGTGGATCTGCACGTCCTCGTGCACGCGAAGCGTGCCCAGCATGAGCCGCGGAGGCCGGATGCCCCACCGGGTCATGTTCAGTTCGTGGACGCCCTGCACCCGGAGCCGGCCGTCAGCCTCCTCGGTGGCCTCGAGGCGAAGGGTGATGGGATGGGTTGCCCCCGCCATCTCGAGCCCGCCCTGAAGTTCGACCTGCGCGCCACTCCCGCCGGGAGAGGCCACGGTGTAGCCCTGCATCTGGAAGAGGATGCGCGGGTGGTCGCGGGTCTGCAACGCGTTCCACATGTGGTCGTTCATGGTGTCGTTGTCGCAGTCCAGGTCCCCGCTGGGGATCTCGAGGCGAAGCGACTGCACCGCTCCCGCCAGCCCGGTCAGGGCCAGCGACGCCCCGGGGGCGCCTGAGACCTGCGCGTTCAAGGTGGTGGCCTCGCAGCTCCATGAGCGGACGGTGGAGCCCCCATCGACCCGGAGGTCACCGGTGACCTGGTAGGAGGCGCCCGACTGGGCCAGCGCCGGGGGGGGGGCCACGGCGAGGCCGGCGGCCAGAAGGGTCGCGGAGAGAAAGGAGAGACCCGATCTATAGGACATGATTGGTGATCCGTTCTTCGTCCTCGACGATCCTGCGCAATGCGCGGGTGGACCTGAAGAAGACTGGTGGTGAGGCTGGACAGGCATCCGGGCCCTGGGTTGCACCCGGGATGCCGCCTATGTCAGTGCAAACTGAATGCCATCCGTTGATTTTACCCCAGAACGAGGGAGTCGGTCCTTTAACCTGCAGCGATTGAAAGTGTTGAGTGATGATGGGCGAGGTGACGAGGGCCGATCGGAGAGGCCTTTGCATCCAATGGTGCGGAGTCCACCGTGTCGCAACCGTCCCATGGAAGGATATTCTGACCCATGCCGGTCGGACGGATCCGGCCGGGTCGGACCGGGTCGGACCGGGTCGGACCGGTCAGGGAATCCGCCGGGGGGAGCCATCAGCGGAACGAAACGAAAGCGGGCGACGGACCCGGTGGATCCGCCGCCCGCCCTCAGGCCACGTCAGGGTCGTGAGCTCAGAAGCTCACACCGACCTCGAGGATGAGGCCCTTGAAGACCGGATCGCGGCCCACGTCCACGGCGTTGACAACCCCGATGGTCTCGGGCTGGAACCCGGAGGCGGACTGGTAGACGTACTCCGCCTTCATGAGGATGTTGTCCGTGATCCAGAGCCCGCCTCCGATCTGGATCCGGCTCACCTTTCCGTCGTTGTTGTCAGCGAGGAACTTGCTGTAGTCGATGGCGCTGTAGCGGCCGGAGAGGTAGACCGGGGCGTCCGCCAGGTACTGGGTGGCCTCCACGGCGTAGTACGTCCACTCCTCGTCTCCCTTGCTCACGCCCGGGAGGGCCGGGTTGGCTCCGCTCCCTTCCGCCCCGCCGAAGAAGGCAGCCAGGCGGTTGCCCGGGAAGAGCGTCGCGATGGCATTCAGCTCCCAGGCGGCAAGCTCACGGCCGTCGCCGGGGCGCGCCTGGCCGGGGCCTTCGCCGTCGCCCGAGCCGTCGTTGTGCAGGTTCCAGACGGCTCCGTAGGAAGAGCCCAGCCGTTCGCGTCGGAACATGTTCGTGCCCCGGGCGATCCCCACGTCGTGGGAGACATTGTAGTACGAGCCGGAGAGATAGATTCCCTCGATGGCGTCCAGCCACACCTTGGCGCGATAGGAGTAGCTGCGGGCATCCCGGAAGTCCTGCTCCGGCGCTCCGATCCCGCCTCCCACCATGAGGCCCATGCCTTCACGGTTCAGGTAGATCTCCATGCCCGGCTCCACGCCGACCGGCGAGGCCACGGGGTTCCCCACCAGTGGGTTCCGGTGGGCGTCGGCATTCAGGGTGCGGGTGAACTGGTGCTCCCCGAAGTTGGCGTAGAAGTTTCCGGCCTTCACGTCCACGTGCTCGAAGACCGGGTTGAGGAAGTCCAGGGGGGATCCGTCCGGCATCTGGCGGATGTACATGTAGCCCTGGTGCCCCCACCACAGCGTCGGGTGACGCTGCGTGGCCAGGAGGCCGTCAAAGAAGACATCGATGTCCTCTCCGATGGTGACCAGGAACTCGAGGTTGGCAAACGAGGTCTGCATTCCGGGCCCGAGCTTGGGCGGCTCCACGAAAGCCGAGCCGTTCCAGACGAAGACGTCCTCCTGGCTGATGATCTGGACACGGCCGACGGAGTGAAGGCCGAGGGAAAGGGTCAGGTTCTCATGCTGTCCAACCTGGATGCCCCGGCGATTGTAGTCGGGCTGCTGCGCGTCAAGCGAGGCCGGTACCGTGAACGGGACGACCAGGGCCGCGAGGGCAGCCACGGTAAGAAGCCGCGAAGAATGCGACATGCTCGTATCCTCAACATTGAAGGGTAGTGCTGAAGGGTGGGCGGTCCTTCAAGATGAGGCCGATCCCCCCGAGTGGTCCGCCAAAGGAGCAAACCCGGTGCCACCCCGGCACGTGTCCGCAGATGGATTTACAACATCATGCCAGGCATGGACTTGCGCGTACAGGTCAGCCCTGGAAAGGCCGCAGATCAGGCCAGAGAAGCTTCCCCTGAGCGGCCCTCCTGACCCGTTATGGGACAATAGGACTCAGCGCGGAAGCCGCGTCAGCGCTTCCACGAAGCGGTCCATCTCGGCGGGGGTGTTGTAGAAGTGGGGGGAGACCCGCACGTGCCCCGGGCGGTGGTCCACGATGATGCCCTCGGTGGCCAGCGCCGCCACGGCCTCGGCGGGGCGAGCGTGCTGCACCATGACCAGGGCGGTGCGCGCCGCGGGGTCGGGCGAAAGGGTGAGGGAGAAGCCGGCGTCTCCGAGCCCGGAAACCAGCCGGTCCGTCAGCGCCCGGTTCGTCGCCTCGATCCTCTCGATCCCCACCTCATCGATGATCTCCTGGCCGCCCTGCGCCATGTGGACCGTGGCCAGCGCCGGGGTTCCCATCTCGAAGCGCCGGGCGTCGGCGCGGAAATCGAAGGCCTCCAGGTCGAAGGCGAACATGTTCTCGGCGGCGAACCACGAGGTGATGCGGGGGCGAAGGTGGGGAATCAGTCCTTCCCGCACGTAGAGGTAGGCCAGCCCCGGTCCCCCGAGGAGCCACTTGAGGGGGCCCGTCGTGTAGATGTCGATCCCGGCGGCGCGGACGTCCAGCGCCACCTGCCCGGCCCCCTGGTACCCGTCGATGAGGGAGAGGGCCCCGGCATCCCGGGCGATTTGTCCCAACCCCGCCAGCT
>SKNW01000019.1 GCA_007120305.1 Gemmatimonadota bacterium | reverse complement strand
GACGCTGGGGGCGTCGCTCCGCCTTCTCGGCGAGACGTCCGGACGCCTCGCCGCCGCTGACCTCCGGCTGGAGGCGGCCCAGGCAGCCCGGCGGCAGGCCCGGGCCTTCCCGAACCCCGGGCTCAGCCTCCAGATGGAGAACCTCGGCGCCTTCGAGGCCACCTCCGGGTCCACCGGGTGGCAGGGGGCCCAGGGCGCGCTCCTCCTTTCCGTGCCCCTGCCCCTGGGGCCCGAGCGCCGGCGCGGCATGGCCGTCGCCGAGGCGGCATCGAGCCTCGTGGCGCTGGACGGCCTCGCCCTTCACCGGGCCCTGGCCTTCCAGCTGGTGCAGGCGCTGGTCGAGCTGGACGGCGCCGAAGCCGTCGTCGCCCTGGCCCGCGCCGAGCGGGACGGCTGGTCCGCCCTCCTCCCCCTGCTGGAGCAGGGCGTGGCCGAGGGCGCCCTGGCGCCGGTGGACCTGGCCCGGGGGCGGCTCGAAGAGGCTCGGAGCGCCGTCCGCCTGGCGGAGGCCCAGGCGCGAGTCCAGCGG
The DNA here is from genome assembly GCA_007120305.1 of Gemmatimonadota bacterium. GTDB lineage: Bacteria > Gemmatimonadota > Gemmatimonadetes > Longimicrobiales > Gaopeijiaceae > SKNW01. Next base: position 10,484 of record SKNW01000019.1, on the reverse strand, counting down.
CTCTCGGGCGATGTGGGAGCGATTCTCGGACGTCCGCCGGAAGAGGCGATCCGGGTGGCCCTTCCCGGGGTGTGTGGGGCGCCGGCGGGGGCGGCCGGCGATGCGGGTGCCTCCGGCGATGCGCAGGCTCCTGGCGATGTGGGGGCGGCAGCCTCCGCCGATCCCGTGGCTCTGGCCACCGCCCGGGCCGAGCTGGCCCGGGCCGAGGAGGCCCGGGCATCGGCCCGCCGGATCCCCCGCCTCGAACCCCTCCTGGGATGGCGGCGGGAGGCCGGGGTGAGCGCCCTCGTCCTCGGCATGGGGATGGAGCTCCCCCTCTTCGACCGGCGGGGGGCGGCGCTGGACCAGGCCCGGGCCCTCCGGGCAGCCGCCGACCGGGAGGCCGAGGCCGTGGCCCGGGAGACCACCCGGCAGGCGGCCGCCCTTCGGCAGGCCGTGGCCGCGCTGGAGGGAGCCGGCGCCGCCTTCGACGACCGCTGGCGCGCCGCCATGGACCAGGCCGTGGAGGCGGAGGAGCTCGCCTTTCGCGAGGGCGAAGGGTCCCTCGAGTCCCTGGTCCTGGCCCGTCGGGCCCGGGTCGATGCCCTGGAAACCCGTACCCGGTGGCGGGAGGAGCTGGTTCGCGCCCGCCTCGACCTGCTCGCGCTGGAAGGCGCCCGCCCCACCGAATCCATCCTCTGCCTGGCCGTCGCCTCGTGAACTACCGCGCCCTGATTTGTCGCGCTCTGATTTGTCGCGGCCTGACCCGCCCCGCCCTTCTTGCCTCGCTGACCCTCCTCCCGCTGGCGATCGCGGGCTGCGGTGCCCCCGACGCGCCTCCGGGGGACGAGCGCCATGAGCCCGGCGTCGTGACCCTCACCACCGACCAGCTCCGAAACGCCGGCCTCACGACGGTGGAGGCCGAAGCGGTGTCCCGGGCCTCCCGCCTCGAGCTGGCCGGCACGGTGCAGCCCCCGGACACCGCGCGGATGGTGGCGGGCAGCTTCGTCGAGGGCCGCGTCGTGCGGGTCCTCGTCGTGGAGGGAGACCGGGTCCGCGCAGGTGCGCCCCTCGTTCGCCTCCACTCCCACGAACTCGCCGACTGGCAGCGGGAGCTGAGCGCGGCGGAGGCCCAGGTGGCCCAGGCCCGCGCCGTGGCCGAGCGGGGCGAGCGCCTCCATGCCGGGGGCGCCATCTCCACCGAGGAACGCGAGCGGCGGCAGGTGGCGCTGGCCCTGGCCGAGGCCGACCTCCGGCGCGCCCGGGAAATCGTGGATCACCTGAACCCCGACGGGGGCGACGTGGTGATCCTGGCCCCCCGGGCCGGCGTGGTCCATCAGCTCCTCGTGTCCCAGGGCGAGACCGTGGTCCCCGGCGACCCCCTGGTGGAGCTGGGAACCACCGACGTGCTCTGGGTGGTGGCCGGGCTCCCCGAGACCGCCGCCGCCGAGGTGGAGGTGGGCACCCCGGCCCGGGTCACCTTCGCGGCTCGCCCCGGGGTGGAGGCCACGGGCCACGTGGTGGGGCTGGGCGTGCGGGTCGACCCACGCCTCCGGACCACGGCCCTCCGGGTGCAGCTGGATTCCCTCCCGGTGGGGATCCGCTCCGGGATGCTCGCCACCGTGGCGCTCGACGCGGGGATGGCCCACACGGGGGTCCTCGTCCCCACCGAGGCAGTGCAGCGGGCGGAACCGGGCACGGTGCCCGGCGTGGAGCAGGGCGGAGAGGCCGGAACGGTGGTCTTCGTCGACGAAGGGGACGGCCGCTTCCGCGCCCTCCCGGTGCGGATCCTCGCCCGGACGGCCGACGGCATCCTCGTGGACGGCATCCCCCCGGGGAGCCGGGTCGTGGTCACGGGGGCCTACACGCTCCGTGCGGTAATGGAAGGCTTCCTGGGGGCGGAGGACCCGGAATGATCGAGGCCGTCATCCGGGCTTCCCTCCGGTACCGCCTCCTGGTGGCAGCCGGGGTGGCCGCCCTCATCGGCATGGGGATCTGGTCCTTCCTGAACCTCCCGGTGGAGGCCTTTCCGGACCTCACGGCCAACCAGGTCCTCGTGATCGCCGAGGCCCCGGGCCTCCCGGCCGAAGAGGTGGAGCAGCTCGTCACCTTCCCGGTGGAGCGGGCCCTCCTGGGGCTCCCCGGCGCCGTGGAGGTGCGATCCTTCAGTCGCTTCGGCCTCTCGGTGGCCCAGGTGGTCTTCCAGGACCGGGTCGACACCTACTTTGCGCGCCAGCTCGTGACGGAGCGGCTCACCCAGATCGGCAATGAACTCCCCCCCGGGGTGCTTCCGATCCTGGGGCCGGTGGCCACCGCCATGGGCGAGGTCTACCAGTACATCATGGTCTCCACCTCGGAGGCGTGGGACCTCCCGCGCCTCCGGACCCTGCACGACTACACCATCGCCCCCCAGCTCCGGGTGGTCCCCGGCGTCGCCGAGGTGAACGCGTGGGGAGGCTGGGTGGAGCAGGTCCACGTGGTGGTGACGCCGGAGCGCCTGGCCGCCGACGGCCTCACCCTGGCCGACCTGGAGGCGGCGCTGGCCGACGCCGACGTGGCCTTCGGAGGCGGTTACGTGGAGGCCGGCTCCGAGCGGCTCCTGGTGCGGGGACTCGGGCGCCTCCCGAACCTGGCCGCCCTCGAGGCCGTGCCGGTGGCCCACCGGGGCGACGCGGTCCTCCGGCTCGGCGACGTGGCCCAGGTGACCATGGGCGCCCTCCCCCGCGAGGGGGCCGTCACCTACAACGGGACCGGCGAGGTCGTCTCGGGCATGGTGATCATGCGGAAGGGCGAAAACGCCCGCCGGGTGATCGCCGGCACCCGGGCCCGCCTGGCCGAGATCCAGGCCTCCCTCCCCGAGGGGGTGGAGGTGCTGGTCTTCTACGACCAGTCGCGCCTGGTGGACCGGACCACCGACACGCTCAAGAAGAACCTCCTCCTGGGCGGCACCCTGGTGATCCTCGTGATCTGGGGATTCCTCCGGAACATCCGGGCCAGCATCATCGTGGCCGTCCTCATCCCCCTTTCCATGCTCTGGGCGTTCACGGCCATGCGGTGGTGGGGCTTCTCCGCCAACCTCATGAGCCTGGGCGCCCTGGACTTCGGGCTCCTGGTGGACGGCGGCGTGGTGATGGTGGAAAACGTGATGCGAAAGGCCCGGGGCGAGGAGGGCGAGACCCGGGCGGAAGCCCGGGCCCGGGTCCGGGCGGCGGCGCTCGAGGTGGGGCGCCCCATCGTCTTCGGAATCGCCATCGTGGCGGTGGTCTACCTCCCCATCTTCGCCCTCCAGGGCACGGCCGGGAGGCTCTTCACCCCCATGGCCTTCGTGGTCATGATGGCGCTCCTGGGTTCCCTCGTCCTGGCTCTCACCTTTGTCCCGGCGGCGAGCCTCACCTTCCTGGCCCGGGCCCGCGAGGTGCACACGCCGGGGTTCCAGCGCATCCGCGCGCGCTACGAGGCCCTGCTTCGCCGGACCCTCCCCCGCGCCGTCCCCCTGGGCCTCGTGGCCGGCGTGGTGGTGGTGGGCACGGCCCTTTCGGTCACCCGCATCGGCACCGAGTTCATGCCCCGCCTCGACGAGGGCGACATTCTGGTCCAGGCGCTCCGGCTCCCTTCCACGGGGATGGAAGCGGGCAACGCGTACTCCCGCCAGATGGAGGTGGCCCTCCTGGGGCTCCCCGAGGTGGAGCAGGTGGTGAGCAAGATGGGGCGCCCGGACCTCGCCACCGAGACCATGGGGCTCTACGAATCCGATGCCTACGTCATCCTCCGCCCCCGGAGCGAATGGCGAAGCGGAGGTCGGGATGCGCTCCTGGTCGCCATGGACAGCGCCCTTTCCACCGTGCCCGGGGTCTCCTACGCCCTGACCCAGCCCATCCAGATGCGGCTGGACGAGGCCGAGACCGGGATCACCACCGACGTGGGCCTCAAGATCTTCGGCGACGACCCGGACGTGCTGGCCTCCCTGGCCAATCGGGCCGAGGGGGTCCTGGCTACCGTCCCCGGCGCCGCCGATGTCATTGTCTCCTCCGCCGCCCGCATCCTCCGCCTGGAGATCGACCCGGACCGCGAGGTCATGGGACGCCTGGGCCTCTCCATGGCCTCGCTGGCCGCCCAGGTGGAGGGGGCCACGGGGCAGCGCGTGGTGACCCACCTGGTGGACGGCCCCCGAAGGATCGGGGTGGCGGTGCAGGTGGAGGGGGGGAGCCGCATGGATCCGGAACAGATGGCCCGCCTCCCGGTCTCTCTCCCCACGGGCGCGGTCGTGCCCCTGGGGTCGGTGGCGCGGCTCGCGGTGGAAGAGACCCCCGAGGAGCTGGCCCACGAAGGTGGTCGGCGGCTCGTGGTGGTGGGAGCCAACGTGCGGGGCCGGGATGTGGGGAGCTTCGTGGGTGCCGCGACCCGGACGCTGGAGCGGGAGCTTGCACTCCCCGAGGGCTACAGCCTGGAGTGGGGAGGGCAGTACACCCAGCAGCGCACGGCGGCACTGCGCCTGGCGGTCCTGGGGCCCGTGGCCCTGGCCGCCATCTTCCTTCTTCTCCTCACGGCCTTCGGCCGGGTCCGGCAGGCCATCCTCATCATGATGAACGTCCCCTTTGCCCTGGTGGGGGGGGTGCTCATTCTGTGGGCCACGGGGCTCCCGCTCAGCACCTCGGCGCTGGTGGGGTTCATCGCGGTGTTCGGGATCGCCACCCTGAACGGGGTGGTCATGGTCACCTTCATCAACCAGCTCCGCGACCGGGGGGTAGCGGTGGAGGATGCGGTGGTGGAGGGTGCGGGGATCCGCCTGCGCCCGGTGCTCATGACGGCGCTCACCAACATCATCGGGTTCCTCCCGATGGCGGTGTCATGGCTCCCCGGCGCCGAGCTCCAGCGCCCACTGGCCACGGTGGTCATCGGGGGGGCGCTGAGCTCCCTGACCCTGACCCTCCTCCTCCTCCCCACCCTGTACCTGCAGGTGGAGCGCTGGTTCGGAGCCAGGGACGAGGCCTGGTCCCCGGAGGCCCGGACCGCGGAGGCGAGCTGAGCGGGCGTCCTGGCCGGGCGTCCTGACCCCGGGCGTCTGACCGGGCGGGCTGCCGGCCGCGGGCCCTACCTGAGGTGCACGCGCATGCCCACCCCCACCTCCCAGACGCTCCCGGAGGTGGGGTAGCGGACCCGGGACATCTCGAGGCGGGGCTGCACCCGGTACCAGACCGGGAGGAGGAGCCCCAGGCGCCCGGCAGGGGCGAACTCCGCGCCGTCTTCGTCGTCGGCGAAGAAGGCACCCAGCTCGGCCTGCAGGTACGGGGTGATGAAGGGATCGCTGCCGCGCCGCGTGTCTCCCCCACGGTCGTCGCCCACCAGGAGCCCCACGCGCAGCGTCCACCCGGGGAGCGCGTCGCAGACGTCGCGGGAGCGGCACGCGCCCACCACGTCCACCCGCGCTCCCTCCACCACGGGGCGGAAGCCTCGAAGCCCCGGGGTCTCCACGCGCACGTTGAACCCCCGGCTGGCGTCGCCCCACCGGGTACCGAAGGGGTTCTGCTCCACGCTCTGGCTCCACCCGGCCCCCACGTGCCATCCGCCCGCGAAGGTGCTGCCATCCGCCCCGGTCCGGGCCTGCGCCTCCGCCGCCACGGGAGCCAGAAGCGCCAGCGCCAGCGCCGCCGCCCCCGCGGTGGCGGTCGTGGCGAGCCCCGCCGCCCGAATCGCGCCACGCACCCTCCGCATCCCCCTCCACTCCCTTGGCGTCGTTCCCATGCGCCTCACTCCCACTCGATGGTGGCGGGGGGCTTGGACGAGATGTCGTAGGTCACCCGGTTCACCCCCTTCACCTCGTTGATGATGCGGGTGGAGATGCGCCCCAGCACGTCGTGGGGAAAGGGGTACCAGTCGGCGGTCATGCCGTCGCGCGAGGTCACGGCCCGGAGCGCCACAACGTTCTCGTAGGTGCGCCCGTCGCCCATGACCCCCACCGACTTGACCGGAAGGAGCACGGCAAAGGCCTGCCAGATCTCGTCGTAGAGCCCTGCGGCGCGGATCTCCTCCAGGTAGATGCTGTCGGCCTCCCGGAGCACCGCCAGCCGCTCCTCGGTGATCTCGCCCAGCACGCGGATCCCGAGCCCCGGCCCGGGAAACGGATGCCGCCCCACGAACTCCTCGGGGAGCCCCAGCTCGCGCCCCACGTTCCGGACCTCGTCCTTGAAGAGCTCGCGGAGCGGCTCGATGAGGCCGAAGGGCATGTCGTCGGGGAGACCGCCCACGTTGTGATGCGTCTTGATGGTCACCGAGGGCCCCCCGGTGGAGACGGACTCGATGACGTCGGGATAGAGCGTCCCCTGCACCAGGAACTTCGCGTCGTTCCCCTCGTCCCTCGAGACCCGCTCGAAGACCCGGATGAAGGTGTTCCCGATGGCCTTCCGCTTGGCCTCGGGCTCCGACACCCCGGCCAGCGCCGAGAGGAACTCCTCCCTCGCATCCACCACCACGAGGCGGATCCCCATGTGGCGCCGGAAGGTGCGCTCCACCGTCTCGCGCTCGTTCTTCCGAAGGAGCCCGTTGTCCACGAAGATGCAGGTGAGGCGGTCCCCAACGGCCCGGTGCACCAGCACCGCCGCCACCGACGAGTCCACGCCCCCTGAGAGCCCGCAGATCACCTGGGCATCCCCCGCCGTCTCGGCAATGGCCGCCACCGACTCCCCCACGAAGGCGCCCGGGGTCCAGGTGGGCTCGCACCCGGCGATGCGGAAGAGGAAGTTCGAGAGGATCTCCTCGCCCCGCACCGTGTGGGCCACCTCGGGGTGGAACTGCACGCCGTAGAGGGGGAGGGTCTCGTGCCGGAAGGCGGCCACCGGGAGGGTGGCGGTGGAGGCCAGCGCCACGAAGCCCGGGGGCGGGGTGTCCACGTGGTCGCCGTGGGAGCACCAGACCCGGGTGGACTCGGCGGGGTCGAAGCCCTCGAAGAGGTCCGCCGCATCCCGCACCGTGAGGTCGGCCCGCCCGTACTCCCGGGTCCCGGGGTGGACCTTCCCCCCGGAGTGGTGGGCCATGAGCTGCATCCCGTAGCAGATCCCCAGCACCGGGAACTCTCCCGTGAGGAGCGCCGGGTCCACGCCGGGCACGTCGGGGTCGTAGACCGAAGCCGGCCCCCCGGAGAGCACGATCCCCTTCGGCGCCCACTCCCGGATCCACTCCAGCGACCGGGTAGGGGGGTGGATCTCGCAGAAGACCCGCTCTTCCCGGATGCGCCGGGCAATGAGCTGGGTGTACTGCGAACCGTAGTCGAGAATGAGGACGCGGTCGTGGGTCTGGCTCATGGGGACAGGCTCATGGGGACAGGCTCATTGGGGCAGGCTCATGGGGTCCTGCTCGGGGATGCGGAGGCGGTGCCGCGTCGGCGCGGTGCGCGGCGCGCTGCGGTGCGCGTTGCGGCGCGGTGCGGTGCGCGTTGCGCGGCTCACGGATGCGGAGGCGGCGCCCGGTCGGCGCGGCCCCTGGCTCACGGATGCGGAGGGATCGTCTCCCCCCGGAAGAGGTCCTCCACCGTCTCGCGGCGGCGAACCAGGTGGACCCGGCCCGCTTCCACCAGCACCTCGGCGGGACGGGGGCGGGCGTTGTAGTTGGAGGCCATGGCAAAGCCGTAGGCGCCGCTCGTGGCCACCGCCAGGAGCTCGCCGGGCTCGGGCACGGGCATGCTCCGGTCCCGGGCCAGGAAGTCGCCGCTCTCGCACACGGGCCCCACCACCTCCACGGGGGCCACGGGGGCACCCGGGCGCGCCCGCACGGCCTCGATGTGATGCCACCCGTCGTAGTGCGAGGGGCGCAGAAGCTCGGTCATGCCGGCATCGGTAATGGCAAAGGTCTTCCCCCCGGCTTCCTTCACGTAGAGCACCCGGGTCAGGAGGACCCCGGCCTCGCCGACAATGGAGCGCCCCGGCTCGAGGAGCAACCGGAGCCCCCGGTCCCGGAGGGCGGGGACCACCACCTGGGCCAGCTGGTCGGGGGTGAGGCCGCGGCTCCCGTCGTACCCCACACCGAAGCCGCCCCCCAGGTCCACGTAGGACAGGGGGATCCCCTCGGCGGCCAGCTCGTCCACCATGGCCAGCACGGTGTCCAGCGCCCGCCGGTAGGGCTCCACCTCGACGATCTGGGAGCCGATGTGCACGTCGATCCCCCGGAGCTCCAGCGTGTCGCGCCCGGCGGCCCAGCGGTAGAGCTCCCGGGCCTGGGCCAGCGCGATGCCGAACTTGGTGGCGGCATGGCCGGTGCGCGTGTACTCGTGGGGGGTGTCGGTATGGATGTCGGGGTTCACGCGGATCCCCACGGGGGCGCGCACGCCCATGGCGCCGGCCACGGCGTCCAGCCGCTCCAGCTCTCCGGCGCTCTCCACGTGGAAGGCGTGGATTCCGGCCTCGAGGGCCTCCCGCATCTCGGCCTCGGTCTTCCCCACCCCGGCAAAGACGATCCGCTCCGCCGGGATCCCGGCGGCCAGCGCCCGGGCCAGCTCGCCCCCGGACACGATGTCGGCCCCGGCGCCCAGCGCCGCGATGCGGTTCAGCACGGCCAGGTTCCCGTTGGCCTTGACCGAGTAGGCCAGGAGGAAGTCGACGCCAGGGGAGGCGCCGTCCGCGCCGGCCGCGCCACCCTCGCCGCTGGCGCCGGCCTCGCCGCTCGCGTCCGCACCCTCGCCAACCGCGCCCTCGCCCGAACCGAAGGCCGCCTGGTAATCCCGAACCCGCCGGGCCATGGCATCCGCGGAGTACACGTACAGGGGCGTGCCGAACTCTTCCGCCAGTGCCTCCAGCGACACGGCCTCCACGCCGGCGCCTCCGGCCACCTGGAGCACCTCGCCCTTGCGAACAAAGGCGCCGCCGGGAAAGTGGGCCGGGGTGCGCCGCGGGGCCTGCTCGCCCGAACTCAGTACGCCTTGGCCCACATCACCTCCATCTTCGAGGGAGCCTCGCCCCCGATGCACTTTTCCGGTGCCCTGTCGGAGCGGAAGTCCGGATCGGGAATGCACCGGAGCGTGGCCCTCGTGGCCTCCTTGATGCGGGCTTCCACCGACGGATCCCCGCTCCACCCGGTGTACACGAACCCGCCGGGGCCGTCCAGGATCTCGTTCAGTTCACCCAGCGACTTCACCCCCCTGTGGGAATTCGCCTCACGCCTTGCCCGGGCCGCCTCGAAAAGCTCCCGCTGGAAGGCCTCGAGCCGCTCCGGCAGACTGGAGATCACCGCATCCTCGGGGAGGAACATCTTCCGGTCCTCGCCTTCGGCCCGCACCCGCTTCACGAGGCAGAGCTGGCCCTTTTCCAGGTCCTTCGGGCCCACCTCGATGCGGAAGGGGACGCCCTTGCGCTCCCACTCCCAGAACTTGGCCCCGGGGTTCAGGTGGTCGCGGTCGTCCACCTTGGTGCGCACCCCCATGGCATCCAGCGCGGCCCGCACGTGCCAGGCCTTTTCCACCACGGCCGCCCGCTCGTGCTCCTTGCGGTAGATGGGAACCACCACCACCTGGGTCGGGGCGAGGCGCGGGGGCACCACGATCCCCGAGTCGTCGCCGTGGGTCATGACCATGCCGCCCACCATGCGGGTGGACACGCCCCAGGAGGTGTTCCAGGCGTACTCCTCGCTGCCGGCCTCGCTCTGGAACTTGAGGTCGAACTGCTTCGCGAAGTTCTGCCCCAGGTTGTGCGAGGTCCCGGCCTGAAGCGCCCGGTTGTCCTGCATCATGGCCTCGCAGGTGTAGGTCCGCATCGCCCCGGCAAACTTCTCGGACTCGGACTTGAGCCCGGTGACCACGGGCATCCCGATCCACTCCTCCATGAAGGACCGGTAGACGCCCAGCATCTGCCGCGTCTCGGCCTCCGCCTCGGCCTCGGTGGCATGGGCCGTGTGCCCCTCCTGCCAGAGGAACTCCGACGTGCGCAGGAAGAGCCGGGTCCGGAGCTCCCACCGCATCACGTTGGCCCACTGGTTCATGAGGATGGGGAGGTCCCGGTAGGACTGCACCCACTTGGCGAACATGTGGTAGATGATGGTCTCGGAGGTGGGGCGCACGACCAGCGGCTCCTCCAGCTCCTTGCCCCCGGCGTGGGTCACCACGGCCAGCTCGGGCTTGAACCCCGCCACGTGCTCCTTTTCCTTCTCGATGAAGCTCATGGGAATCAGAAGGGGGAAGTACGCGTTCTCGTGCCCGGTGGCCTTGAACTTGTCGTCCAGGGCGCGCTGCATGTTTTCCCAGATCCCGTACCCCCAGGGCCGGATCACCATGCTCCCGCGCACGGGGGAGTGGTCGGCGAGCTCGGCGCGCGCCACCACCTCGTTGTACCACGCGCTGAAGTCTTCGCTTCGGGGCGTCAGGGCCTTGTCGTCCGCCATCGGTTGTCCGTGTGTTCGGGGGTCGGGGATGCTGGGGGTTGCGTCGGATGCTCGGGGATGCGTTGGATGCTCGGATGCGTCGGATGCTCGGGGATGCGTTGGATGCTCGGATGCGTCGGATGCTCGGGGATGCGTTGGATGCT
>SKNW01000021.1 GCA_007120305.1 Gemmatimonadota bacterium | reverse complement strand
CGGGTCAGGACTCTCCGGGTCAGGACTCTCCGGGTCAGGACTCTCCGGGTCAGGACTCTCCGGGTCAGAGCTCGTTGGAGAAGGAGACGATCTTGTGGCGTCCTCCCACCTCCAGGATGCTCCCGAAGAGCCGCTCCTCCACTCTTTCTCCGGTGGGAAGCTCGCCCAGAACCGTGCATCCGTGCCAGATGTGCCCGTCGCCGAAGGCTTCACCCAGGTCCGGGCAGGCGAGCCCGGTATCGAAGAGTGGCTTGCCGGCATACATGCGAAGCAGCCGCCCCAGCCCCTGGGAGCTCCGGTTCTGCTGCTGGAACCAGACCAGCGCCGGCGAGAGCTCGTAGGGGGGCGCCGTGTACATGGTGAACGGGTAGTAGAGGTAGGCGAACTCGGTCCGCGTGAGCGCAAGTTCCGCCACCCCCAGCGTGTCGGCGGCCTCGAGGCGGCGCAGCAGGGCGTCCACCAGGGCCTCCGGGGAGTCCATGCCGCCGGAGAGGCTCGATACCGGCGTCATCCCCTCGCGAAAGCGGCGGATTTCCTCCTCGATGGGGAAGATGCTGTCCACGTGGACCGGTGTGTGCGCCGGTTCGGCGGTGGCGTCGTCGCCTCCGCAGGCGAAGAGGAGGGAGAGACCCGCGGCCAGAGCCAGGGGCGCGAGCAGGGTCAGAGGTCGGAGCGTCATCATGGCGAGTACGGGATCGCTGAAAGGCGTTGGTACGTGAGGGCCGGCACGTGAGGAACGGCACGGGGGGAACGGCACGGGGGGCCGGCACCCATCCCGGCGTGCCGACCCCCACAGATACCGCCCCGATCAGGTCATCAGAACCGGGCGTAGGTGGTCCAGCCCTGCCACCACTTGGGGCCGTTCGGGTCGGCCGCCCCGCGGTAGGTGGTGGGCGTCACGAACCCGGCCGCCGCGTTCCGCAGCGCTTCCGGGAGCCCGGAGAAGTCGTTCAGCCCCCCCGTGGCGATGGGCGAACCCGCCGCCGGGGTCCAGTCGAAGCTGGCGGCGGTGGCATTCTGGGTGTTGGTGGGGAAGGCCGTGAAAAGGCTGGCCGTGGTTGCGTTCCCGGCCTCCAGGGCGTTGGCTGCCAGGTCCAGGGAATACTGGACGCCCTCGACGGAGGTGTTGGTGCTTGTCTGGAAGACCGTTGCGTTGTCGGTGAAGTAGATGTTGCGCACCGCCAGCAGCCCGTCCTGCAGGCGCTGGTTGGTCTGCTCGCCCCGGAGGGAAACCGCCGCCCGCGTGTAGCGCGCCACCACGCCGTTCACGTAGAGGCCGCCGGTTCCGCGGCGAAGCATCATCCCGATGTTCCCTGACGGAGTGTCCCAGGCACCGGCCGGGGGGCCGATCAGGGTGAAGTTGGCGAAGACCGGCACGGTGTAGGGCAGGGAGGCGGAGCGGTTGCTGTCGCCGGCGTTGCAGTTCTCAGCCCAGCATCCGTCGTTCTCGATCCCCTGGGGGTCGGTGGCGGCGCCCCCGGCAAGGTTCGGGCGCGGCTCGGGCCGGATGCTCTGGAAGGCGATCATGTTCTGAACCCGTCCCACATAGCCCTCGGAGGCGTCGAAGTGGTCGTCGGCAGCCTCGTAGGAGATCAGGTAGCGACCGTCCACGGCTCCACCGAACCACTCGAAGGAGTCATCGAGCCCCAGCAGGACCTGCACGTACTCGATGGTGGTGCCCCGGCCCACGGCCGCCATGGTGAGGGAGTTGAGTTCCTCGTTCGGCGCTGTGGGGAACCCGGCGAACTCGATGCGCACGTACCGGAGGATGCCGGAGTTGTCGTCGTTGTTCGTTCCACCCGAGTAGTCCACCAGCGGGTTCTGGACCGCGTCGGTCCCGGTGCCCTCGATGTAGGTGGGGGCGCCACGGTTCGTGATGCCGTTGCCCACGATGATCACGCCGCCCCAGTCGCCGGGCTGCCGCTGTCCGAACGGCCGCTCCGAGGTGAAGACGATGGGGGCGTCGGCCCTGCCCTCGGCGATGATGCGGGCTCCCCGCAGAACGAAGAGGGAGGATCCGGGGATGTCGTAGTCGCCGACGATCTTCGTGCCCGGCTGGATCGTCAGGACAGCGCCATTCGCCACCTTGATGAAGCCGGACAGCTGGTAGACCGTGTCGGCGTAGAGTGTCCGGTTGGTGAGGATGTCGCTGCTGATGGTGGCCTCCCGAGCCCCGGGCTCGGGCGTGGTGATCTGCGCCTCGCCGGAGAAGGGGCTGTCGGTGCCGGCTCCGCCCCGGGCCCGGACCCGGAACCGGTAGATGGTGGAGGGAGAAAGCCCCTCGTTTGTCCAGCTCGTTTCCGAGGTCGTGCCCGCCTCGGCGAAGGTGCCGCCCGAGGCTCCCTCGGCTCGCTGGATCACGTACTCCGTGGCCCCGGCCACGGGGGCAAAGGAGATGCGGACCGAGGTCGCCGAGAGGGCCGAAACGGCCACGCCGCTCGGTGCGGGGAGGGGCTGGGGTTCCGTTGGCCCCGTCCCGTTGTCGCTGTCACAGCCGGCCAGGAAGGCCGCGGCCAGGATGAATCCGGCCCGGATCGTTGTGCTGCGCTTCATCACGAAGGTCCTCGTCTGGGTTGGAACGGGATGGGGGCAACGACCGGCGGTGGCCGCTGCCGACTTCACCACCGCCACGAGACACCGAGGGAGAGGCTCCGCCCCGTCCGGTAGGTGTTGCGCACGATGGAGCCCTGGCGCACCTCAACGGGTGCATCCAGCAGGTTCTTGAGGTCGAGCTTCCCCGAGGCGCTGCCCCGAAGCGGAAGCCGGAGGGAGAGGTCCAGGAGGTGGCGGGGCTGTTCCACCACATCGGACACGGTGGCACCTGAAGCGCGGGCGTTCACGATTCGCTCGCCCACCACGTTGTAGAGGAGGGTGCCGCTCCAGGCCCGGTCGAGGGGTGACCAGGTGAGGCCGGTGTTTACCACGTAAGGAGCCTGCCCCACCATGGCGCGCTCGACGTCGGCCTCGTCGCCGGTGTCCACCCGGCTGCGCATCAGGGTGACGTTGGTGAAGAGCGCGAGGGGCTCGAGAACCGCCGAGACCCGTCCGGCGCCCACCGAGGCCTCCAGCTCCACCCCCTCGTTCTCGGCCGAGGCCGCGTTCTGGAAGGTCCGGGTGTTGGTGCCCGATCGTGCCAGGTACCGCTCCTCGATGGGCTGGTCGAAGCGCTTCGCGAAGAGGCCCACCGAGAGGACTTCGCCCGGCGAGGGGTACCACTCCCAGCGGGCATCCAGGTTGGTGATGAGGGTGCGCTCGAGCTGGCTGTTGCCGATGACCTGTTCGCCCCCCAGCACCTCACGATAGGTAATGGCCGCCAGCTCCCGGTACTCGGGGCGGGCCAGCGTCCGCGAGGCCGCGAGCCGCAGTTGCTGGTTCTCGGTGACGCCCACGATGGCGGTTACGGCGGGGAGGAGGTCCGTGTAGTCCCGCTCCACCACCGAGGCCTGCCCGAGCTGGTTCTGCGTGTTCACCGTGAGGGCGTAACTCTCCACCCGGGCCCCACCCATGAGCCGGAGCCGCTCCAGCACGTTTGCCTCCGCCATGACGAAGGCGGCCCGGAGCTCGTCCGAGGCGTCGTACGCCCCTCCGGAGAGCTCCCGGGAGAGAAGGAAGATGGCGTCATCGGGGCCCGCGTTCCGGCCGTCGAAGAACGCCTCGGGAGGAAGCTGCCAGCGGGGGTCGGTGGGGCCCCAGTCGAAGCTCTGGATGCGGAAGCCCTGGCTCCGCGTGTCCCGGTCCGTGTTCCGCACGGAGCCACCGATCCGGACACGGTTCGGGTTCCCCCGGTTGGAGCCGAAGGTGAACTCGTACCGGGCCGCCCCTTCCGTCGACGTTTCGTCCAGCGAGCCGAAGGTCCGCACGGCGCCCTCGAAATCATTGAACCAGACCGGAACGGCCGGGTCGAGCCAGGTGACGAACTCGGAGCGATCGGGCTCGCTTCGACTCACCGCCGAGTTGTTCAGCGACCAGTCGATCCGGTGCCGCATCCCCAGCTGATGCTCGCCTCGGAGCTGGTTGGAGCGAACCACCCGCTCCACGTAGGTGAGGCGATCGATCCGGACCGTGGCCTGGGTGTTCTCGTCGGTGCCGGTCTCGCGGCGCGCCGTGTTGTCGGCGCTCCGGTTGTACGTGTTGTTGAGGTGGAGCTGCGAGTGGTTCCCCAGGAGCAGGGCCGCGTTCGCGATCCCCCCCCAGAGCACGGACGAGGTTCCGGAGCTTCCCTCGTAGGCATCAATGGCGGTTTCGCCCGTGCCCACCCGGGAGCGGGCCTCTCCCACCCGGGCCTCCTCGCCGCTGGAATAGGTGAGGGAGCCCAGGTACCCGAGCGTCTGCCCGAAGAAGGGGGTGGATCCCCCCACCGACCCGCCCAGGGAGAGGGGCAGGCGACCCTGCTCCTCCTTCACGGACCACGCGCGTCGGAAGGAGTTCACCACCCGGTTCACTTCTCCCCCCCGGGACGCCGCCCCGGAGTAGTTGGCGGCGGCGTCGGGGAGGCTTCGAGGGCCGGTGGCCGAGGCCAGCCACTCGCGCCCGTCGGAGGGGGCCCGGAACAGCTCCCGGCCCGTGGACTCGGCGGACCACCCCGACGAGAGGCTGAGGCTCCAGGTGGTTCGGGTCGGGAAGCTGGGGGTGCGGATGTCCACGTTTCCGCCGGAGAAGTCCCCGGGCTGGTCCGGGGTGAAGGTCTTGGAGGTGGAAATGGCCTGAAGCAGGCCGGTGGGGAAGAGGTCCAGGGGGACGATCTTCCGCTCCGGCTCGGGGCTGGGGATCCGGGTCCCGTTGAGCGAGCTCGTGGTGTAGCGCTCGCCCAGGCCCCGAACCGACACGTACTTTCCATCCTGAACGGTGATGCCACTTACCCGCTTCACGGCGGCCGCTGCGTCTCCATCGGGGGAGCGGGAGATCTGCTCGGCCGAAATGGCGCTCACCAGCGACTCCGCCGTGCGCTGCTCCGAGAGGAGGGTCACGGCGCTTCCCTGGTCCGCTTCGGCCGACACGGTGATCCCTGCCACGACCAGGGCCTGCCGTTCCAGGAGGACCTCCACCCGGGCCAGGCCGCCCTCCGTGACCGCGATCCCCTCCACCGTGGTGGGCGCGTACCCCAGGAGAAGCACCTGGATGGACACCGTTCCCGCCGGCAGCTGGTCCAGCTGGAAGCGTCCGTCGACCCCGGCTACCATCCCGCGGGGACCACTCCCGAGAAGAATCTGGGCGCCCGGGAGAGGCTGACCCGTGGCCGCATCCCGAACCTGCCCCAGGAGCCGACCCTGGGCCGCCGCCTGGGGCTGGGCCAGGGCGGTGGACGGGAGCATCAGGAACGAGCCGAGAACCAGAGCGGAGACGAGGGCTGCTCGGAAGGTGGGCGGAAGGGAGAGGGAGCGACGTGCCATGGTTCGAGAACCGCAGAAAGGGGGACCTGCCACCACCAGATGCTGGAAGAATGGAGGCCGCATGTAACGAAATCCCTGTCTGCTTCGGTAACGAAGTCGCAGACGTTCCATCACGAAGTACTGCAGGGGGGCCGGGCCGCCGGGGCAGTGAGGGTCGGTGACGCAGAAGATCCGTGACCGAACCGGCTCAAGGATTTACCTTTTCGTGACAGGGGCCCGTGGGCCTCGTTACATGCGCGGATTATCCTGAGCCAACTCCGGGATGAGAATTGCCGACGGGGCGGGATCTTCGGAAGGATCGGACGTCCGGTCCCTCCGGTTCCCCGATCCGATCCCTGATCGGCGGCAGGCCCTGCATCCCGGGCCCGGACCCGCGGCGGATTTGGCCGATGCGGGCCACCGAACCTTCCTCCGAGGAAGTCATGGACACCGCCCTGGTCAGGAGCATCATGGACATTTCACCGCAGCGAGCAAGCGCCCCCCGGGTCCTGGTGGTGGAGGACGAACCCGACATCGCCGCCCTCATCGCGTACCAGCTCACCCGCGAGGGCTTTCGCGTGGAAACCGCCTCCACCGGGGACCAGGCCCTCATGGCCGTGGGTCGCGAGATCCCGGACCTCGTGGTCCTGGACCGCATGCTTCCGGGCCTCTCCGGCGACGAGGTCCTGCGGTCGCTCAGGCAGGAGGCCGCCACCCAGAGCCTCCCCGTGCTTGTCCTCACGGCCAAGCGGGAACAGGAGGACCGGATCCAGGGCCTCGAACTCGGCGCCGACGACTACCTGACCAAGCCCTTTTCCCCCCGGGAGCTGGTGCTGCGGGTCCAGTCCATCCTCCGCCGCTCGGAGCAGGGGGCCTCCGAGGCCGGGGGACGCCTCCTCCGAGCCGGCCCGGTAGTGCTGGACGTGAGCGCCCACGAGGCCACCATGGACGGGGAGGAGCTGAGCCTCACCCCCACCGAGTTCCGCCTCCTCCAGGCGCTGATGGAGCGCCGGGGGCGCACCCAGAGCCGTCGACAGCTGCTGGAGCGGGCCTGGGACGTGGAGTCCGAGGTCGCGGATCGCATCCAGACCCGGACGGTGGACATGCACATTCGCCGCCTCCGGACCAAGCTGGGCCACGTCGGTGACTGGGTGGAGACAGTCCGGGGATTCGGCTATCGGCTGAAGGTGCCCGAGGGCGCGGAGTGACCCTCCGCCGCCGGGTCCTGGTCCTTTCCGTCGGGATCCTGGCGGCGAGCCTCCTTCTCGTGGCCGTCTGGCTTCGGGGGGCGGTGGAGACCCCCCGGATGGAAGCGGAGCGGGACCGGGTGCTACGGACCTGGAACGCCGCGGCTCGACTCCTCGTGGTGGATGCCTCGCTTCTCCAGAGGCCGGCGGATGCCGCGGTGGACCTGGGAGGGCTCTTCGGCGTTCGCGTCACCCTGGTCGACGAGGGAGGTCGGGTCCTCGGGGACTCAGGCGTCCCCCGGGGCGACGTGACCGGGATGGAAAACCACGGAGGGCGTCCGGAGATCCAGGCGGCGTGGGCCGGGCGCATGGAGCTGGTGGAGCGACCAAGTCCCACCCAGGGCATCCCCACGCTCTATGCCGCCGGGATCGTGCAGGTGGAAGGGGCGGGGCCCCTGGTCCTTCGGGTGGCCTCGCCCCTGGAGGAGCTGCGGGGGCCCCTGGACGGCGCGCCCCGGGTTCTTCTTGCTCTCGGCGTGGGCGGGCTGATCGCCCTCGGGATCGTGGTGGCCTCCGGCGGAATCGACGGGCCGCTCCGCCGGAGTGTGACGGAGCTGGAGGAGGGGGTGGCGGGGGCCACCGCGGGCGATGTGGACGCGCTCCCCCCCATGGACCCCCTGGCGCCCGAGCTGGCCGGGCTGGGGGCAGGGGTTCAGCGCCTCCTCGACGAGGTCCGCAGCCGAACTCGGGAGGTGGCACGGGAGCGGGACGAACTCCTCTCCATCGTGGATTCCATTGCCGAGGGCGTGGTGGCCCTCACCGAGGATGCCCGCATCCTTCGCATGAACCGGGCGGCAGTGGAACTCCTGGAGATCACGCGGCCCGCCCCCTTCGCCCCCATCGGCACCCTGGTCCGCCATCCCCAGCTCCGGGACCACCTGGAGGAGGCCGTGGTCCTCCCCCTGCCGCCCCGGGAGTTCGCCGTGGGGGAGCGGAACCTGCTCGTGTCGCCCCATCTCCTGGACGCGGGAGGGGCCGTGGTGACCTTCCTCGATGTGACCGAACTCCGCCGGATGGAGAAGATTCGAAGGGACTTCGTCGCCAACGCCTCCCACGAGATGAAGACGCCCCTCACCGCCATGCGGGGATTCGCCGAGACCCTGCTCGAGGGGGACCCTCCCGAGGCCCTGCGCCGGGAGTTCCTGGGGTCCATTCGCACGAACTCGGTTCGCCTTCAGAATCTGGTGGACGACCTTCTGGACCTCTCCCGTCTCGAGGCCGGGGCCTGGCCCGTCCAGGAGGAGGAAGTGGAGCTCGCCGACGCGGCTGGAGAGGTGTGGGAGGAGCTCATGCAGGCCCGGCGCGACACCGGCATCGACTTCCGCATCGAGGGCGACGCGGTGGCCCTGGCGGACGGGCAGGCCCTCCACCAGGTCTTCCGGAATCTCATGGACAACGCCCTCCGCTTCACGCCGGACGATGGCTCGATCCAGGTGCGCATCCTGCCCCGGGGACCGGAGGTGGAGGTGGCGGTCACGGACTCGGGCGCCGGCATCCCCTCCTCCGCGCTTCCGCGCATCTTCGAGCGGTTCTACCGGGTGGACCCGGGGCGGGACCGGGTGGCCGGCGGAACGGGGCTCGGGCTGGCCATCGTGCGCCACCTGGTCCAGTCCATGGGTGGCGAAGTGACGGCCGAGAGCGAGCTGGGAGACGGGACCACCATCCGCTTCACCCTCCCCCGGGTCGAGGGGGGGTGAATCCCGGGAATCAGCTTGCCCAAGGCGTGGGGAGAGCGGTAAAATCCATGGATGAATCCCCTTGGACCGAAACGCCACTTCCACGAACGCCTGGACGATCTGCAGGCCCGCCTCCTCGAAATGGCCGGAGAGGCCGAGGACCTGCTGGGCCGCGCCGTGGAAGCGCTCGTGGCCCGGAGCCGGAGCGGACTCGAGGAGGTGCGAGACGGGGATGCGGTGGTGGATGCGCTGGAGCTGGACGTGGACGAACGCGCCCTGGAACTCCTGGCTCTCCAGCAGCCCATGGCCAAGGACCTGCGCCAGATCGTCGCGTCGCTCAAGATCGCCAACGACCTGGAGCGGGTGGGAGATCATGCCGTGAAGATCGCCTGGTCGGGCCTGAGGCTCCTGGAGATCCCCGCCCATTCCGCTCCCCCGCAGATCGAGGAAATGGCCGTTCTGAGTCGCGGCATGCTGGCCGACGCCCTTCGGGCCTTCACCACCCGGGACACGGAGCTGGCCCGGGAGGTGCGGGTGCGTGACGACCGGGTCGATGCCCTCCGGTCCGCGGCGCATCGGATCCTGGTGAGCCACATGCTGGAGGACCCGCGTCGGATCACGGCCGCCCTCGAACTTCTCCTGGTGGCCCAGTCCCTGGAACGGGTGGCCGACCTGGCGACCAACGTGGCCGAGGAGACGGTTTTCCTCGTGGAGGGGCTCGTCATACGCCATCTGCCCGAGGGGTCCTCGTGAGCGGGTCCGAGGCGGTTCTCCCTCCGGGGCAGGGTGTCACCGGCGCGGCGGTGGAGCAGCTCCTGGAGGAGGTGGAGGCCGAGACCGAGCCGCGGGGTCAGCAGCTGACGGTGGGGGGGCTTCGGGGGAGGGTGGCCATCGTCACCGGGGGATCCACCGGCATCGGACGCGCCATCGCCCGGGCCCTGGCCCGGTCGGGCGTTCACATCGCCTTCAACTACCTGGACGAGGGCGAGGAGGACCGCCTGGACGCCCAGCGCACCGTCGACGAGCTGGAACGGGCCGGTGTGCGGGTGCTCTGCCGGGCGGTGGACTGCACCCGGTCGGACCAGGTGACCCACTTCGTGGACCGGGTCGTCGACGAACTGGGCGGACTTCACATCCTGGTCAACAACGCCGGAATGGCCCGGGACGGCGCCCTCTGGCGGATGTCGGACGACGACTGGCGGCGGGTCATCGACACCAACCTGACCGGCGCCTTCTACTTCACCCGGGCCGTGGCCTCCATCTTCCGCCGGCAGGAGGGGGGGAAGATCGTCAACGTCTCGTCGGTCCATGCCCTCCGGAGCGAATTCGGGCTGGCCAACTACGCCGCTTCCAAGTCCGGTCTCCTGGCCCTGACCCGAAGCGCCGCGCTGGAGCTCGGCCCGTCGAACGTGAACGTGAACGCCGTGGCGCCGGGCTACATCCGGACCACCCGCCTCACTGACGGCGTCCCCTCCGAGATCCTGGACGAGGCCAGGGAGCGCAGCGCCCTTCGGCGCCTGGGGGATCCCCAGGACGTGGCCGGCGCCGTCCTCTTTCTCTGCTCCGAGGCGGCCCGGCACATCACCGGCGTCACCCTCCCGGTGGACGGAGGTTACCTGCTGTGACCACGCGCGGCCGGCCACCCGTCGCGGTGGGCAGTTCGAGGTCCCGCTGGCTTCCCACTCTGGGGGTGTTCCTGCTGGGTGTGTTCCTGGCCCTGGCCACCGCGGCGTGCGGTGAGGGCTCACCCCCTCCCCCCGAGCTGCCGGGCTTCGAGACACCGCGCGGCCCCTCGGAGCTGACGGTGGCTCTGGAGGTGACCTACACCCGGGACGAGGCACCCATCCGGGTGCCCCGAACCGTGGTGATTCCGCTGGGCGAGGATCCCGCGAGGGACGAGGCCTTCCTCCTGGAGGCGGCCCTCGATGCCCTGGTGGCCGGCCCCACGGCCGAGGAGGAGGCCCGGGGCATCACCTCCTTCTTTTCGGAGGCCACGGCGGACCTGGTGGCCGAGGTCACGCTGCAGGGGGATTCGGCCATGGTGGACGTTCGCGATCTTCGGACGCTCGTGCCCAATGCATCCTCCTCCACCGGGAGCTTTCTCTTCCTGTCGGAACTGAACGGCACGATCTTCGGCCTTCCCGGGATCGAGCGGGTCGAGTACCGTATGGAGGGCTCGTGCGAAGATTTCTGGAACTTCCTGCAGCGGAGTTGCCAGGAAGTTCGCCGCCCCCTCGACACCTGACCGGGCCTCTCTGACCGGCCCACCTGACCGGAGCCATCCGGCCGGACCCACCTGACGGGCCCGCCCGGACCCCGTTTCCACCAACCAGCGAGTCATGCCCATGGCCTCCACTGCGGCCAATCCCGTCGTCGTCTTCGATACCAGCCTCGGTTCCTTCCGCGTCGAGGTCTTCCAGGACCGGGCGCCGAAGACCGCCGCCAACTTCCTGGGCCTCATCGGAAAGGGCTTCTACGATGACCTGGTCTTTCACCGGGTCATCGAGGGGTTCATGCTCCAGGGGGGATGCCCCGAGGGCTCCGGCCGCGGCGGCCCCGGCTACCAGATTCCCTGCGAGTTCCACGCCGAGCTCCGCCACGACGGCGAGGGCGTCCTCTCCATGGCCAACGCCGGCCCGAACACCGGGGGTTCGCAGTTCTTCATCACCCTGGATGCCACGCCCTGGCTCGACAACCGCCATGCCGTCTTCGGGCGGGTGGTGGAGGGAATCGACGTGGTTCGGAGCATTGGCAAGGTCCCCACGGCCAGCGGCGATCGCCCCCGGACCGACGTGGTCATGAAGAGCCTCCGGGTGGAGGGGGCGGCGGACGAATGATCGGCGGCTGCGGGTCCACACCCCACGGGAGCGGTTCCTCCCCGGAGGGAGTGGAGCGGGTGGAGCGTACCGAGCGGGAATGGCGGGAGGTCCTGACGGACGAACAGTTCCGGGTCCTCCGGAAGCACGGCACCGAGCGGGCCTTTACCGGGGTCTACTGGGACGAGAAGCGCCCGGGCCTCTACCGGTGTGGCGGGTGCGGGACGCCGCTCTTCGATGCCGGGACCAAGTTCGAGTCCGGTACCGGCTGGCCGTCGTTCTGGGCGCCGGTGGACCCCACCCACGTGGCGGAGCGGGAGGATCGATCCTTCTTCATGCGCCGGGTGGAGGTGGTCTGTGCCGCGTGCGACGGCCACCTGGGGCACGTCTTTCCTGACGGTCCCGAGCCCACCGGGCTCCGGTACTGCCTGAACTCGGCGGCCCTGGCGTTCGACCCTGCCGAGGAGTGACCGTCCCTCCTCCCGGGCGCCCGCTCATCCGGGCCCGGGGGGAACGCCGTTCCCCGGCTGCGGTACGAAACCCATGAATCCGAACATGGTCGTGGCGATGTCTCCGTGCCGGAGGCCTGGGCGGAGGCGCCGGCGAGGGCATGGGCGAAGGCATGGGCTTCTCCTGGCCCTGGCGCTCCTCGTGGGCGGCTGCTCCATGCGGTCGGCGCCTCCTCCGGAGGCCGGGTACGAGCGGGGCGGTGTTCCCGATCTTCGAGGGGAGCGGGTCCTCCTCCTCCCTCCTCAGCGGGTGGAAGGTGGTCACCCGGACCTGGAACGGGAGCTGGTCTACGCGCTGGAAACCCGAGGACCCTCCGTGACCTGGATCGGCCCGGAGGCCCTGCGGCGCCGGGTTGCGGCGAACCCGGGCATGGGCCTCGATCCCGACGGCCTCCCCGTGGACCGATTTCTGTCCGGTGAGATCCAGCGGATCGGCGATCCCCTGTTCGGTCTGATCTACCGGCTGGCCGCCCTGGAGGATGCCACGCTGGCCGTGCTCCCGGTCCTGGTCCGGGAGCGCGAGGAGGAGGACGGCGCACGGGTCGTGGAACTGGCCGTGGCACTCCTGCACCCCCGGTCGGGCCGGGTCTACTGGTACGGCATCGTGGACGGCGTGCCCGGCGCTGCCGGCGACCTGCCGGCCACCGCTTCTGCTGTCGAGGCCCTGGCCCGACGGCTTCTCCGCTGAGGACTCCCCTGGGGGGACTCGCGTCTTGATGGGAATGAGGATGATGGCAAGAAGGACCCACCGCAGATTCACGGCTCCGGCCGCCCCGGTTGTGGCGCAGGCTCTGGCCGCCGCCATCTTCATGGTCCTGGCCGGGTGTCAGCCCCCTGGCCGGAGCGACCTGCCGCCGCCCCCCTCCGCAGCGGACGTTCGCCCCTACTACGCGTACGGCGGGGAACTCGAGGTCCAGATCACAGGGAACGTGGCCCGGGTGGAGGTGGTGGTGGACCCGGCGCCCTACGCACGGGGCGGCGATCTGTGGGCCAAGGGGATGCCGTATCTCTTCCTCTTCTCGCAGGGAACCCGCGACGCCCTGAACGACTTCCCGGGGCTCGGGGGGGTCCGTCTCGTCACGCGCCATCCGAATGGCGACGTCATGGCCGAGGCTCTCCTGATCCGGGGGACGCTGAACGACTACTCGTGGCGCCAGGCGCTGAACGTGGCGGCCCAGGCCAGGCGGGATGCCACCGAGCGGCCGGGACGGATGCGGGATCTGGTGCAATGGGGTGAGGATCACACCGAATTCGAGTATAATCCCCGGTACATCTCCACGCCCTGACCCGTCGGCGACGATTCCGGCGTGTCGGCCTGTGTCTCGAACCATCCTCTGCGTTCATGGCCAAGACCATCACCCTGATTCCCGGCGACGGGATCGGTCCCGAAGTCACCTCTGCCACCGTCGAGATTCTCCGGGCCGCCGGCGCCGACCTTGAGTACGAGGAGCAGCTGGCGGGGGTCGCCGGGCTCGATGCCCTCCGGTCGCCCCTCCCCGAGGTGACCCTGGAGTCGATCCGCCGCAACGGCGTCTGCCTCAAGGGACCGCTCACCACGCCCGTGGGAACGGGATTCCGGTCCATCAACGTGGCCATCCGGAAGGAGTTCGATCTCTACGCCAACGTTCGGCCCGCGCTGACCATGGTGCCCGGGGGGCGGTACGAGGACATCGATCTGGTCCTGATCCGCGAGAACACCGAGGGACTCTACGTGGGCGTGGAGCACTACATCGGGCTCGAAGGCGACCCGCGGGCGGCCGCCGAGTCGGTGATGATCATCACCCGCTTCGGCGCCGAGCGCATCGTCCGGTACGCCTTCGAGTACGCGAAGAAGAACGGCCGAAGGAAGGTGACCCTGGCCCACAAGGCCAACATCCTCAAGTACACCCAGGGGCTCTTCCTGGACGTGGGCCGCGAGGTGGCGAAGGAGTACGAGGGCGAGGTCGAATTCGAGGATGCCATCATCGACGCCACGGCCATGTACCTGGTGGCTGATCCCTACCGCTTCGATGTCCTGGTCATGGAGAACATGTTCGGCGACATCCTCTCGGACCTGATGGCCGGGCTGGTGGGGGGGCTGGGACTCGCCCCAGCCGGAAACATCGGGAAGACCGAGGCCATGTTCGAGGCGGTCCACGGCTCGGCCCCGGACATCGCCGGGCTGGGGGTGGCCAACCCTTCGTCGCTGACGCTTTCCGCGGCCATGCTGCTGGACCACGTGGGCCAGCCCGAGGTGGCGACCCGGATCCGCAGCGCGCTCACCTCGGTCCTGGCCGACCCCGAACTCCGCACCCGTGACGTCGGGGGGAGCCAGGGGACCCGGGGCTTCACCGACGCCGTGATTCGGCAGCTGGCCTGAGCCGGACCTTCTCGTGATACGCCGCGATGAATCCCCCCGGCCCGGTCGGGTCGATGACATCACCTGCATCCGGTGCCTCCAGGTGAAGCCCTCGGAGGAGCTGGATCGCCTCATGTGGTGCGAGGACTGCATCGCCCGGGCCCGAAAACGGGCCCTGAAGATCGGCCTGGCTTCCGGTGGCGGGCTCGTGCTGGTGCTGGCCCTCTACATCTGGTTCGGTATCCGGCCCGACCTCTCGCTGATCCCGACGGGATGGGCCCTCACGCTGGTGGTGGCCTTCTACCTGGGAAGCCGCGTCGCCCGCGAGCTTGCCTACGGCGTGGAGCGCTGGCAGAATCGACCGGCCGTCGAGGCCAGGCCTCCCGCCTGACTTCATGACCTGACTTCATGACCTGACTTCATGACCTGACCTCGCTGATCTGACCTCCCTGACCTGACCTTTCGACCTCCAAGGACCCTTCCCATGGCATCCAGCTTCCAGGGCGTGGATTTCTACAACCTCGACTCCCTCCTCTCCGACGAGGAGCGGATGATTCGCGACACCGTCCGCCAGTGGGTGGACGAAAACGTCATGCCGGTGATCCAGGAGGCCTACATCGGCCGGAAATTCCCGCGAGAGCTGATTTCCGGCATGGGTGAACTCGGGATGCTGGGCGCCAACCTCCCCGAGGAGTACGGCTGCGCCGGGCTGAACAACGTGGCCTACGGCATCATCATGCAGGAGCTGGAGCGCGGGGACTCGGGTGTGCGGTCCTTCGCTTCCGTGCAGGGGGCCCTGGTCATGTACCCCATCCACGCCTTCGGCTCGGAAGAGCACCGGCGGGAATGGCTGCCGAAGCTGGCCACGGGCGAGAAGATCGGGTGCTTCGGCCTCACCGAACCCGACTACGGTTCGAACCCCGGCGGGATGATCACCACGGCTCGGAAGACGGACGGCGGGTGGGTCCTGAACGGGACCAAGATGTGGATCACCAACGGCTCCATGGCCGACGTGGCCATCATCTGGGCCCAGACCGGCGAGATCGGCGACACGAAGTCCATCCGTGGCTTCGTCGTGCCCACCGATGTGAAGGGGTTCACGGCCCGGGATCAGAAGGGGAAGCTCTCGCTCCTGGCCTCGGACACCTCCGAACTTCACCTGGAGGACGTGGAGGTGGGGGAGGATGCCCTGCTCCCGGCGTCGGGCGGGCTCAAGAGTCCCCTCATGTGCCTGACCCAGGCCCGATTCGGGATCGCCTGGGGTGCCCTGGGCGCCGCCATGGCCTGCTACGACGAGGCGCTTCAGTACGCGAAGGAGCGGGTCATGTTCGACACCGTCATCGGCGGAAAGCAGATCCAGCAGATCCGCCTGGCCGAGATGCTCACGGGGATCACCCAGGGGCAGCTCATGGCGCTCCAGCTCGGGCGGCTCAAGGATGCGGGGACGATGACGCCGCAGCAGGTGTCCATGGCCAAGCGGACCAACGTCAACATGGCCTGCGAAGTGGCGCGGGAGGCCCGGCGGCTCCTGGGCGGAAACGGCATCCTCGTGGAGTATTCCGCCATGCGTCACATGGCGAACCTGGAGTCGGTCTACACCTACGAAGGAACCCACGACATCCACGGCCTGATCCTGGGGCAGGCGGCCACGGGGATCGCCGCCTACTGATGCCTCCTCCGAGAGGAGAGCGCTCCGGCCGGGCACCGCGTCCGCTGCGGGACGAAGAGCCGTTCAGGACGATGCGGGCCTACCCGCGCCGCTTCGTGCTGGGCGTCCCCGTGGTCTTTGCCGTGGCCATTGGCGCCGGCGTCCTGCTGGCGGAGCGGAGTCTCTCGCTGGGACTCGCGGCTCTCCTGGTGATCCAGACCGCGGGCCTCCTGGGCCTCTACGTGCCGGCCCTTCGCCGGACGCTTCGAGAGGACAGAAAGGGCCGGACGGGGCGCGGGGAGGCGGGGCGCGGCCACGCGGGGCGCGGGGAGTAGGGTTCCATCGTTCCCATGCCGGAACGTACAACGGGGGTACCGGCGCCAGCGCCGGTACCCCCGTTGCATGTCCCGCGAACGGCGCCGGGACATCTACCAGCGAATGATCGGTCGCGACATTCGGTGGCTCCCTTTGGTCAAAGACGGGCAGCGGGGACCCCTCCCCACTCCGCCACAAAGAGAATGCACCCGTCGTGCCATCCCGGGAACCGGGCGGTGCAAAGCTCCGGCAAGATCCGGTAAGCCCCTGTTTGACAATGGATTGCTGAGAAAAGGGTCCGGCGCCTCCCCCTCGGAATCCCTCATGATGCGGCCGAATCACCATGGCGTGGGCGCAACGCCTGGGGTCACGGTCCCTCACCCCGAGCCCTCGATCCGCCACCCGGAGCCCTACCCCCGAGCCCTCGACCGGGACCCCTCCGATCCGATCATCGGATGCCTCTGGAACGATTGGGGGCCACGGGGGTGATCGAGGCGATGAACGAACTTCCGCCCCCCCGCAGAACGGCGCTGGACGAGCTGGACCGCACGATTTCGTGGACCCTCCGCCTCTGGGGGATGCCCGCCCTTCAGCTCTCGCTGGGCGTGGTCTTCATCTGGTTCGGCGCGCTCAAGCTCGTGGACATGAGCCCGGCCGCCGAACTCGTGCGGAATACGGTCTACTGGTGGGATCCGAACATCTTCCTCCCCATTCTCGGCATCTGGGAGATGGTCATCGGGGTGTGCCTCCTGGTGCGTCCCCTGGTGCGGGTGGCCATTCCCCTCCTCCTCCTGCAGATGCCCGGGACCATGCTCCCGCTGGTCCTCCTCCCCGAGGTCTGCTTCACCCAGGTCCCCTTCGGTCTGACGCTGGAGGGACAGTACATCGTGAAGAACCTGGTGCTGGTGGCGGCGGCCCTGGTGGTGGGGGGATCCCTGCGAGACCGACACTTCCGCGGCGACATTCTCCCGCGGTGGCGACCGGCCGGGCCGCCCCGGTCCTGACGGGCGCGCCGGGCCGGGCCGGTTGGGGCTCGGCGAGACAGGACGAGACGGCCTTGACGGGGCGGGGCGGTCCATTAGCTTTGAAAGCTCCGGATCTGCAGCCCCAGGCGCGGAGTCGGTCCCCGCGCCGCTAGCTCAATTGGCAGAGCAACTGGCTCTTAACCAGTAGGTTCTAGGTTCGATTCCTAGGCGGCGCACTTTGTCGAGGCGCGAATCCCGTTCTCCGGATCAGGGATTCGCGCCTTTTCGCTTTTCCTCAGGTCCCTTCTCCCCCTCCGGGCGCGCCTCCCCGTCGAGGACCCGGACCAGGGCGGCAGGATCCGCCTCCAGGAGCCGGGAGCGGGCGGGGCGTTCCAGGAGGTGTGTCAGGGCCGGAGGGAGGGGGACGGGGCGTCCAATCCGGGGCTCGACGATCTCGGGAAACTTGGCCGGGTGGGCCGTGGCCGTCACGATCCAACCCCGGGTGTCTCCCCGTGCGCGGTGGCCCTCAAGCACGTGGAGCGCACAGGCCGTGTGCGGGCAGGCGATGACGCCCCACCGTTCGGGGGCGCGTCCCACGGCCTCCAGGATCTCGGCATCCTCTACGGCGGTGGCGTCCAGGTCCCTCGCCAGCCCCGGATCCCGGCGCACCTGGAAGCGAAGTCGCTCCAGGTTGCTCGGTACCCCCACGTCCATGGCGCTGGCCGGAGTCCGGACGCTCTTCCGGGGCGCGGCCTCCCCCGTTTCCACCCAGTCCACCAGGGCCCGATTCCGGTTCGTGGCCAGGTGCACGGGTCCTACGGGAAACCCCATGGCCCGCGCCCAGAGGGCGGCCAGCCCGTGCCCGAAGTTCCCGCTGGGAATGATGAACCCCGGGACCTCGCCGGTGCCGTGCTGCCAGGCCAGTGCGGCGTGGGCGAACCAGGTGGCCTGGGGGAGAAGGCGGCCCAGCGAGATGCTGTTGGCGCTGGTGAGCCGTTGGGTCCGGACCAGGTCCGCGTCGGCCAGCGCCGACTTTACCATGCGCTGGGCGTCGTCGAAGGTTCCGGCCACCCGGTAGCTGGCCACGTTGCCGTCCTCGCCACCGAAGCAGGAGAGGAGGTGGGCCTGCCGCTCCGAGACGCCGCGTTCCGGAAAGAGAATGGAGACCCGGAAGCTCGGGCGGCCCTCGAAGGCGGCGCCCACCGCGCTCCCGGTGTCGCCCGAGGTGGCCACGAGAACGTGACCCCGGTGCGGGGTACCGGGGATTCCTTCCAGCGCCAGGGCGCCCGCCAGGAACCGGGCGCCGAAGTCCTTGAAGGCCGCGGTGGGTCCGTGGAAGAGTTCCAGGAGGCCGGAGCCGGCATCCAGTCGCTTCAGGGGGATGGGAGCGGAAAAGGCCTGGGCGCAGAGCTCCGGCAGCGCCTCCCGGAGCCGGGCGTCGTCCGGGTGTTCGAGAAAGGGCTCCACGATGGCCTGCGCCGCTTCGGCCAGCGCCGCCGGCGACCCGGTGTCCGAGGCCGCCGCGTCTCCCAGGCGCCGAAGGACCGGAGGCGGGATCCGGGGAAGGCGGTCCGGGAGGTAGAGGCCCCCGTCGGGAGCGAGCCCACGGGCCAGGGCCGCCGAGAACGAGACCCCGGCGTCGGTTGGAGTGGCAGAGCCGGGTCCCGCTTCGCCCCGGGTGCTGATCATCCGCATCCGGGGCTCACCCATGGGATTCCACCCGGGCGGAGGGGCCCATGACGGGGGCGCTCCACGCGTCCGCCCCGATCCCCAGCCCCTCCAGGGCCTCTCGCATGGCCGCTGCACCCTTGCGGGCGGCCGCCTCGCCCTCGAACCAGGCAAAGAGACTGGGGCCGCCGCCCGAGATGCCGGCGCCCAGGGCCCCGGCGTCCAGGGCGGCATCCCGGGCCTCGTGAAAGCCGGGAATCAGCGGCGCCCGACGGGGCTCCACGAGGGCATCGACCAGGTGACCCCGGAGGAGCGAGAGATCCCCCAGGTGGCAGGCAGCCAGGAACCGTGCCAGGCGCTCCGACTGGGTAACCACATCCCCGAGGGGAAAGGGGGCTGTCAGCACCTCCCGGGCCCTGCGGGTCTCCAGCACCTGGTGCGGGTGAACCAGGGCACAGTGCAGGTCCCACGCCTCGGGCCAGGGGAGGGGGACCAGTCGATCCGCGAGCGCCAGCACCACTCCCCCCAGGAGCTGGGGCGCCACGTTGTCGCCGTGGAGCGTGCCGCTGGCCACGGCCTCGCCCGCCAGGGCAAAGGGGTAGAGATCCCGGGGCTCCAGGGGATTCGGAAGTAGGTGGTTGGCGGCGGTCAGGGCGGCCACGGCGGAGGCGGCCGATCCGCCCATTCCCGAGCCCAGGGGAATTCCCTTCCGGATCTCCACCCGGAGTCCCGTACCGGGGGGAAGTCCACCTTCACCGGTCCCCTTGAGGAGGGCCAGGAGTGCCGCACCGGCGGTGTTCCGGTGTGCGACCAGGGGAAGCTCGGGGGGCGCCGCGCCCGGCGGAAGCGTCCCCTCCTCCCACTGCACGTCGTGGATTCGCACCCCGGGATTCTCAGGGTCCAGCTCCACCCGGACCCGGTCCCCCCCGATCCCCAGCGTGTGCCCCAGGAGGTCGAATCCCACGGAGATGTTCCCCACCGACACGGGGGCCCACGCCTCGGCCCAGGATGCGGGCGAACCTGCGCTCATCGGGCCTCCACGACCCGGAGGAGGTCCGCAAAGATTCCGCCGGCCGTGACCTCCGGCCCGGCCCCGGGCCCGTGGATGGTGAGGGGATCTGGATGGTAGCGCCGCGTGCTGAAGGCCACGGCGCTCCCCGTGGGACCCAGCCCCGCGAAGGGGTGGTCGGGCGGGAGGGCCACGGGTCCGGCGACGGCGCCCCCGGCGGGGGTGTAGCGGCCGACGAAGCGGATCACGTGTCCGGGTGCGCGGAGGCTCTCGAGCCGGGGCGACAGCGCCGCGTCCAGCAGATCCAGGCGCTGGAGAAATGCCTCCGTGTCCCCCGCTGCCAGCGCATCCGGCACCAGGCCTTCCAGGCGAACCTGGCCCAGCTCCAGCGAGGCGCCGGCCTCCCGGGCCAGGATCACCAGCTTTCGGGCCACGTCCATCCCCGAGAGATCCTCCCGGGGATCGGGCTCGGTGTACCCCAGCTCCCGGGCCCGGGGGAGGCTCCGGGAGAGGGGCTCCCCCCCTTCCCACGCCGAGAGGAGAAAGGCCAGGGAGCCGGACAGAAGCCCCTCCACGGCCACGACCTCGTCGCCGGTGGCCACCAGGTCCTGGAGCGTCGAGAGCACGGGGAGTCCCGCCCCCACCGTGGCCTCGTACCGCCAGTGGGTTCCCCCCGCCCGTGCCGCCCGCAGGATGCGGCGGTGACGGAGCAGGGGGCCGGCGCCGGCGTGCTTGTTGGGTGTCACGATGTGGAGACCGGCCTCGAGCCAGGCGGCGTACCGCTCGGCCAGGGCATCGGAGGCCGTGGCGTCCACCAGGATGGGGCGGGCCCCCGACTCGGCGGCCACCCTCCGGAGGTGGAGCGCGAGGCGCACAAGGTCGGTCTCTTCGGCCGGGGCCGCCGGATCCCGGAGGGCGTCGGCGGCGGCCAGCGGATCCGCGAACTCGTGGGAAAGGCGCATCCGGCGCGAGGTGGCCAGGGCCACCACCCGGATCTCGGCGCGCCCGCTCTCGCGAAGGCGAGGGCCGGCCGCGACCATCTGCTCCAGCAGGGCTCGTCCGACCTGGCCGGGCCCCACGAGGGCCACCGCCGCGGGGGGAGCGGCCCTCCGTCCGGCGGGAGGGGAGGCGGGGACATCGGGGGCGGGGTGGGAGGTCGGGGGGAGGGGGTCGTAGGGCATGGTGGAAGATCTCGAGATGACAGGGACCGGTTCCTTCGGGATTTCTTGAACGGCGGGCGTGCTCTAGCTTCCGGGATGACCCCGACCATTCCCGGCGATGCGCCGCCCGGCTACATCGTGCTCCGCACCGGCGCCAGCGTCCTCCCTCTCCTGCTGAGGGTGGGCGTGGCCGGCGTCTTCCTCTTCGAGGGGGGCCGCAAGTTCCTCGCCCCCCACCTTCACGGGATCGGTCGCTTCGACGCCATGGGGTTCCCCTTTCCCGGGTTCTTTGCCCCCCTGGTGGGCGGCTTCGAGGTGGCGTGCGCCCTTCTCATCCTGGTGGGGCTCGGCGTGCGGGTGGCGGCCTTTCCCCTGGTCAGCATCCTCCTTGCGGCCATGGCGGTCCTCCTCCTGCAGGGGCCGGAGCCCGTGGTACTTGAAGCCGTTCTGATCGGGGCCTGCCTGGTGCTGCTTCGGACGGGAGGGGGCGCCCTCTCCATGGATCGCCACATCTGGCTGGCCGCCACCGCCGACCCTGACGCCGCCGACCCTGACGCCGCCGACCCTGACGCCACCGACCCTGACGCCGCCGACCCTGACGCCGCCGCGCCTGACGCCGCTGCCCCGCCGGGCGACGCCCCTGCTCAGGGCCAGGGGAGCGGGACCACCGGGTAGCGGGAGCGGCTCGACGGGTCGTCCTCTCCGGCCATGTAGCGGTCGATGTGGCGCACCACCGCCGCCCGGTGCGCCTCCCACTCGGGCCCGCCGCCGGACGCGCCTTCCGCCCGCGCCCGCAGTCGGACGAGCTCGTGGTCCAGGAGGGCCCGCACCTCGGCCACGGTCCGGGCATCCCCGGCCAGGTCCAGGTAGGTGTTCAGGATCACCCGCTGGACGGTGCGGCGCAGCGCCTGGTCCGTGGCATCCCCGCCGGGGCTTCCGCCCCACCCTGCCTCGGTGACGGCGCCCAGCACCTCGGCCACCGACGGTGTGCCGGCCCCCCGGGCATGGAAGAGGGCGACCCGGGCCAGGCGGTCCCGGTGGAGGAGGTTCTCCACGATCTCGGTGGCGAGCCCTCCGGCCATGGAAATCACATCAAAGGCCGTCCCCGCCTGGGAGGGAATCCAGACCTCGGAGCCATCCATCCCCGGGGGCGAGGGGGGAATCAGGTTCGCGATCCGGTCGGGAATGCGAAGCTCCGCCGGCTGGAGGTGGGCCAGCACCCGGGCCAGGGCCTCCCGCTGCTCCCCTGCCGGGAGCACCCGCGCCGGAGTCTGGCCGTCGCCCCGCAGGGCGTAGGTGAAGTCCATCCCCCCCACGTACTTGATGGCCCCTTCCAGCGCGTACCGGTGATGCAGGTAGACATGGGCGAAGCGCATGTTCAGCATGGACATGGCCTCCCCTTCGGCAATGGCCCGCTCGTCGAAGCGATCCACCGCCACCCGGCGCACGGCCGAGGTCCGCTCCAGTGCCTCCAGCATGGTGCTTCCCTCGATCCACTGGGTGGCCGCGGGAATCGACCCGGCCTGCCCCGCGTGGCCGCCGGTGATGAACCGGAGCCCCTCGGCCAGCCCGTCCGTGATGATCTGCCGCAGTCCCGCCGCCTCGCTCGCCTCATCCGGATACCAGGTGTAGGCGTACCGGATGGCCAGGGAATCCCAGGCCCCGCCCCCGTCGCGGTAGGCGTCGGAGAGGTCCAGCGTGCCGTCGGTGCGGAGGTGGATCAGGGGGGCCGGGTAGTCCATGACGGAGGCCCGATCCTGGGAGGCGGAAATGAAGTTGTGGGCCACCCCCAGCGTATGGCCGATCTCGTGGGCCGTATGCTGGCGTCGGCGGGCCATGACGAAGTCTTCGGCATCCACGTTCAGCCCCGCATCCCCGGCTGCGGGGACGAGCCCCGCCCAGATGTTGTAATCCACCAGGGACCGCCAGGAATCCATGCGGATCACCGTCTTCAGGATCTCCCCGGTGCGGGGATCCGAGTACGAGGGTCCCACCGAGGGGCCTGGCCCCTGCCGATGCACCCAGTAGATCATGTTGTACCGGATGTCCATGGGGTTCGCCCCCTCCGGCAGCTCCCGGACATCGAAGGCGTTCCGGAAGCCCGCGGCTTCGAAGATCCCGTTCCACCAGTTCCCCCCCTCGATGAAGTTCGAGCGGTAGGGCTCGGGGATGCCCGGGTCCATGTAGTAGACGATGGGCTCCACCGGCTCCACCAGCTCCCCGCGGAGGTAGGCGGCGGTGTCGGAGGGGACCAGGCGCCAGCGGTTCGTGAAGGTGCCCCGGTACATCTGGTCGAACCCCTGGGCGAAGTCCCAGAACGAGGTGCCGAAGAGTCCGGCCCTGAGGTCGTTGACCCGGGGGCGGAATCCGGTGTCATCGGGGAGGTGCACCAGGGAGTGATGCTGCTGGAAGGTGGCGGCGGAGCCGTCGGGGGCGGTACGGCGGAGTTCGGGCCCCGGCTGATCGCCGACGAAGGTGAGGGCCACCCGGAGTTCGGTGTTCAGGGGGAAGGAGCCGCTGGAATCCTCCACCACCCAGCTCCGGTCGCGGTCCACCCTCGAGGTTCCCTGGCCCCCGGCCCGGAGCCGATCGGCCACGCCCCAAACGTCGGAGAAGAAGAGGGAGGAGGCATCCACCTCCACGATCCCCCCTTCGTCGGACTCGATGGGAAAGGAGGCGATGACCGACGTGGGAAAGGCTTCCTCGGCCGCCCGCGTCCCGGCCTCGTCGGCGCCGATGGCACGGATGGACCAGTTGTCCCGGACCATGTGGACCCGGTTCCCCCGCCGCTCGAGCCGCACCACGGACGAGGAGCCCGTCTGCCCTCGGTCCAGCTGGGTCCGGGTGGAGCCGAGGCCGGTGGCCAGGGTGTTCGTGTAGAGGAAGTCCTCCCCGAGGCGGGTTTCGGGGATGCGGAGGAAGACACGGTTTCCCTGGGCATCGATGCGCACGGGAAGGAAGCCGGTGTCGTCCTGGCTCGATGCGATCTCGTTCGATGCGATCCTCGTCGCTGCCTCCGCCTCCGCGCCTGCCGCCGGGACAACGGCCGGGAAGAGGAGGAGCGGGGCCATAAGGAGGGGGAAGATCGCGGCACGAAGCACGGCACGGGGCGACAGGGACACGGCAGAACTCCAGGGAATCAGGGTGTGCGCCGGCGTCAGAGGGCGCGCTCGAGGCGGATCATTCGCACGAACTCCCGCGCGAACTCGGGGTGGAACTCGGTTCCGGCTCCGGATTCAAGATAGGCGAGGGCATCGGGTTCCTTCCACCTCCCCCTCCAGGGCCGGTCGCTCATCAGGGAATCGAAGGTGGCACAGAGCTGCACCAGGTGACTCACCGGGTGCAGGGGTCGGGGGATCCGGAATCGGGGATACCCCGCGCCATCGTATCGCACATGGTGCTCGCAGGCCACCACGGCGGCCACCTCGAGCTTCTCGTCGCTCCCGAGGAGGAGGCGCGCCCCCTCTACAGGGTGGCGCTCCACCTGGCACTGCTCCTCCGGGCTCAGGGGACCGGGGCGCGCCAGGAGTTCGGGGGGGATCCGGGCCATCCCCACGTCGTGGAGGAGACCCGCGATCCCCACCGTCCGGACGGCGCGGGAGTCCATTTCCAGGAACTCCGCCAGGGCCATGGCCAGAACCGCCGTGTTCATGGCGTGGACGGAGGCGAAGGGGTCAGGCCGCGCCGCGCCTGCTCCTGGCTGCGCCGCACTCGGCCCAGGCTGCGCCGCACTCGGCCCAGGCTGCGCCGCACTCGGCCCAGGGCGCAGGAGGGTGGCCAGCGCCGCCTGGTGCCCGCGTGCGGCCACCGCCAGTGACCGGACGACGGCCTCCGCCTCGGCCAGCGGGAGGTCCCTCCCCTGGCGGACCTCGGTCTGCAGCCATTCCGTGGCGTCGAGTTCCTCGTCAAGGCTGAAGTCCAGCGTGGCCGTGACCACGGGGGCCATCGTGTTCTCCTGAAGACGGTGGCCACCGAGCCCGACGCGCCCGAAGCGGATGGAGGCACCGATCACTCCCGGCTGGAGCTCCCTGGCCTGCGCCTCCGTTTCGGCGGGGCTTCCGGGGGGGCGGGTCAGGCGGGCCGAGGCCTCCCGGAGGAACAGGTGGAGGTCCTCGGGATTCGGGGTGCTGGGGAAC
This sequence comes from Gemmatimonadota bacterium, assembly GCA_007120305.1. Classification (GTDB taxonomy): domain Bacteria; phylum Gemmatimonadota; class Gemmatimonadetes; order Longimicrobiales; family Gaopeijiaceae; genus SKNW01. Next base: position 5,660 of record SKNW01000021.1, on the reverse strand, counting down.
TCGATGCGCTGGATGCCCACCTCCGAGAGCCGGGGGGCCCACCTCCACCCCCGGAGTTCACGCTGGGGTCTTCGGTTCACCACCACCTCGTCGTCGAGAAACGTGAGGGTGGGGAGGGACTCAAGCTCCTTCAGGTGGACCAGACTTCGGAAGACCTCTCTCTCCACCTCGGCGCGACGGGGATGCTCGGGCCCATAGAGGGTCAGGACCGAGAAGGCTCGCCCCAGGGCGGTCAGGAGGTCGGCGGCCCGGCGCTGGAACTCGTTCATGCGGGGCCCGACTCCCCGGGTTCCAGAGCCCGGACCCAGGCCGCATAGTCCGGATCCCGTGAGGCTCCCAGCTCGAGGGCGGGTCCGATCCAATCCGTGTCCGGATGGCCACGCCAGGGCGGGGAGAGGGCCACCCCCAGCGCCTCCCGGACTTCGGGCGAGGCGGGAGGAAGCTTGCGTCGCCCCAGAAGGGTGCGCCCACCGTCGAGGACCTGGAGTGCCGCGTCCAGGGCCGGTCGGGCCGGGCATCCGCGCAGAGCCCGCAGGGCCAGGGGGCGTAGCTCGCTCGCCCTCTCCGCGTCCGCGTCGGTGGCGGCCAGGAGCCCGTGAACCAGGCGGGGGATCACCGAATCGGGGAGACCGGACTGGAGTTCCAGGAGGGCCGTGCGCAGGACGCCGGCCTCGGGATCGTCCAGCGCCGTCCGGAGGGCCTCCGCGCGCATCTCCGACCGGACTTCCACGCGCATCTCCCCCTGCTCTTCCGTGGCCGCCGGCTTCCGGGAGAGGTCTACGGCCAGGAGCAGCGCCGCCTTCCGGACCCGCACATCCGGATCGCGCAGGAAGGGAAGGGGGGAGAATCCATCCGGCACCTCTCCCGCGCTCCGCAGCAGCGAGAGGAGGTTTCGGCGTACGTACCAGCGGGGGTCCCTGCCGAGTTCGGGGATCCGGGGGGTCAGGCCATGGGCCAGGCGCGGACCCAGGCCGGCGAGGGCATCAAAGGCCCGACGTCGTACCGTGCGGGATTCGGATCCCTCCAGCGCATCCAGCAGGGGACCGATGGCCGCCTCCCCCACCCGTTCCGTCATCTCGACCACGGCCCCCGGGTCCCGATTCCTTGCGATCCGGTCTCCGGCAGCCCGGTCTCCCGCGATTCGTTCTCCGGCGGAAAGGAGCCGGGCCAGTTCCCCTGGCGTCGCCAGCTCCTCCCGGAGGCGATGGGCGAGACACCCGTCGGTTGCCACCTCCGAGGGCGGCCAGGTATCGGGTGGCCAGGTATCGGGCGCCCATGCATCGGTGAGCCGCAGGATCTCCAGGACTCGCCCTTCTGCCGTCAGCGCGGCCACCGCTCGGCGCACCATGGGACCGTCGCCGTTCACCTCCAGGGCCGTCTGGATCAGACGAAGGGCCCCATCGGGTCCCTCCATCCCGTACCCCTCGCCCTCTTCGCCCGGGATGGCGGGGAAGAGAGGGGAGGCACGGGCCATGGTATCCAGAAGGAGGCTGTAGTCGGGTGAGGTGGCAGCGAAGATGCCGCTGCCGCGGCCGGAGGCGGGAGCAACGCCCTCGTCCTCCCCCTCTGTTTCCCTCTCCCCCTCTGTTTCCCTCTCGGCCTCCTCCTCGGCCTCCGCATCCCAGTCGAGGATCACGGCCTCCACCGTCTCCCGAAAAGCCCCGGCAGCCCGATCCCGGACGCCCTCGTCGCCCTGCTCCGCGTGGAGGGCGAGCTTGGTGAGCACCCGGGTCAGGGGGCTGGAGAGATTCCGCTCCGTCGAGCTGGCGGCGGCCCGAAGGAGCTTCATTACGGCATCCAGGTTCAGGGCCTCGCTCGAGTCCAGCATGAAGCTCCGGAGGCGGGCGGTGTCTCCGCCCATGCGCAGAATCCGCTCCAGGGTGTCCTCGTCCAGTTCCCGGACCATCTCCACCATCCGACGCCGCACCCCGTCCACCTCGGGGCCGGCTCCGTGGCGCAGCTCCTCGGCGATCTGCAGGAGGTAGCCGACGATCACCTGTTCGTAGGCCGACTCCCTGCGGTGGGTCGCCAGGGAGTGAGCCACCTCGGCTCCCCCCGCCGTGTGGGTTCCCGGGGATGCCGCGTTTCCCGAGGTTGGCGGGTCCCCCGGATCCGGCGCGGGTCCAGGAAGGCTTGCCTCGACCGATGCCTCCCGGGAAGTCGCCATGGCGGCCTGGGCCAGTCCCATCCAGAGACTCGTGGCCCGTGCCGGTTCGGGTCGCCAGGCCTCCTCCTCTCCACCCTGCAGCGAGAGGAGGTCGTAGCCCAGGGGGTGAAGGATGATGCCGGTAAGGGAAGGGCGCTCCGAGGCTGGGCGAAGGCCTTCCGGTTCTCCACTCCGCTCGGGGTGCACGGCGAGGGCGTCCAGGAGCCATTGGAGGCTGCGCTCGTCCACCTCTCGCCGAAAGGTGATGGCCCCGATCTGGTGGTCATGAAGGCGGCGGGCCAGTTCGCGCAGGACCGGGTTCCTCCGGTCCGTGGCCACGCCCTCGATGACGAGCTGGGACTGGGCCACGCCCAGGGTGAGCCGCTCCCGTTCGAGCAGAAGCACGCGGAGGCGACCCAGGATCGAAGCCGTGAGGGGGACCAGGGCCGGGTGATCCCGAGGGTAGATGCCGAACCGGTGGAGGGCGATGGAAAACTGGAAGAGGAACTCGCCCAGTTCCCGGGCCAGGACCTTGGGGCGTGAGGTGGGGGGCTCCATGCCCCTAGTCTGCTGCGCCTTTCTGCCCGGCGCCAGAGCGGAACCCCGGATCGTCGGGCGTGGAGATGGTGGCATCCGGGGGCCACAGCCCCTCCTCCTCCAGCTTCCGCCGGATCATCCGGCTTGCTCCCCATGCCTCGGTGAGGGGGAAGACCAGGGCGAAGGCCAGGGCCAGCCACAGGCTCCAGAGCGAGACCCGGGCCGGCCAGCCGCCGGGCTGGTGGGCCGACCACCAGGTGACGAGAAGCAGGGCCGTGAAGATCACGAGAAGGCTCGTGTTCAGGAGGCCCAGCATCCGGTTCATGCGCCGGAACACGGGGATTCTTCGCTCCCGGGGAAGGCGGAAGAAGGCCTCCTTGTACGGCACGTTCAGGAGCCGGCTGTCCGGATCCGTGAGGAGCACCCGCTGAAACAGGTGCATCTGCCCGAAGCTGAAGCTTCCGATGGCCACAAGGAGCACCCACATCCCGATCCCCCGCTCCTCCCACCGCGTGGGCTCCCCCGCCAGATCGAAGTGCACCGGATAGCGGTCCGGAAGCGATAGCCCCAGGTAGATCGCGAGGGCGAGAAAGAGCAGGAAGAGGGCGCTGTTGAGGCGCCATGTGGGGATGTGGAGGATCGACATGGGGTCGGGGGCGGACTCGCGGACAGAGGCGGATCGGGTCGGACTGGGTCGGACTGGGTCGGAGCGGATCGGAGCGGATCGGATCGGGTCGGATCGGGGATGTTGCCGGGGGAATGTCGCGCCGTCGGCCGCAGGGCGCGATCCCGAGCCTTTCCGTCATGGGACCCGACGTTTCACGTGAAGCGTGGTGCCGGGTGGCTCCCCCGAGCCGTCGCGGGTCCACCGCCACGTGGAATAGTCGTCCCGACTTACCATGCGAATGACGTTGCGCCCGACGTTACGCCCGACTTCCCATGCGAACGTCCGATTTTCGAAGGGGACAGGCCTTGACAGCTTTCGGCATGACAGACGCCGGAAACTCGAGACCGTGCGTCCGAGCCCCCTCTGGAGCTCATGGCGGCCCCTCTCGCCACCTTCGCGGCGCCGATCCACCCTTGAAGGTCTCACCGTGGCGCCGGAGCCCTCCTGAACCCCCTCCCGAGGGTGGAAAACCCGATGGTTATATTTCTGTATCTGATTGTGGCTGTGCAGGATGCGTGCGATTCCAATGCCCGCGGCCATGGCGAGCTGATCCCGGAGCGTGGAGGAGGAAGAGGATGCGGAACAGTGATGTTAGTCCCGATCTCGAGCACCTGCGCGGGTTGGCCGCTCCCCGAGGCCCGCGGGAATCGCCCAGGTGGGATGGGAGGGGAGACCCGCCGCGCCGGAAGGGTTCGCCCTCCCGCGGTGTGCCCTCCCGCCTCACGCCTCTGGGCTCCACCGATCCGGAGGTCCCGCTGGTCATGGCGGCCCGCCTGGCCGGAGAAGAGATGGAGCCCTTCGACCCCTGGGCGGATCCGGACCGGGTGTGCGAGGTGGAGGAACGGATTCTCGAACTCAGCGCCCACATGGAGGCCGCAGAGCACGAGCGACTCCGGCTCCTCTTCGACTTCGACCGGATGGAGGGGTGGACCCTGTCGGGCTTCCGTTCGGCGGCGGAATGGTACGCCCATCGGGTGGGTACCGACCGCGCCACGGCTCGGGAGAAGGTCCGGGTGGCGCGGGCCCTGCACGAGCTGCCGCTGCTCAGCGCCCGTTTTCGGCAGGGGGGGCTCACTTACAGCCATGTGCGCGCCCTCACCCGGGTGGCCACGCCCCGGGACGAGGACGAGATCCTGGAGGCGGTGGAGGGGATGAGCGTGGCCCAGGTGGAGCGCTTCGTTCGCGGGTGGCGGGCCGATTCGTCGGAAGAGATGCTGGAGCGAGACCAGGCCCGCCACGAGGCCAGGGGGCTCAGTATCGTGCCTGAACTGGATGGGACCTACACCCTTCGGGGCTGCCTGACTCCGGAGCAGGGCGCCCTCCTTCGCCAGGCCATCGATGCCTTTTCGGATCATCTCTTCCGTGAGGCCTGGCCGGGGCAGGTGCTTGCGGCCCAGGTGGAGCTTCCCAGGGAAGTGCTGGAGGGAAGGGCGCAGCTTCCCGGTGATCGGCGGAGCGCTGCGCGGGCCCGAAGGGATGCGGAGGAGGCGGCGTCTCGGCGCCGGGCGGATGCGTTGGTGCTCCTGGCGGAGGTGGCGCTGAGCACGGAGGGGGCTCAAAAAGGGGAGGATGCGCCCACCACGAAGTGGGTAGAGGGCCCCGAGGTCGCCCTTGACGCCGGGAAGCCCTCACCCCGCCGCTCGACTCCCTCCTCTGGCCCCCGTACCCGCACGCTCCCCCGCTCCGGCCTGGGCGCCGGCCGCTATCAGGTCATGCTCCACGTGGAGCCCGCGGTCCTCCGGGCCGACGATCCCACCCGGGGTTCCGGGCGCTCCCACCTGGAAGACGGGGTGCGCGTTTCACATGAAACGTCTCGGCGCATCGCCTGCGATGCCTCGGTGGTCTCGGTCCACCTGGACTCCGATGGCAACCTCCTGAACCTGGGCCACGCCCGCCGGGTGGTGAGCCCGGCCATGCGGCGGGCGCTGGACCTTCGGGACGGCCGGTGCTGCCGCTTTCCGGGGTGCACCTCCCCCTACACGGAGGCGCATCACCTGAAACACTGGGCCGACGGTGGCGCGACCTCGCTGGAGAACTGCGTCTCCCTCTGCCGCACGCATCACCGTCTGGTTCACGAGGGGCGATGGCAGGTCCAGTCGCTGGGCGGGGGCCACCTCCGCTTCCTGGGCCCCCGAGGGCTGACCCTCGAGGATCGACGGTGGCGGCAGCATCCCACCGATCCGGAGGATCGCCGTCGCCCCCTCGAGGCACTCGCCCGGGAGAACGGGAAGCGACAGCCGCGCGCGGCAGGCTTTCGTCCTCCCATCCCCTGCTGCCCCGCGCCCCTCAGCCCCGCGCCCCTCAGCCCCG